>JBCBDM010000007.1:0-41158 GCA_038529705.1 Bacteroidota bacterium
ATAGCATGGTTGCACAGAGAAGATCGATTTGCAGAAAAGCTGGCGACACCGGATGTAACCGTGGCCGACCTGATTGGTGATGTGGATCCCATCAAAGCGGCGAATTTAAAGCTTACCTATGCAGACGACCGAGTAATCCACTTCGGAATGATCCCTCGGGCCAATCGCTGCATTTTCGTGATCAATGAACTCCCCGATTTGCAAGCCCGTATTCAAGTAGCCTTGTTCAATATACTTCAGGAGGGAGATGTACAGATCCGAGGATTTAAACTTCGGTTGCCGTTGGACATTCAGTTTGTCTTTACTGCGAATCCGGAGGACTATACCAATAGAGGAAGTATTGTAACTCCACTGAAGGACCGAATCGGTTCTCAGATCCTTACCCATTATCCGGATAGTCTGGAAATAGCCCGAACGATTACAGCGCAGGAAACTTCCGAAGCAAGTTTAGAAAAGCAAAATATCTATGTCCCTGAACTGGCCAAAGACCTATTGGAACAGATTAGTTTTGAGGCTAGGAAAAGCGAATTTATAGATGCAAAAAGCGGAGTAAGTGCTCGATTGAGCATTACGGCTTTCGAGAATTTATTAAGCACTGCAGAGCGCCGATCCTTGCAGAATGGCGATGCGCAAACGGCTGTTAGAATGGGTGATTTTATGGGGATCATACCTGCCATCACCGGAAAAGTGGAGTTGGTGTACGAAGGAGAACAGGAGGGGGCCTCGGTAGTGGCACAACAGCTCATTGCCGATGCGGTAAAAACCGAATTCGAAAGTTATTTTCCTAAGATAGAAAAATTACAAAAGGATAGTGATATTGACCCATACGACGAGATCGTATCCTGGTTTTTTGAACAGACAGGTTTTGAGCTACTGGATTCCTTAACCGATGCAGAATATCAGGAGAAATTGGATGCTATAAGTCCGTTGAAGGCATTATTGGCCAAGCATACACCGGACGTGGCTCCGGAGGATCGCCCTTTCTTTATGGAATTTGTGCTCTGGGCCCTGGCCGAGTATAAAAAGTTAAGTAAGTACAACCTGGGTGATGGGCTTCATTTTAAAGATGTATACGGAGGTTACATCAGTGGGTTGTAAGGAAAGGACCAAATACTTCCCTTGAAATCAGGATGGGATGGGAAGATTGTGCATTCGTAAAAATGACAACTTATCCCAATACCCTCTTTGGAATTTGATTTTATCATCTGTTATCTGAAAAAATCCGCAACCTCTTAGTCCCAATGGGTCTTTCCATTCCAGAATGGCCCACTCTCCATCCTCGAAGAGATTTTCCACGATACAGGTCATATCTACCGTGGCGAATTCGGTAGCGAACATTTCCTCAATGGCAGCTCTCCCTATAACGGGGTCGTTGGCCACCTGATGATTGATGGCGTCCTCGTGATAAAGAGAAGCAATCTCCGCGGCGTTTCCCTGGTTGAAAAGTTCTACCCACTGTTGTATCAGTACTGAAGGTTTCATACCCCTAAAGGTACGTCAATCAAAACCTACATCAAAGTCCCCATCCCATCCATCGCTAAAATCACTGAAATCGAAATAATCGTCTATATCCTCAAATAGATCTGACAATTCATCGAAGACATCGAATACAGAAACGTCAAGTTCTGTAATAAGATCGATCCACGCCCATTCCCCATCCGGTCTGGAGGCCGATCTTTCCATGGGGATGTTCTTCAGTTCTTTTAACACCTCAAACTGTAAGTTTTCCAACAGAAAGATATTCCCACCCAATAAACGGATCAATTCCATGGCCTTTTTAGGTTCTTTTTCCACCATTTGTGCGATGTTTTCATCTACGTCCTGCATAAAGGTTTCAATATCTTCCCGAACCATTTTACCTTTTTTACTGGTTCTAAGCCAGTCCAGATCCGGCAGGAGGTAGTTAGCTCTAAAAAGGTCTTTTATATGGAGGTCTTTTATAATATTTCGCTTGTAATACGCCTTCCGAGGAAGGTCTTCGGCCAGGGAACGAATAAAGGATCTTAGTTGATAGTAGCTGTCTTCATCAATGATATCTGTAAAATAACTCTCAAAAGGGATTGGCTGATAACTATTAAAATTCTTTCCAGTCTCCACTACGATATATTCACGCGCGTATTTGTCTCTGGGATGCGCTTTTCGGAATGCCTTCTTGACAAGGAGAACCTGTTTTAATACAAGGTCGAAGAGCGTAAGTTTCACAAGATCTCCTACATCCGATTTTCTTGGGTCTAATAGAAGCTTGGTCCCGGCAGGTCTCAGTTGGGATAGCAGATAGATATGGCTGTCTTCATATGAAGTGTTGGTGCCAAATGGTAAGTTTTGAAGTTTATTTGTCAAGGTAATGGGATGGTTAATTGATGGTTATAGTTTGGTGACTAAAACGCTTCTTGTTGTCCAATACAAACTAATATACGGCTTTCACCGTATACCCGTGTTTTCTTAGCAAAGCAATCACTCCCATATCTCCTGGGAGATGTCCGGCTCCAACGGCAAAAAAAGAAGGTTTGGTTTTTGCAGCTTCCGAAATTTTAGGAATCCAATTTAGGTTTCTATCTTCTAAAATAATTTCTCGGTATTCGGATATGTAAAGAGCCGAGCTATTTTGGATGATATCTAATATATCCTTTAAATTTTCATTTTTATGGGCAACGAGCATTTTTTGAAGTTCTTCCTTGTCTTGCTCAAGATCATCCCTTACGGAACGCAGTAAATCTTTCACTTGAATCTCATAGGGGATATCGTCGAAAACCTTCAGTTGTTCCTCAACAGTTTCCAAACCCCAAACCTCTTTACCTTGCTCATGCGCCAAATTCATGAGCTCCAGCTCGAAAGACTCTATGGGACAATCTAACAGACCCGGAATGGCATACATGGAAATCATCATAGGTTTTAGAGAATCGATTTTGGCCAGTGATTCATCAGAATATTCATCCATAAAAGTCTTTATCATTTCATACTCCCGGTGGGTTGTGTAATCTTTTAGCGATTTGCCGTTCTTCATTTTGATGTTGGCAGACAATGATGCACCCATGTTAGGGTCGTCCATGTCTAATTCCAGAAATAGTCTCTCGGTTTTGTCCATAGCCTGATGGATAGATTCCTTAAGGCTGGCATCGCAGGTTATATGAATAGTTCCATAGATATAGGATGGTTCTTCCAATCCATTTCCAGAGATCTCCCAGAGCAATGAACTTTGGGAGTCCTTAACTTCAGAACAAAAGGTAAAGGAGAGTGACAATAGTAGTAGTCCCAGTATTTTTTTCATTTGGACCGTGTTTCAAAGATGAGTAGGAAGAATTCGGCAAATGTTACAAATGGCGGTTTTATCTCCAGTTCAGTTTAATTCGCATTGGGTTTCATCAATCGATATCGAATAAACGTCTCGTTTCCAATTTTTAATTCTTTGTCCTTCTTGAACCCAAGTCGCAAAAATCCTTGAATTCGAGTTCTCGAGGGAGGGAACAATACGATAACCGAATCAAGGCCTATTTCGGAGAAGGCCCTATGTATGATCTTTTTATATAAGACCTTACCTATACCCCAGAAATCCGGATGCAATACCAAGGCCAGGTCTGCTTCTCCATCCTCAGGCTGCAATCCACCCCAACCGGCAAACCGATGCTCAACGATAAATGCCCATGGGCCATAACCGTGATCCTTCCAAAGCTGTTCTTTGTCTGCTATAAATTTCTCACAAGCAGTTTCGGTAAAATTGCCATTTAACAGGGGCATTTGCCGCCTCACCAAAGGGTTATTCATTAATTCAATTAAGTCTGATTTTTCAATCTCAGGGAGTCTCTTAAATTCAATATGCATCTTCTATCTTACTGTGGTTGGTATCTTGTGAGGTTGATGAAGGCCCGGTGATATTTCAAAAGAAGCTATTTTTAATTCAAAGTTACTTAAGACGCATAAGGCAGAGAATAAACTCTTACACGCCGCTATTTGTAGTTTATGTATTCAACTTATAAAATTCGTTTTCACTTACTTTAATCGTTGTGAGTTCGACGATGTGACCGTCGGGATCTTTGGTATACATTGAATCAAAATAATGATGGTCTCGAATATCAAATTCCATATTCAATTCTGTATATCTTTTCTTCGCCTTTTCAAAATTCTCTTTTGTTACATTAAAAGCAAAGTGATCGATTTTTACATTTTTAGAGCTTGAGTCCAATTTTGGATCATCCGATTTTGCCGGAAACAAAGCGATTCCTGATTTTCCGGATAATAGAAAAATTGGAAACTCTCCCCATTCAGGTGTCTCATATTTTGTCAAGCCTAATACTTTCTGATACCAGTCTGCGGAGGTATTCAAATCCTTTACTCTAATGGCCACATGGTCTAAGAATTCGAGCGCTATTTCATGATTCGATTTTGTCATTTCTTACATTACTTATCAATTGCAGATAAAGTCAAGCGACGGTTTTTTGAGCTTTAAAAAGTCAAAACATTAGACCACTTTAAGGCATACATTACCAGAACGGTACTCGCTGTACTAATAAAAAGTAAACTCTGCCAAAAATAAAGCTTGTTACCCCATATCTGTAACCACCTTTTGCCAAAGGCTTCTTTCACATAGCCCTTCAGACTTTTATAATAAAGGAACCCTAATACCAGGAAGATGGCAATCGCAATAATCCAAATTCTTTCCATGTCTCAAATTTTTAGTGTTTGTACTTATACGTCAAAACAAATACGGCATATCCCTTATAAATATACCATTAATTCCTGAAGATCTATGGTAGGGGTGCTTTTTGATACTGCCGCGGGTTTTATTACCTTTAAATCACTTTCAGGCCCCGGGAAAGAAATCCATATAAGATTAACCTGGTGAAACTACGTTCATACATATTCGCATGGATTTTCGGCTGCCTATTTGTCTTTACTGCGAGAACACAGGAAAGCGAAATGACACGGCTTCAGAAGGAGCTGGGCTTGGCTATGGCAGATACTACTCGAATTCGGTTACATTTGGAACTCTCCTCTGCCAATCTTCATAGGAATGCACAATCTTCCTTGGAACATTTAGGGACGGCCAGGGTGTTGGCTGGTAAAACGGCGATCGATTCTCTTTATTTCCATGTTTATAAGGGTTATGTGAATTTCTATTTTATTCAACAGGATTATGAACGTGTTACGGTCTACATTGATAGCACATTTCTTTACAAACAGAGTGTGCCCCAGGAAAAACAACTACCTGTATTGTCTAGACTTGCGCAGTCTTACTTCTTTTTAAACGAAGCGGAGAATGCCTTGAGGGCCTACAAAACGGCCTTGTCGATATGTCAGGAACAGGGTTTACGAACCCAGCAAATTGGCCTGCTCAATCAAATTAGCACAGTCTATCGCCAACAGGGGGATTTTCCCAATGCAGAGACGTATATTCTCGAAGCCATTCGTTTAAATGAGGGCCGACCTAAGGGTGAGGTGATGTATTCTAAATTACTACTTGGGAAACTTCGAGCCGACCAGGGTAGGGACCAGGTGGCCATGCCCATATTCCAGGAAGTATATGCCTACACGCAGGAACACAGAGAACCGGTGCTCCTGCATTCGGTAAACTCTTATTTGGGCAGTTTTTATAAAACACAGGGAAACTATGAGAAGGCCTTGGTCCATATTAAGGATAACCTTGATATAAATACCTCCATCAACAACTGGATTGGTGTTATGAATGCCCGATCGGAGATCGCCGATATTCGGACCCAACAAGGTAATTATGAAGCTGCCATTCTCGATCTTACCGAGAATATTGCCCTGGCAAGAAAGAGTAACACACCTACCTACATTAAAGATAGTTATTTAATGCTTTCTGAAGTGTACGAACGCATGGGAGAGCATAAGAAGGCACTGGACGAGCGGAAGCAATATGAAATATGGAACGATTCTTTGATCAATCAAAAGCATTTGGGTGCCGTGAGCGAGCTTCAGATCAAATATGAAACGGAGAAGACAGCAAATGAATTGTTGGCCTTGTCCCAGCAACGTTTGGCCGATGAGGTAGCCCTTCAGAAGCAGCAGACCAAGATACGACGACTCACTTTTGGTCTGGTTGCCGGACTGCTATTGTCCGGTGGATTATTTATTATCTTCCGGCAACACTTCAGAAATAAAAGACAAAGAGAACTGCTTACGGCCATTGATCAGACTCAGACCAAGGAACGCATACGGATTGCCCAGGAACTGCATGACAGCGTTGGAGGGTCCTTATCACTTGCCAAAAATAAGTTGGAACATCTTTTAGACCTGGGGGAAGGAGCGCAACGCCCCCTGAAGGAATTTCTGGATTCCATTAGCAGTACCGGAGATCAGATCCGAGAGATCTCTCACAATATGATGCCAACCGAGGTAGTGAAATTTGGATTGGTTCCGGCTTTGGAGACCTTATTACATAATGCAGAAAACGAATCCTTTACTACCGGATTATACGTACATGGTTTTGAAGAGCGGCTCCCTATTGATCAGGAATTACACTTGTACAGGATGACCCAAGAAGCGCTTCAGAATACGATAAAACATGCACAAGCTCAGACATTTACCGTACATTTGAACCGGCATGATTCCTATGTGAGCTTGTTGCTGGAAGATAATGGCCTTGGTTTCGATTTCCAGAGAACCACGGAGCATGGCATTGGACTTAAAGGCATTGAGAACCGTGTGGCCTTGTTGCATGGCAAGATGAAAATACATTCTGCTCCGGGAAAAGGTACTACATTCGACATTAAAACTCCCATTCTATGATCAATGTACAAATAGCGGATGACCATCAAATGTTTCGGGAAGGTATTGTAGCCCTGCTGCAAGGCGTAGAGGGCATTCGTGTATCGGGGCAGGCGTCCAACGGCGTGGAATTGCTGGAATTGGTAAAAGTAGATGTTCCCGATGTATTACTACTGGATATTGAAATGCCGGAAATGGATGGTTTTGAAACCTTAAAGGAATTAAAGAAGCTAAAAGTGCCGACCAAGGTTTTGGTACTGACCATGCATAAGTCGTCTGCCTATGTACAAAATATTATCAAATCCGGAGCGCATGGATATCTTCAAAAGGACTCGGGGAAAGAGGCATTGATCACCGCCATTACCCAGGTGATGGAAACAGGTTCTTATTTTACTTCAGAAACAGCCGATTTGTTGGTGAAAAGTTTTCAGCAACATACTACGGAATCGCCAATTTCTCCAAGAGAAACGGAGGTAGTAGCCCTCATTGTGGAAGGTTTTACCACCAAAGAGATCGCCCAGGCCCTTTTTCTGAGTAGGCACACCGTAGAATCGCACAGGCAAAATATCCTCTTAAAGTTAGGTTTAAAAAATTCGGCAGAACTCGTGAAATACGCCATCCAGAAAGGGCTTGTTTAGTGCCCTATGATTCCTCGTCCGCTCGGTTCTTCTTTTACCCATTAGCTTCCTTGAGGAAATTTCCTCGGCTTCTTAGTAGTTTTCAGCCAATTTATTTTTTGGTGCTTTCCGGTGATTCATAGTTGAAGATATACTTCCATCTTAGACCTATCAAATTATAGATGATTCATTCATTAAATACTTGTTATGAAAAGTATACTATTCACCACCTTCATCTTTGCTATGGTCTTCAGCCATGAATTGAAAGCCCAGAATACCGTGTATGTTAATGACGTACGCGTACCGCAGCAAACACTTCATCAATTGGCAGCCCATTACAACATCCAAATACAGGACGGCAGATATTGGTACGATCAATATACGGGTGCCTGGGGGGTGCAAGGAGGGCCTACCTTAGGTTTTGCCTTGCCCTTTATGAATTTGGGTGGCCCCCTAAAGGCTAACGCCTCCAACGGCAACACCCGTGTATTTGTGAATGGCAGGGAGCTGCACTATAGAGACGTACAGGCTTTGCAACGTATCATTACGGTTATTCCGGGGCGCTATTGGTTGGACAGCAAAGGTAACGGAGGGTATGAAGGAGCCCCGGCCTCTTTCAATCTATTGTATTTGGCCAGACAATCCGGTGGAAGTACATTTTTCAGAAACAGTTATACGGGCATTGGGGGAGGAAGCAGCGGTGGGACTTCATATGTCATTGGAAAAGACTTTAGCGTCATTGTAGACTAAATAATTAACTAACTAACATAAAACCAGTACTATGAAAACAAATGTAATATCCTGGATAGTTCGAATGAGTATCCTGTGCTCTTTGATGATAATGAATATGAGCTGTGCGGCAATTTTGGCGGAAGCAGGAATTTCCTGTCCCTCTGGAAGTGAGAGTTCAACCTACAGCGTGGGGGAAGGAGATTTTAGCACCGCCCATCGCAAGGTTGGGAACGGAGTGAGTAGGAATGCCAACAATAATGGTCGTGAGAGCAAGATGTTTATAAGTTATAGAGCCGGAGCCAGAGCCGTTTGGCCCGTGGCGGATAAGGTTTCAGTGAGTTCGGGTCTGTTCCTGGCCGGTAAGGGAGCTAAGTTCGAGGATGAAACCTTTGATATAGAAGAGAAGACCACCTTTACGTATATAGATGTTCCGGCCAGAGTGCATTATGAGATCGGAGACACCGGTATCAATATCAATGCAGGAGTGCAGCCTTCCTTGTTAGTAGGTGCCAGAAATAAAGTGACTATTAATGGTACGGAAACGGAAACTACGGGAACCGATAACTACAATACGTTCGATATTGCTATTGGAGGCGGGGTAGGTTATATGTTCGATGGGGGAATTCAGATAAGTTTGGGATACGACCACGGGCTATCCAATGTGATCAATAACGATCAATTTGGCGGGTTTGAATTAAAGAACAGAGTCTTGCATTTAAGTTTGGGGTATCAATTTAACTAGCCTGTAAAAGCTTAGCAGCGTGAGTAAGTAGTAATGTAAATAGTTTGAGTTTCTTACTAGTTGTTATGTTTGTAGATGCCATCCGTCTGATAGGGGGGGTGGCTTTTTACATTGTAACTATTCGAATGATTCAAGTTTCTCCTTAACCCATTCTGAGACATTTTTGTAATAGTTTTCACTGAGCTCACTCTTTTGTGTTTCCAAGAGTTCTGAAGTTTTCTGAAAAGACGCCTTAGCTAACTCCGTTGCTCCCATTTTGTCATAGGTGTCTGCCACATTTACATAGATTTTTACATCGTTGGGAGTTTTCTCTAAGGCCATTTTATAGAGAACCAAGGCGCTTTTATATTGGTCCTGATCTCTAAAGTCATTCGCTACAAAATTGAGATAGGCAGCACTGGGTTTATGGATGTAGCCAAAGATTTCCAGCTGCTTCTTATTGAAATTGATTATCTGTTGTTTCAGGTCTTTTTCCTGTCTCTTCGAAAGATCCTCCATGACCTTCTGATCGGCAAAATAAGTACGGCTCATATTCATTAAACCATCATTAATAGAAGGTATCACAATTTGCCAGTGATCTGTTCCTTCGAATAACCTGGGCGTAAAGGCCAGACTCTTATTGGGGTATTTTTTAAGGAGGGCATCAATACTGGCTACATAACCTCCAAATTCGGCTTCTCTGCGGCCTACATCTCCATGCGATAGGTATAGGTGTTTTTTAAAATTTGTATTCAATGCAAGCAGGGAGTCTGCATTTTTTACGATGATATTATCCGTGTCGCCGAACGACGGACTAATGCCAATATAGCTATTGAAGAGATCTCTCTTATCACTGAACAGCGTACTACTAATGAAGGCACCACCCCAGGAATGACCTACCACGGATCGGAAGGAATTCACTCGATAATTCCTTTCTATAAGCGGGAAGACTTCTTTTTCGAAATGCTCCTGTAACTTCAATGGGGGAGGACTAAATTCTTCTCCTCGGTTATCAGAAACAATACCCACTGCGATCATTGGCATTACGGTATAGCTTCTTACCATATAGCCGATATTTCCCTTGGCCATATTCCAAAATTGATCGGATTGCGCATCGAGTACATAGGTGGTCATAAAGGTAGATGTAGAATCTCGAAAATACCGCTCCGGCAGAAAGACACGTACCTTGCGTTCTTTACCAAAGACATCGGATTGAATCACATGTTCAATGTTTTGTTCATTTTGGGCCTGGACATTACCAATGAAGTATAAGAAGCAAATGACAGGAAATAGAAGGAATCGCCGTTTCATGAGAGGTGAGTTTTTAAGAATAACGTAACAGTCTCATTTATAGTGTTTAGAAATTTATAGAACAGAAGAGTGTTATATGAAAATAGGTCTGTTACCTCCACTGGAGGTTGGTCCAGGGTCGTTGTGTTATCTTAGTTTTCTATACGATTTTGTTCTTCTTCAATTCCCGTCTTTCTTCTTCTGAATTTCTTGATCTCATCCCTGCCAAAATTATAATTAAGACTGAATCTGACTTGACGACTGTCGCTGCCCCCGCTTCCCACAATGGAGACGTTTCCGAACCGAGTTTCACCTCGCCATGGGATGGTGTAGAGTATATCGCTGAATGCAACTCTTGCAGTGAGTTGATCATTAAGAAATTTCTTTTGAAATGCAATATCTAAGGACCCAAGGCTTGCCGTTTCATAGGTGCCACCCCAAATGGAAGGAGAACTATACCATCCCGAAACTTCCATTTTAATTTCCGAAGGAAGACTAAATGTATTCTGGCCATAGAAGCTAAACGTGTTTTGATCGATGGCAATAAAGTCTTCACTGGTAGCCTCATATTCACTGCGGAAGGCGCTTGCGCTTACATAAATACTCCACCAATCATTAATTTTTCCTGGATAGGAAATACTGATGTTATAGACGCGTTGATTGGCAACATTCCTCGTAATAATGAAGTTTTGTTCCTCTCCTAATGCTTCCGTGACCTGGGCAAAAAAGTCTGATATGTAACTATAGCTTACCGAGGAGGTGAGACGATAATTGTAGGTGTGGGCCAATCGTACGTTATTAGTATATTGAGGTTGTAAGAATGGATTTCCCTGCCTAAAGGACAATTCGTCTATCTTGAACTGAAACGGATTAAGCGATTGGTAAGAAGGACGTTGAATCCGTCGACTATAGGTTAGTGCCAGACTATTCTTTCTATTGATCGAATAGGTAATACCTCCGCTGGGGAAATAATCCGTATAGTTTCGTTTAACCAACTCATCTTCATTTTGTTGGATGCTCATGAGCTCTCCTTCCGAAAGGGTCTGCTCTATGCGGAGTCCGAGCTGCAGATTCCACTGATTCCATTTTCTGTTGAAATTAATATATCCGGCATTGATCTGTTCAATTATACCGAACAGATCAATGCCGGATATATTAAAAATATCCTGACCATTGATGACATCAAAAAAATTAAAATCATTTTTTGTCTTTACATAGGATATCCTCGCTCCCAGGCCGAGTTTTCCATCAAACAAGTTTTGTTCATAATCTGTCTGACCTGCAATGATATCAATGTCGATAGGAGTAATAAAGCGGACAATAGAACTTCTCAAAGTGTCCGTTTGGGCACTGTTTACGTAATAATTTGGTTGGAAGTTGTTCCGATCTCGACTAAATCTACCGTAATCGAGATCTATATTCAATTCATGTCCCAAAGTATCACTAAACTTATAATTGATATTGGCGTTAGCATTAGAGGATATATTATCGGTTTTGCTACCAGCCAGAAGGATTTCTCTGGTCATTCCCTCCCCCTGTGGAATGATAGGGGTTCTGCTGCGGCTATCACCAATGGCATTGTTGAAATTAGCTGTTATTATTAATCCAAGCGTATTTTTGTCATCCGCATAATAGTCGAATCCGGTTTTTATATTGTGATTATTATTGTCGAATCGGGTGGTAGTTCTAGAGTCGAAACGAATGCTATTTTGAATTCGATCCAGATTTAAAAAACCATAACTATCACCAAATCTATTGCTGTAGGTTCCGTATAGATTGGTCTTTTGCCCTCGATTGTTCAGCGAAAGGGAGCTATTTACTCTTGGGAACCGTCCTTGTATGTATCCGGCAGTAAGGCTTCCATTAGTGCCGAAGCTTTTGTTTCGTTTCAGCTTAATATTAATAATCCCGGCATTCCCAGCAGCTTCATACTTTGAGGAAGGTTGTGTAATGATCTCAATGGCGTCAATGTCCGTAGATTGAAGGGTTTCCAGATAGTTGATGAGGTCTTGCCCTCTCAGAACAGACGGACGTCCGTCTATAAAGATCTGAACTCCGGTCTTCCCCTCGACAATGATACTGTTGTTATTATCAATGATAACTCCTGGTGCTTTTCGGAGTAATTCGAAACCATTACTTCCGGTGGCATTGATGGTTTTGTCTACATTGAATACTGTTTTATCTGCCAGTACTTCTACCATGGGCTTTTCGGCGACTACGGTAACCTGCTCCAAAGACTCGGTTCGAATTTTCAGTTTGAGGGTTCCAAGGTCCCTGGAATTGTCCGCTAGTGTAAAGCTACTCGAAATATAATCTGAATAACCAATCATACTAATCTTTATACGATATGAATCGTTATCGATATCAGAGAAAAGAAATTTTCCCTGTTCATCGCTTATAATAGCTTTTACCAGGAGACTGTCCGAAGCACGTTGGAGCATAACTGTGGCAAAAGGTAGTGGTTCATCGTTTTGATTGGAAACCACCAAACCGGTTATCTCCTGGCATAAAGACGAAACAGAAATAAACAGAGCGATTAAGGTTGAAATTTTCATACGAAATATTTTAATGAATAGGCCGTAAAAATGATCATAACCTCAATAGGACGCCAGAGGTTTCCGATCAATGGCCCAATAGCTGGACGAGTTGCCCAGAGACCATTCATCGACGTATAGGGCCATTCATCGCTTTGCTCTTTTGCAAGCAGTAACAGACCACTAATTTTGATATATAAAATCAAAAAATCCAATGTAATGAAAGACGTTCTTATCTATGGTATGAGTCTCTTAGCCTTTGCCGCCATGAATGCACAGGATTACTTTACGGTGGTAAAGAAAAATGACAACATAACCTACCATTATCCCGAAAGCGCTATTCTAACCTTATATGATGCTGAAGGGAACGGCAGGAAGATAAACAAAGGAGATGCTGTTGCAGTATCCGGTGATTACCGTGTTGAGATCGATGTATCTTGGAAGGATAAGCCGGACGTTATTAAAAGTGAGGGAGGACTTTTAGAGGTGTTTGTCTTGGAAAATACATGGAATGGTGGCTCAGAAGATCAAAGAAGTTCTGGATTTACTACTTTAAACTCAACCAAATCCCGGCCAAAACCGGTCTTAGAACGCAAGGAGATCACACCTTCAGAGAAACTAACGGGTAGATTCAATGCCTTACTTGCTTTTTCTAATGATATGGTCTTTACCTATAGAGATGGGGAAGTAAAGGTTTATGAGGATGGCGTACTTTTGGAAGTGGACGGGGTATATATAGCCAAAGGTAAAAATGAAACCTTGAAATTGAGCTATGACCCAAAGAAAGGTAAATTTTGGTATGTTTTTGAAAAAAACAAAGTGTAATTAGATCTTGTTCATTAATTTACTGTTATGAAAACATTCAATTCACACAGCCATGGTTTTCAAATAAGACCAAAGGAGGTCTTGGCGGTCCTGGTATTTTATTTCTTTTTTTCCTGGTTGTATAATATCACGTTGTGGTATAATGCCGGGGAATTTCGGGATGGGATATGGGATGTATTCAATTTGAAAGACTATTGGTATCGTGCTGCCATGCAGTACATTTTCTTCTTTATAGCATCCCTCGGAATATGGTTTTTTGGAATATATCTGTTTAGAAATAGAAGAAAGATGATTCAGATCATCGTTGTGGTCCTCTTATGTCCTGTTATAATTTATCTGGTACGCGAGTCTCGTTACGCCCTTATCGATAGTTTGGGAAGAGGCAGACTACGAGGCAATGGCGAGATTTGGGATCTGTATATTCCATTGTTGTTTTTTTATATCCAGTTTGGATGTTTTTTTGCCTATCGCTATTTCAAAGAGAATCAGCGGAAGTTGAAATTGGAGGGAGCATTGCGGCAGGCTGCGTTGAAGAGTGAATTATCTGCAATAAAGGCTCAGTTGAACCCACATTTTTTGTACAATGTATTCAATACTATTAATGCATCGGTTCCTTCAAATCACGAGAAGACTCGTCACCTCATTGCTCAATTATCGGATTTATTCAGATATCAATTACAAGCCTCTAAGGAGGAATTGGTCACATTGGGTGAGGAATTGAATTTTGTTCAAAAATACCTGGCCCTGGAAAAGGAGAGATTTGGGGATCGATTGCATGTTGAGGTCAACGTGCCTGATGATCTTAGACATGAGAAGATTCCACCCATGATCTTACAACCGCTAGTGGAGAATTCGGTAAAACACGGCTTATCATCTCTTATTGAAGGGGGTACCATCTCGATCACGATTTTTAAGGAATTCGGAAAGCTGAGGTTCGAAATTACGGATACCGGCGTGGGCCTTGTAAATAAATCTGATGCGTTCAGCAGAGGAGTAGGGTTATCTAACACTCGATTGCGCCTGCAAAAAATGTATCAAACTCAAATGGAATTATTGGATAACTCACCAAGCGGTCTCACCGTGCGGTTTTCAATTTAGTAAACTATATGCGAAAAGTCATTATTGTAGACGATGAAGATGCCGGGCGCAAGTTGATCAAGGAATATCTTATGGATTTCCCCGAATGGGTGGTTATTTCGGAAGCCAATAACGGGGTGGATGCCGTGAGGGAGATCAACAAATTTAGGCCGGACCTTTTATTTCTGGACATTCAGATGCCCGGACTTACCGGTTTCGAGGTACTGCATCATTTGGAACAGCTACCTCAGATAATATTTTCTACAGCCTATGACAAGTATGCATTGCAAGCTTTTGATGTACACGCGGTCGATTATCTTCTGAAACCGTATACCAAGGATCGTTTCAGACGATCCCTCGAGAAGCTTAATTTCGAGGAGAGTCAAAAAGGATTGATGCCGCTAACAGCGGACATCATGTTACAGAACAAGAGTTTCCCAGAACGCATTTTGGTCGAATTTCAAAAGAAGTTCATCAATGTGAAAGTAAGTGATATTATTTGGATAGAAGCCTATGGAGACTATTCGAAATTGCATGGTGTTGAACAAGTATATGTAAGTAATTTTGGTATTTCCCAGCTTGAAGAGAAGCTAGACCCCAGCCTGTTTTTAAGGGTTCATCGGTCGTCTATCATAAACATTAATAAGATAGAGCAAATGAACAAGTTTGTTAAATCCTACGACATTAAAATGAACAATGGTGATGTAGTACGAGTGAGCCGAGGTTATATGCAAGCTGTCAAACAACTCATTTTCTGAATAGCTCACCCATCCAGAAAAGTCTTTAGGCGCTCTTTAAGAAAGTAATTCCAACCTCCCTCACAGCTCTCCCTTGTGAACTCAGGTATATCTGAAGGAAAATCTTCAAGGATTTGTGCCGTAAGCCTGATCAGGGTCCAATCGCCCCAACGTACCAATTTGAAGGTCACCTTGGAATCACCGGGATATTCTTTGTATTTCCAATTATAGGTTAGTGTGTCCAATGATTTAACCTGGGTTATCTTCCAAAGATGGGTAAAGGTTCTGTCTTCAACTTGTACTTGAAATTGCGTGGAAAACCCTTTTTCAGCTTTAAAATCAGGGATATTGTCAAAGAACCATTGGGTCATTTTGTCCACGTGGGTAATTGCTTCCCATACCTTTTGCACCTGCACGTTGTAGGCATGTTCTACAATGATGGGTGGGTCGCTTTTGTTCATAACCGAATGGATCTGGTCTTAAAGATATGAAAAGAGAATGGAATAATTTAGCCTCCGTTTTTGAGGTTATTCAAAACAAATGAGACCCACTCATGATCGGGAATAGTTTCGTTTACATAGTAATCTGGTTGAATCCCTTTGTCATCAATCGCCATGTGTGGGATTCGCATACTTCTGGAGAGCGCATATCCCAATTGCAAATTACCACAGGGGAAATCCACGAAATGCATGTTTGAAATATCAAGTACACCAGTCGTAGTATGTCCGAACAGCTTTGTCTTGGTACTTTGTTTTGCCGCTAAAAGGAATTGCTCGGTGGTACTTCCGTTGTTTTCGTTTATGATGATGGCGACATTTTTAGGATAGGGCAGTATGGCATCGGCGGTATATTCGCTTACAATGTCATCCCGCAAATTCACAAACTCTCCAGGACGTTTATTGAGTTTCTTCAGACCTTTTCGGGCCCAGTCCTTATCTTCTTCACTCCAATTTGGATTGTTTATAAAGCCTTCCATTCTGCTGTTGTTCAATGGGGTGGAAAGAAGTTCTACGCCCACTGTTCTTATGGGGTTTGTATAGAGCAATGGGAGGAGCTCCTGATAGCTGGAATCACTCCCACCTCCATTGTTTCGGAGATCTATAATGAAATTTTCATTGGAAGTGATGAGATCATAATTTGCGGCTATAACACTATCAATGGCTTTTTTGTGTTGGAAATTAAAGGAGGGGATTCTTATCAAGACATTACCTGGAGATAGTAACTCAACGAATGGCCCACTTGCCTCCAATGATTTGTAATGCCGGGCAATGGCTTCATTGGTTTTAAACTTTGAATTCACCCGTTCAAAGGAGATAAACCCCATTTGCAAGAAATTGCTTCCTACAAGACCTGAATCGTTGAATTCCCTGGCAGAGTGATCCCTCATATAGAAGGTGGCATTTCCGTCCTGGGATAGCTTAAATTTTACTTGTCCTTTTCTCCAATAGACTCCATCCGCTTCCAGTATAAAACCGACGTATTCCTTACCTTCTTTCTTCACGCCTACCGTGTAGGGAGGAGAAGACCAGATACCTTCCATACTGGGCTCTTGTAAGTTGGAAACATAAGTTTTGAATTCTATCTCGTTAAAATCATAGGTTTCCCAATCGGCAAATTGAGCAATAATCTCCTCATGGGTTGGGCCATTTACATGATTTTCGCCATTTGTTTTGGTGCTTATGCCCAGATGTCCGTTTCTAAAGAAAGTGAGCCATTCCCGCAACAATGTAACACATTCTTCTTTGGAAGCTTTTTTAATTCTTGGCAAAATGGCATTATTATGAGCTTGATATTTTTCTTTCCCTTTGATGTCCAGGGCATATTGAAAACCGGCATCATTTTCTTCGAAAGTGGATTGAAGCCAATCGAACTGAGATTCGCAATGGCAAGATTGCGAATAAGCATTTTCAGAAAATAGAATACACAATACGGTCAGAATAAAAAGGGAGAAGTACGATTTCATGGTTTTAGTTTTGTTAAAGACTGGCTTTTCAGCATTTGGTTACAGACTTTCAACAAATTAAAGCAGCTCATTCAGGGATTTGACAATTAACACCAAACCACTAAGGACCATGATCGCGATAAGCCAGCGTCTAAAAGCCAGTTTACTCATGCGAAACAGCAGCCATTTTCCAATGAGGTTACCCAAGATGGCGCCTAAGCCTAAGGCTATTCCATAGATCCACAGGGTTTTGCTGAGTAGTCCAAAGAATACATAACCACTTACCTGGGCCAATCCTAAAAAAAAGGACTGAGCGGCTTTGGTTCCCACTAATTGCTCTTTGTCAATTCCCGCATTCAGAAGGAAGGGATTGAGAATAGGCCCCATACCTCCTGTGAAAGTACCTATGATAGAAATGAAGATCCCTAGGGGTATGAAATACCAAAGCTTTACCGAAAAGGATCTTTCTTTTTTACCAAATCGATACTGGAAGAACGTACTCACCAGGAATAAACCCACTAGAAATTGAATCCAGTAGATCTTTACTTCCGAAAACAACCAGGCCGCCACTAACGCTCCCATCATGGCTGCAGGAACAAAATACCAGAATACTTTCCAAACTATATACTTCCAAAAGATTAGGATACGGGTAGGTCTGATAATTAAAGCGCCCAAATTGATTACCGGAGCTGTCTGTGAGGCACCTATCAGGAAATTGAGAATGGGAATCTGCATCATGGCGCCACCACCCCCGCTTATGGTAGATAAGGTAAAGGTGCTTGCCCCTAAAAAAAATAGACCTAGTAGGAGTAATATAGGTATTTCAGTTGGTATATAATCCATGAACTATTTGTCATTCCGAACTTGATTCGGAATCTAAAAACCGAACCAGTCTTTAGCTAGATCTGACCAATTTGGATTTTCAGACTCTATCAAATCAATTTTCCATTTTCTACGCTAATTCTTCAACCTCTTTTCCCTTAAAATGGCATCATTGGCATATTTATAGAACTCGCAATATACCAACTTTTTCAAACGATATTTTTTTGTAAAACCCTCTACCAAGCCATTTTTATGCTCGTACATTCTTCGCTCTATGTTATTTGTCATTCCTATATAGAGAGTGCCATGTTTGTCATCGCATAAGATGTAAACATAAAATTTATAATCACGCATGGTTGATATACAGTTTGGACGCTGAATCAAGTTCAGCGTGACAAAACCCTCTAAACAAAATTGATTGCACAAAAAACCCCGCTCGAAGCGGGGAGTAGTATTGTTTGAAGGATGTTGGAATTATAAATTCGGAATTACCAGCTCCTGGCCAGGGTGGATCATATCCGGATTGTTCAGGATATTTCGGTTGGCTTCGAATATGGCATTATATTTCATAGGATCCTTGTAGTAGTGCTTGGCAATCTTGCTTAATGACTCACCACTCGCAACCGTGTGACGCGCATAGATGGATTCATCTGCCACCTTAATGTCGGCCATAATATCTGCTGGGTTTTCTCCTCCGGCAGCTTTGATAGCATCCCATAATTGATTTTTCTCGTATTGATTAGCGGCAGTACCTGTAACATGCAATACTCCGTTTTCTTCTTTTACGTCTCCGTCCTGGATGTTTAGTTTTTCACCTAACTCCAAAACCGCTTGATATTTTGCTCTAACCATGTTATTTACGTTTTAAATTAGTTTGTTTTGTTAAAGTTACAAATTTTAGAACTATTTCCATGCCGTAGTTTGCTTTAAAAGAAAGTAAACATTGGTTTTCGATTAAAGGAATCAAAGAACCGTTATTTTGCTACGGGAAAAGTACCATTGTCTACATCTTTTATAAAGGAAACAAGGCCTGGAAAAAAGTGTTCCTGATCGTCATATTGAGATAGATGACTTCCATTCGGGCAATGCAAATAACGTCCGTTCTGTACTTCGTTGGCTACCCATTCCATTTGCTTGGGGTCCATGGTATCAAATTGTGCCCCTATGGATAATGTAGGAACCGATAGCGTTTTAAGGCGGTCCTTTACATCCCAATTCTTGAGGGAGGCATCTCCTTTTATTCCAAATTCACTGGGCCCTTGCATGGTAACATACACCTTGGGATTCAAATGACTGAACCCTCGGTTAATGGAGTTGGGCCAATCTTCAACCGGCATGCGTATTACGTGTTTGGGATAGTAATGTTCTACAATGAGCCCTAGATATTCTTCATTCCCATAATCTTCGGCTTCTTCATATTTCATAATAGTTACCAGTACTTCGGGATCTAATTGGGGCGCAAGTACTTCTTCGTTGTATTTCATATAGTCCGGAATGGAAGGCACCATGTTGGAAATGATAAGTCCTTTCAGGTTTTGCTGATATTTTAAGGCATACTCCATAGCCAATATCCCTCCCCAGGACTGCCCGAACAAATAGAAATTATCTGAAGTAAGGCCCAACGCCGTTCGCACTTGTTCTACTTCTTCCACAAAACGTGAAGTTTCCCAAAGGCTTAGGTCATCCGGCTGATCGCTATAATAGCTTCCTAACTGATCGTAATAGTAATATTCAATACCTTCTTGGGGAAAGTAGCCGTCGAAGCTCTCGTAGATCTCATGGGTCATACCTGGTCCACCATGTAATAATAACACCTTTACCTTGGGGTTGTTTCCTACCCTCTTGGTCCAAACCTTAAAGGTCCCCTTGGGGGTTTCTATGGGAATCATTTTGATGCCTCCCGTGAATTGATCATCACGACCCTCATAGGACAAATAGTCCGCTTTAGCATTAGTTTTACTTTCTTTTTGGGGTGCATTTTGGCAAGCTATGAAAGAAAACGACATAGCTAAAACGAGGAGTAACTGCTTCATAATGAGTTAGTGTTTCAGGTTTTCTGAAAGGTAAGTTACAACTTCTTCCTGAGTTAAAGCTGAAAATTTGGCGTAGCGCTTTTCGCTATGTACATCTACGATCTCATCTGCTGCATCCCGAACAAGTTCCACGTTGGCCCATTGATTCAAGGCGGAAACTACGGTAGGAAGACATCCTTTTTTATAGGATATCTGCCCAATGACATGCACTAATGTATCCCGTACTCGTTTGGTTTTGTCATGTTCCAGTTTCTGAAGCAAGGGCAAAATATCCTGCGGATGTGTTCGTCCCCGGAGTTCTATTCCATGGCAAATTTCACGTCTCACCTCTTTGTCCGGATGCGCTAAATATTGTTTTGCCCAGGCCAGGGTAGGTATAGGGTTCTTCTGACTCATTTTCTTCATCGAACCGATCACTGCATTTCGCACCTTATGATGTTCATCGAATAAGGCTTCATCAAAATACGCCTGCACCGCCTCAAACTGAAACATGCCAATTTCTCCAGCGGCGTTCACTACGGTTTGACGAATTAGCTCATTAGGGTGTTGTCTTAAATTAAAGAGAATCCTCAATAGTTCCTTCCGAAGTGAAACTTCAGTACTATAAATACGACCGAAGCCCTGATAGGCGGCCTTCCTAATATAAGTATCATCATCACTGAAATATTCTATGAAAGAATGCAGTTCTTTCTTACGGACACCCTTCAGTAATTCGAGCTGAATGTCTGATACCTTTTGCGCCCGTTCTTCCTTTGATAGATCGTAGAATCCCATGGTCAAAACTTACTTTTGAAGCTAAAAGCGTACTCGCTCTCTCCATGTTCCTGAAGATATTCCAGCCGTTCTTTTCCCTCTTGGATGGTTGGGATATGTCCTTCTTCTACATACCAAAGCACCATATGCATTTTTGGCATTTTGGTGAACCATTCCTTTTTACGTTTCAAAATCTCAATATGTCCGGAGTTGTAGACATAATCGAAAAGACTTTCACGGTCTTTCCAAATACTCATATTCACTAAAATGAATTCACTTTCGAAGGCTTGAATGGAATACGAATTATCGGTTTCTTCTCCTTTAAGTCGCCAGATAAATCCCGGGTGTCCTTCTGCCAGGGCGTTAATACGATCTGTATTGTTTACAAAATCTTCCATGACCCGACTGTCCATGGAAGCTATGGCTTCGGCTATATTTAGTTGAGCTAAGGGCATAATTTAGGTTCTAAGGTATTCAAATTTCTTCAGATCTTCTTCAGAATAGATCCAATGGCTGCTGCCATCCTTTAGGACCAGATTCTTGGTGGTAACATCCAATACGTCCCGGTAATAATGATCGGTAATGATTATTCCCTTCGTTTCCTTGAGTTGATGTAAGTATTCCTTTATCGCCTGAGTCTGCAAGGGTTCAAGCATAGAAAAGGGTTCGTCCAACAGCAGGAATGGATGATCCAGGCTTCCCAGCAACACCACTTCAAAATATTTGCGCTCCCCGTGGGACAATTGGTTGATACGTTTTCGGGTGATTTTTGCAACACCAGGATCATAAAATACCTTGTCCTGTTTTTCTTCCGAATAGTGATAGATGGGAATCACATCTCGTACTTTGGTATTTGATGGTAGGAAGGGATGTTGCGGTAAATAGGCCATGAGCCGTTTTTCTATGACTTCGGAAGGATGGACCTCCCAGCCATCTATCTCCATATGTATCGAGTCGGCCTTTAGGCTTCCAAAGAGCATTTTAAGCAAGGTGGATTTACCGGAACCGTTCCTTCCGAAGATGCCCAAAAGATCGCCGGTATCTACTTCCAGGGAGACATGGTTTAAAATCTCCTTCTTGCCGAAGGACTTAAGGGCTTTATGAAGGATGAATCGAGCCAAATAGGATCATAATTAAAATAAAGAAACAAAGAAAGAGGAGCACCCCGGTTAGTATATTGAATACAAAACTAATCTTTAACAGATGCCATCGGGTAAGTCCAAGATTGAAATAAAAGATATACTCCCGCTTTCGAAAGAAGGTAAACCCAAAAAATCCAAACCCCAGGGACAGCGTGCAATGAATGATAAATGTCCATAATAAGCCACTGGTTATTAGGGCTGATATCAGGGTAAAGGCCAGTACAAATGGTACAATGCTTTTATAAAATTGCCAATAGGCTCTCCAGTTCATATCAATTATGCCCTATATGACAACTACAGCCTCCTTTCATAAAACTTTCTGTTTCCTGATGCCACGGAAACGCCTGGTTATACTTGTTATTCTCCCACCAGAAGGGTTTTCTCTCTTTGGGGTGGTTTCCTATTTCATTCATGGTATTAGCATCGTATAAACGCCCGTTCACCATGACCATTTCTATGCTTTGAGTGTTCTCAATAGCTTCCAGAGGGTTTTCGGAAAGGACAATTAGATCTGCCATTTTCCCCTTTTCAAGAGAGCCTATATCATCTCCGGCACCTATATACTCGGCTGCATTGATGGTAGCGGTCTGTAAGGCCTCCATATTGCTCATTCCCCCAGCTGCCAGCATCCAGGTTTCCCAATGAGCTCCAAGGCCCTGTAATTGACCATGTGCTCCCATATTTACCTTCACCCCTGCATCCGAAAGTTGTTTCGCCGTTCTGGAAACCAATACATGTCCATTCTCATATTCTTGTAGAGGAACCATGGTACGATGACGAGCCCGACTATCGATAATTCTTCGAGGGGTGAATCTCACCAGTTTTTCGTTTTCCCAGACATTATCTCGTTGATAGTAAAAATACTCACCGTTCAAACCTCCATAATTTACGATAAGTGTAGGGGTATAACCCGTTCCGCTTGTGCCCCACAATTCTAATACATCTTTATAGACCGGAGCCACAGGAATATTGTGCTCAACACCGGTATGTCCGTCAATCACCATGGTGATATTATGGTAGAAGGTGGAACCTCCTTCCGGAACTACGTTGATTCCTAGTTCACGAGCTGCTTGCAGTACTTGCTGACGCTGGTCACGCCGTGGCTGATTATAACTTTTCACGCTCTTAGCACCAAACGCTTTGGTACGTCTAATACTGCTTCTGGCATCTTCCAGATTATTAATGACGGCCTTGAAGTCGCCATCAGCTCCATAGAGAATGAATCCGGTAGAGTAGAGGCGGGGCCCGATTAGGGCGCCACTCTTTTGCATTTCGGAGAGGGTAAATACAGTTTCTGTGTTAGCCGACGGATCATGGGCCGTAGTTACCCCAAAGGCTAGATTGGCCATGAACTGCCAGTTTTGTTGGGTAGTAAAGCCATATCGAAACGCTCCTATATGCGCATGAGCATCTACCATTCCGGGCATCACCGTCTTCCCGCTTAGGTCATAGCTTTTTACGCCTTCAGGAATAGGAATATTTTCCCCTACAGCTTCTATTCTGTTTTGATGTACGATGAGCGTTCCGTTTTCAATTACCTTATCTCCCTCCATGGTTATGATCCGGGCATTGGTGAAAGCGACTTTCCCACTCGGTTTATCAACCATGGCATTAAGTCCAATCTTGCTTCCCGTAGTAGTCATCTCGGGTATTTCCTCTTCAGAACCCGGGAGAAACGTAAATCTATTCTTAAGTTCATTACTGAAATATTCATCGCCTAAAGTCCACATTACCTTCTTACTATCAGGGGACCAATGAATATTGATTCCGGCGTCTTTGGCCAATTGAGAAACGGGTACGGATTTACTTTTATCGTTTAGATCGATGGACTTGCCATTAAGGACTAGGGGAGCCACAAATACCTTGTGCAGGTTGGTAAAAGCGATCCATTGATTATCCGGGCTTGGAACTAACCTATTTGCGTATTTAGAGGAAACATGCTCTCTTTCATCCTTTCCGTTTACATTCACACTAATGAGCTTCTTGGTAAGTTCTCCAAAGTAAGTACCCCCTGTCTGGAGGAATATACGCTTCCCATCTTTAGTGTATGTAGGATATTCGCCTTTGTCCACGACAAATGTTTCATTCCCTCCATTGGCATCCATGGTGTAGATACCGGACTTTTTAGTGTGGGTGAATCCCTGATCTGTATTCCCACCTTCTTTTCTGAATACTAGACGCTTTCCATCTGGAGAAAAGGACGGGGTTCGATAGATGCCTTTTTGAGAAGTTAGTTTAACGGGAGTTCCGCCGGAGAGTGGGACTTTAAAAATGGCACCTTTCTCAAGATCATTCCAGCTGACGTACACAATGCTGTTTCCGTCTGGGGAGAGGACTGGTTCGAACTCAAAATCGGTGCCTGTAGTAATTCTTTTAGGCGTACCATTTGGCAATTCCTTGCTCCAAATATAACCCAAAGCGTTGAAAATTAAAAACTTTCCGTCGGGAGAAGTTGAGGCGTTTCGTATTACCTTGGCTATAAAGGTGTTATCTTCTACGGGGTTCTTGAAATGTACAGTTTGGGCGATGTCTATGTTTACATTTGCCGTAAAGGGTATGTTGATAACTGCGGAGGAATTTATGTCAACTTTCCAGATCTTACCCTTGTTCCAGAAAACGATTTCCTTGTTGTTTGGCATCCAGTTGAAATTGGGATAGACGCCAAAAATGGCCCAGGCTTCCTGCTGGTCTTTATTGAGATCGTCTTGAACCGGCCATTCCTCTCCTGTTTGCAAGTCATGAATAAACAATACCGTTTTTTCCCTAACTCTTTTTACAAACGCTAGTTTGGTTCCATCTCTTGATATAGTAGGTCGTGCAGCACCACCAGGCCCTCCGGTGATTGTTTTGGTTTCTCCTGTTTCGAATTCGTATCTTTTAATGACGTAGATCTGCTTATTCGGATCTTTATTATACTGAAAGAACCCGCCTGAGTATATATCTTCACTGTAGTACAGGTGCTTTCCATCCGGAGATAAAAACGGCTCATTCACGTCCTGCTGGTCGTTCTTACGTTTGGTAATCTGTAGGCCACTTCCACCACTTATATGATATTGCCACATTTCCCCTGCTCCAAGACTTCGGCCAGAGGTAAAGTGTTTCCGGGCAATGAGATAATTCCCATCGGGAGTCCAAACAGCATTGTTTAGCAATCTAAAATCCTCTTTGGTTACTTGTTTGGGGTTGCTCCCATCAAGATTCATGGTCCATATATTGTCTCCCCCTCCCGCGTCACTGGTGAAAGAAATCTTCTTGCCATCGGGACTAAATCGTGGCTGTATTTCGAAGGGGATACCCGTGCGTATGGCTTTGGCTGTACCCCCGCTAATAGGAAGGGTATAGATATCGCCCAACATATCGAATACCAGCGTTTGTCCATCCGGACTCACATCCAAATTCATCCAGGTACCTTCATTGGTTTGGAAGCTATGGCTTTTATAGTTGAAATCCTTCCCCGGATCGGAAACATCCCAGGTGGTCTTTTCTTCTTTTTTGTTTTTTTTCTTTTTCTTTTGAGCGAAGGTGGGAGCTACCATCAGCACTGCTAACAGGAGCGTAATACATCTTAATTGCATGGTTGACTTTTTAAAGCTCCAAAGTAAGAATTTTGGACGGAAGATTTCTTAAGGTGGTGTTAATGGGATGAAACGAAGGAACAATTCTTCAGGATCGTTGTTTTATGTTCAGATTACATAATCTTATGATTTCTACGATTCTTTTCGCCCTGGTTTCCTCTCGTTTAGCGCCATGTAACCAACTCAGGTAACTTTTGCGATACCCAGGGGCGAAGTTCTTGTAATTTTTGAAGGCTAACGGGTGTAGTTTGAATGCGTCTTGAAGATCGCGGGGGATCACACCATTTTCAACGTCATCCATGGCTGTCCAGGTACCTGTTTCTTTGGCCAGATCGATCATTTTCCAACCACTCTCGTGTATCAACCCGGATTTTTCCATATCGGCGATATACGATTTGTTGAGTTTACTCCAGGTGCTTTTTGGATTACGAGGGCAGAAGTACTGGCGTCGTTTACCACCGCCCAGACTTTTAACGGTACTGTCTATCCATCCATAGCAAAGCGCCACCCGAACGGCTTCTTCCCAACGCATGGTCGGAATTTGAACCTCCAATTTGTAAAAGATGAGATAGACACCGGAGGGGTGCCTGGCATGATTAAGGTCCAGCCATTCACGCCATTCCACATCTCTTGGGAAATATAGTTCTGGCTTTTCCATAGTCATGATTTACAACAGGGAACTAGTTAATTTGTTCTGAATTTACCAAAAAATCTACCTTGACTGAAGCCTCTTTTATGGTATTCCCGAATTCTTTGGTACTCCATTCTGCTTTAGGATAGATCCACTCCTCTTTTCCATTCAGTACCATTTTTACCGGCATGTCAAAGCCTTCAATAATGTCTACATAGCGAAAGGTAATTTTAGGGCCGTCTAGCTTGTATTCCACTTTGGGAATTAGGGTCGTCCTAAGATATTGTTGCCAGAATTCTGTGAGGTCGATCCCACTTTGTTCACTCATATACTCCTCTAGTTGTTTGGAGGTAATGGTCTGATGCCGGAATTGGGTGTTTAAGCCCTGAAGTATTTGTCGCCACTTTTTATCGTCCTCCACCAGTTGGCGCAAGGTATGGAGTATATTCGCCCCTTTGTAATACATATCATTGCTTCCACGGCTGTTGCGATTATAGGTTCCAATGAGCGGTTTGTCGTTTTGAATCAATCGTTTGGTTCCTGTTACGTATTCGCTCGCCGCTATGTCACTAAAGTGATAATTGAGGTACAAGTTTTCAGAATAGGCCGTAAAGCCCTCATGAATCCACATATCTGCCACATCTTTATTGGTGATATTATTGGCGAACCATTCATGACCCGCTTCATGGATTATGATGAAATCGAAACGCAGCCCCCAACCACTGTCACTAAGGTCTGTACCTCTGTATCCATTCTGATAACCATTGCCATACGTTACACTGCTTTGGTGTTCCATTCCCAAATAGGGCACTTCTACCAATTTGAAGCTGTCCTCATAAAACGGATAGGGACCGAACCAATATTCAAAAGCTCGCATCATCATGGGAGCTTGTAGGAATTGATCCCTGGCTTTCTCCAAATTGTCTTTCAATACCCAATAATCCAGGTCCAGATTTCCATTCAATCCTTCATAGACTTCACTGTAGTTTACATAATCTCCAATATTGATATTGACTCCATAATTGTTGATAGGGTTGACCACCTGCCAGTGCCAGGTCTTGGTTTTTCCTTTATCCTCAGTTTTCTTTAAACGACCATTGCCAACTGCTACCAGGTCTGCAGGAGCGGTAACGGCAAGGCTCACTCCCTTATCCGGTTCATCGGCTGGGTGATCCTTATTGGGCCACCAAACACTGGAGCCAATTCCCTGGTTGGAAGTGGCTATAAAATGTTTTCCATTGTTATCACTTTCCCAGGAAAAGCCTCCGTCCCAGGGTGCATTTACTGCGACTCTGGGCGCTCCCGAAAAGTAAATCGTGATTTTATGTTCTCCCTCCTCCGGTTTTTTCTTCAGCTTTATAAAATGAGCACTTCCTTTAGACTTAAAAGAGAGTTTTCTCCCGTTCTGAACCACCTTGTCTATTTTCATGGGGGCCTGTAGATCGATCTGCATAAGTCTTCCTTTCTCAAGCACATTATAGGTTATGGTATTGACTCCTGTAATGGTTTTAGTCTCAGGGAAGACTTCAACTTGCAGGTTGTAATGTTGTAAATCCCACCAGGCTCGTTCCGGAGTAATGGATCCTCGTAATTTATCTTGCTGCGTAAATTCCTGAGCCCATAGTGAAGTGAGGGCCATCGAGAAAAGGAGCATTAGGAATATTTTGTATTTCATCAGGTTGTGAATCAAATTTAAATTGAATGTTGTTCCGGCTTTATACTATCGAAAAACGGCGCTTGGGAAAACCACAACACTTTCATGTCCGTCTTTCCCCACGGCCGCCACCCCAAAAAAATAGTTATCAATAACAATGCCTTCCAGGGTATATTCGGAAACATCTCCCACAAATTTACTGTAATCCCAGGTAGGGGAGGTAGTATTACGCCAATAGATCTTATATCCAACGGCACCATCTACTGGCTCCCATTTCAGCTTGGCCGAAGGCTCCACGATTCCCCCAATAGCCACATTCTTTGGTGAAGGAGGCGCCCAGGCAAGACTTGCCATAGTAATGGCATTCACCGCAGTTAGCTTTCTGGCGTACTCAAAATTTACAAACTTAAGCTTATCGCCGTATTCAATACCGTCTTCCATCCGAATATCCTGATGCTGTTGTGTATAATTTTCATGTGCTTCCATAATTCGAATTCCTGCAAAACCGGCATCGTTAAAAGGACGGTGATGCCCACCACGTCCAAAACGATCCAAACGGTAGATGAGCATTGGATTCATCTCCGGCATATAAGTCTGGGTGGTTTTATGGACATATCTGGCCAGCTGACGAGAGATTCCATCTACTTCTCCGCCATAAAACCTTCGGCGGCCGCGTTCCCGTTCGGTCTCGGTAGGGGGAACCGGCTCGGAAAAAATCCTAAAGTCTCTGTTGCTTATCACACCATCCACTCCCTTGATATTTCCAATCATGTCGTTGTTAAAGACCCCGATGAGCTCCCACCCTTTTTCTTTTGCGTAGTTCGCAAAACCCTTTCCACCAAACAGCCCCTGTTCTTCTCCACTTAGTCCCAGATAGATGATACTGTTTTCAAACCGATATTTGGAAAGTACGCGAGCGGCTTCCAGGGCTCCGGCCATACCACTGGCATTGTCATTGGCTCCCGGAGAATCGTCTGTATAATTATTGGAGTCACTAATTCTTGAATCAATATCACCGCTCATGATAATATATCGATTGGGATATTTGGTTCCTTTCTGGACAGCAGCCACATTGACCACCCATACATCCTTGGTAATTCTGTTATTCTCGCCCTTCTTAACCAGATCTTTTTGAAAGAATACATCCAGGCAGTCGTTGCAATCCGAGGAGATCTTTTCGAACTCTGCCTTGATCCATCGTCGCGCTGCTCCAATACCACGGGTATTAGAAATCGTGTCACTAAGCGTATGTCGGGTTCCAAAACCCGCTAGTTTTGCAATATCACTTTCGATACGTTCGGCAGAAGTAGCAGAGATAATGTCGTAAATACGTGAATCTGTCTGAGCAATTGAAATGGAGAAAATTAATGAGCAACAGAAGAATAAGGTGAGTTTCATTTGTGATCAATTTTGCTAAAAATACAAAATATACCCGCCATCCGGAAACAAATAGAAGCAGAGTCTTTATTCTTTGATAAGGGTGTAAAAATTGGTTTCTGTCTCAGGAACGATGGTGCCATTTAGTCGAAGCGCCTCCATCGTTGAAGTAACACAACAGGTTCCGTTAACGGTGGTAAAGTCAAAGCGCAAGGTGTCAGTAATCGTCTCACTTAACTCAAGGCCGTATTTCGTATTGCTTTCAATATTCGCATACAACAGGGCCAGATTCTCTTCTTCCCCAAAGGGAATGGGTTTTATATAAAGAATGGTATCGATACTGGCTAGTTTAAAGGAATCCTGAACAAAAACCGTCCCTATCAACGGATTTCCATCGCCGTCCTGGTAGGTTAAGACGAATTGGTCTGCAGCGCAGAGCACAGTGGAGCAATCGGCAAAGCGATCTTCATCCCCTTCACACCCCAGGCAAAACAAAACAAAGGTGGTAAACAACAGTTTTTTCATATCGCGGGAGTCTATTGGATAAACGTCACTTTTGAAATAAGTCCGTTCTCCACCTCATAGATGGCAATGGCACTAAAAGTAGTTCCGTTGGCAGTCACCAGTTCCTTGTCGATTACCTTATTCCCTACCACAATGCGATTCTCTATTTTACAATGTAGGTCCGGCGTGTTTTGAAAGAAGCCGGCATAGCCCCCTTTCATAGCCTCTTGTCCCTTGGATCGTAATTGTCCCGGAAAATTATAGAGTTCCACATCTTTCGAGTAAGTGCTCATAAATGCATCGATATCCCTACTATTATAGGCATCCAGTTGTTTTTGAACAATGGCCACCGGGTCTTTTTTATCTCCATTATCATGAATAAAGGTCATACTGGTTATGTACTTGTCATTCACTTCGTATACCGTGGCCTGATGGTATTTTTTACCAGAAACCAGCGCCGTCTCTTCATCGATCACCACGTTCTTCATAGACATTCTATTATCCACCAACACCCATAGCCCCGTATTCTTGGCGGCAAAGTCGGTGTAATTTTTCAGCATGGAATCTCTTCCTGTGTAGGAGATTTTATCGGGGAAATTTCGCACCACAACGTCTTCCGAAAAGCAGGCCACCATATCTTCGAACTTCTTCGTGTTATAGGGTGCTATATGCTTTTGAACGATAGCCTCGGCATTTTCAATAACGGGACGGTCTACGCGTTTTACTGCAGGTTCCTTTTTCTTCTCCACTATGGTCTCCTTAGCAACGGGTTTTTTTGTTTCTTTCTCCACCGGAGAAGTGACCTTAGGTACAGTCTTTTCTTGCTTTGGAAGGTCAGTCGCCTTTTCGATAGTTTTCTTTTTGGTAGCGACTACCTTGTCGGTAATATCTACGGGTACTTCGTTCTTAGGAATGGTTTTTTTCGGAGTTACTTGAGCGATGTCTTTTTTCTCTATTTCTTCTTTTTTTGGCATGCTGGTAACTTTTTCTATTTCTTTCTTCTTAGTTTCTGTGCCCTTCCTGGTCACTTCCACAGGCACTTCATTTTTAGGAATGACCTTGGCGACCTCTTCTTTTTTGGGAGCCACTTTGTCGATTACTTTTGTGTTCGTTTCTTCCTTCTTCGGAAGGGGAGCCGTCTTAGTGATCGCTGTTTCCTTAGTAGGAATCACTTTCTTCTCTTCAACGATTAGGGGTACTTCCTTTTTAGGAATCACTTGTGCGACGTCTTCTTTCGTTGGAAGGGTTTCTTTCACCGATGTTTCCGAAACTTCTTCGGTTACTTTCTGTACTCCTGCCTTGGGGTTCGACTTCTTAGAGAGCTTTTCTTTGATGGCAGAGAGGGATCCTGACTTGGCTTCTTTTTTTTCTTCTGAGTTAGCGGTAATGACACTTAGGGTTTCAGTTTCCCGCTCCTTGATGGCCTTTTCTACATATCCTTCGGTTACCTTAGCCTCTGCAATGGGTTCGGCTGCAAAGGCCAATTTTTTACCATTCGGACTCACAGCCAGACGCGTAATTTCCTGAAGCTTATAATTAGTAAGATCCGCTACTTCCTGCCAGTCTCCATTTCCGAAGAGATCATACAAGTACAACTTCTTACCACTACCGCAGATGATCTTAGATTCGTCTACCCAGGCGTAGTCTTGAACACCTATGGGTAATTGACACACAAAGAAGCTTTCTCCATCCTCATCAATGTCCAGTAAATAAATGTCGTGATTCTTCTCTTCATTAACAGTGGTATAACTCACAGGAGCACTATTAGGCATCTTATGGATAGACCGTCCTGTATTCTCAATATAGGAAAGCACCTCTCCATTTTCCACGTTGGCTACCACCAGTTCCAGAGAGCCCGAGGAAAGTATGGAAGCAATGATCCTGTTTTTATCGTGATATGCAAAATACGCCACTTCCAATTCGCTAAAGATCATGCTATTGCTTCCGTCTGCGCTGTACTTATAGAGTCGCTGTCTACCGTTGGGGTCCAAGCGTACCGCAGCCAATTTGATATCTCCGGGAATGCGTTGAGGAGAATATTCTCCCCCTATAGTCTTATCGTTAAACCACTTAGTAGCGCCTTTTGTAATATCGTAGGTGGCAATATCGGTTTGTCCGCTCTTGTTTCGGGCGTAGATGACCGTATTGTCATCCCAAAAGGACGGCTGATTGTCATACCCCTCATTGTTGGAGATGTTTTTAACTTTTGCAAAGTTGAATGTATCGTTAGACACGGCAATGTCCATGACATATACATCGGTTTCTGCTTGAGCGAGGAGGGAAGGGGACAGCAGTATGAGTGAGGCTAGAAAAAAGTTCTTCATTCTCTAAATTTTGTTGAAAGTTACGAAGTTTATTTTAAAGAACTAAGGCCGTGTTTTTTACAAAAAAAACCGCCCTCCATGAGTGAGGGCGGTTATTCAACTAACTAACCAAGATCCCAGGACGGGATCTTTCTTTTTACATCTAGAACGGGTAGGTGTTCTCCGATGTTATCTTTTCTGCAATGGTGTTACGCAATGCAATGATGTTCGGCATATTTTGATATTTGGTGAATCGCTTGAGTCCCATCAACATCATACGTTGTTCATCACCTTCGGCAAAGGAAATAATCGCTTCTTTCGCCTTATCACTTACCACATCAACCGCTTTGTATAGGTACAACTGAGTCATCGCTATTTGTTCCTTCTGGCTCTCTTCACCTAAACGTTTGATGTTCTTTTCGGTACGTAAGATAGTGCTTTCTGCCATATAAATCTCTATGAGGATATCACTGGCCGCCAGTAAAAGTTGCTGGTGTTCCTCCAATTCCTGTCCGTATTTCTGAACGGCACTACCGGCTACCATCAAGAACACCTTCTTTAATCGCTTTAGGATATCTTTTTCTTCTGAAAGGGTTTCACTGTAATCCGGAGTTTCGAAAGAAGGAATGCCCATTAATTCTTGTCCCACAGCCATGGCCGGTTCCAAAAGGTTTACATGCCCCTTCATTGCTTTCTTCACTAACATGCCCACCGCCAACATACGATTGATCTCGTTGGTTCCTTCATAGATACGAGAAATTCGGGCATCTCTCCAGGCAGATTCCATAGGAGTGTCCGCACTAAAGCCCATTCCTCCGAAGATCTGAATCCCTTCGTCACTGCAGTTTTGAATGTCTTCGGAAACGGCTACCTTCAGAATAGAGCATTCAATAGCGTATTCTTCCACTCCTTTCAATTCGGCTTCCTGATGCGTATTCCCCTCACTCATCCGGATGGAGATACGATCCTCAATATTTTTAGCGGCACGATACGAGGCACTCTCTCCGGCATAGGCGGAAGTAGCCATTTCGGCTAACTTGGACTTAATGGCACCAAACTTGGCAATTGGAGTCTTAAACTGAATTCGTTCGTTAGCATATTTTACCGAATTCTCTATCACACGACGCTGCGCATCTAAACAGGCCGCTGCCAATTTAATACGCCCTACATTCAAAGCGTTCATGGCGATCTTGAATCCGTTTCCTCGTTCCGAAAGCATATTCTCCACCGGAACTTTACAGTCGCTGAAGAACACCTGGCGGGTAGACGAGGCGTGGATTCCCAATTTGTGTTCTTCTTCCCCTAAGGTAATTCCGTTACTCGGATCGTTTTCTACAATGAAACCGGTAATGTTCTTATCGTCTTCAATTCGGGCAAAAACAATAAATAGGTTACAGAAACCTGCATTGGAGATCCACATTTTTTGTCCGCTAATGTTGTAGTAGGTACCGTCCTCACTCAATACGGCCTTGGTTTTTCCGCTATTGGCGTCACTCCCAGCACCTGGCTCTGTAAGACAGTAAGCCCCAAACCATTCTCCGCTGGCTAATTTTGGCACGTACTTTTCCCTTTGTTCTTTGGTTCCGTAAAGCGTGATGGGCATGGTTCCAATTCCGGTGTGCGCTCCAAAAGCCGTAGCAATGGAACCCGTGGCCCCGGAAATATAGTCGCAGACCAGCATAGTGGTTACGAAGCCCATTCCCAATCCCCCGTATTCCTCTGGGACGGCAACGCCAAGAAGTCCCAATTCTCCTGCTTTACGCATGACCTCTTCGGTTAGAGCGTAATCTTTCTTTTCAAATCGTTCCTTATGAGGCCAGATCTCCCGATCTACGAATTCCTTCACGGAATCCTTCATCATTTTTTGTTCTTCCGAAAAGTCTTCCGGCGTAAATATATCTTCGCAAGGCGTTTCCTTTACTAAAAATTGGCCTCCTCTTAAAATGTTTTGTTTAGTCTCGGTACTCATAGTTTTATTTTTTATTCCCCCTTTGAAGGGGGTTAGGGGGATGTTTTGAATAAAAGTGTTCTGTATACACCCCTCAAGGGGACATTATTTTATATTACTAGTTTAAAAATTCAAATATTCCGGCAGCACCTTGTCCTGTTCCTACACACATGGTCACCATACCGTACTTTCCTTGCATACTTCGCTTCCGCATTTCGTCAAATAATTGTACCGAAAGTTTGGCGCCTGTACATCCCAGTGGATGACCCAAAGCAATGGCTCCTCCATTTACGTTCACAATATCCTGATTGAGATCGAGTTCTCTCATTACGGCCAATGACTGTGATGCAAAGGCTTCGTTCAATTCGATCAGTTGGACATCATCCTGCTTTAATCCAGCCTGTTTTAATGCTTTCGGAATAGCTTTTACAGGGCCAATTCCCATAATACGTGGTTCCACACCGGCAGCCGCATAATTCACCATTCTGGCAATAGGTTCCAGGTTGAGTTCTTTCACCATATCCTCACTCATCACCAGAGCGAAAGCTGCACCGTCGCTCATTTGGGAAGAATTTCCTGCGGTAACACTTCCGCCTTGGGCGAAAACCGGGCGCAGTTTGGCCAGGGCTTCAAGGTTAGTACCCTTTCTGGGGCCTTCATCCTTTGTCACTGTATACGACTTCGTGGCCTTCTTTCCATTTTCGTCTATATAGGTTTGGTCTACCGTAATGGGTACGATCTGATCTTGAAAACGATCTTCTTCCTGGGCTTTCAATGCCTTCATATGACTGTGATAGGCAAACTCATCCTGATCTTCTCTGGAAACTTTGAACTGATTGGCGACAGCCTCGGCCGTATTTCCCATGCCCCAGTAATAATCTTCATGGCCGGAGTTGATCAAATCGTAATTTAGTTCCGGTTTGAAACCCGTCATGGGTACAGAACTCATACTTTCGGCACCACCAGCAATGATACAATCTGCCATACCGGCCTGGATCTTTGCTGTGGCAATACCAATGGTTTCAACACCCGATGAGCAAAAACGGTTTACGGTTACGCCCGGGACGTCGACGATGTCTAGTCCCATCAATGAGATTAAGCGAGCCATATTCAATCCTTGAGAACCTTCTGGCATGGCGTTTCCAACAATCACATCATCTATACGCTTCTTGTCCAATTGAGGAAGCTCTTTCATCATGTGCTCAATGGTCTCTGCAGCCAATTCGTCCGTTCTTTTGAAACGGAATACTCCTCTGGGAGCTTTCCCTACGGCGGTTCTATATGCTTTTACTATATATGCGGTCTTCATATTTTGATGTTTTTACATTTATTCCCCCTTTGAAGGGGGTTAGGGGGATGTTAAGTATTTTTATTTGTAAACACCCCTCTGGCTCCCCTCAAGGGGAGAATCGGTTATATTTTAATTACGCAACGGCTTCCCTTTTTGAAGCATATGCTGTAGTCTTTCCAAAGTCTTGCGTTCACCGGCCAGACTTAAGAAAGCTTCTCTTTCCAAATCAAGTAAATATTGTTCCGTCACCATGGTGGGTTCACTCAAATCGCCACCTGCCATGACATAAGCCAGTTTGTTGGCGATTTTGTGGTCGTGTTCACTGATGTAGTTACTGGCTTCCATAGAGTCGGTTCCCACCAGGAACATACCCAACGCTTGTTTTCCTAATACTTTTACATCCTTGCGTTTCACGGGTTTGGTATAACCCATATCCGCCATTTGTCTGGCGACAGCCTTAGCTGTGGCGATCTGACGGTCTTTATTTACAACGACGATGTCTTTTCCTTTTTGAAGGATATTCGTATCGTATGCCTCATAGGCTGAAGTCGCAACCTTGGCCATACCAATGGTAAGGAAATGCTCTTGCAATCGGTTCAGTTCCACATCATCTTTCTTGAAGGTGTCACTGGCCCTCAATGCCATTTCCTTAGAACCTCCTCCTCCGGGAATTACACCCACACCAAATTCTACCAATCCGATATAAGTTTCGGCTGCAGCGACTACCCGGTCTGCATGTAAGGCCATTTCGCACCCACCGCCCAGGGTCATTCCATGAGGTGCAACGACCGTAGGAATGGCAGAATAGCGTAAGCGCATACAGGTATCCTGGAAGTATTTCACGGCCATGTTCAATTCGTCATATTCCTGTTCAACAGCCATCATAAAGATCATTCCAATGTTGGCACCTACGGAGAAGTTGGCCCCCTGGTTTCCAACAACCAATCCGTCGTAATTAGCCTCCGCCATGTCAATGGCTTTGTTTAGGCCCGCAAGCACATCTCCACCTATGCTGTTCATCTTGCTTTGGAATTCTACATTCAAAATTCCATCGCCCAGGTCTTCTACAACGACACCGCTATTTTTAAAGACCTGTTTGCTTTCCCGAATGTTATCCAGGATGATGAAAGCATCCTGTCCAGGAACCTTCGTGTGTTCTTTCTTCGGAATGTCATAGAAATAAGTAGCTCCGTCTTTCACCGTGTAGAAGGATTCCACACCGGACGCTACCATTTCATTGACCCAGGCGGCAGGTTCCTTACCTAGTGCCTTGATCAATTCAATTCCTTTGGAAACGCCAACGGCGTCCCAGATTTCGAAAGGGCCATTTTCCCATCCGAAACCTGCTTTCATGGCATCATCTATCTTGTATAGTTCGTCTGTGATCTCAGGAATTCTCTTCGAGACATAGGCGAACATAGCACCGAAATTTTTGCGGTAGAACTCTCCTGCCTTGTCCTTTCCTCCAATGAGAATGGGAAAACGCTCGATAACTTTGTCGATGGACTTGGTCAACTCAAGGGTAGGGAAGGAGGCTTTTTTACCAGCACGGTATTCCAGGGAATTGAGGTCTAATCCCAGGATCTGACTCTTTCCATCTTCTCCTTTAACTTTTTTGTAGAAACCCTGTCCGGTTTTACTTCCTAACCATTTATTCTCCATCATGGTACTGATGAAATCGGGAAGTTTGAACAGCTCGTGCTCTTCATCTTCCGGGCAGTTGTCGTAAATCCCATTAGCAACATGTACCAAAGTGTCGAGACCTACCACGTCTACGGTACGAAACGTAGCCGACTTAGGACGGCCAATCACCGGGCCGGTTAGTTTATCCACTTCCTCTATAGAAAATCCCATTTCCTGAACCAGGTGGAACAAGGCCTGTATTCCGAAGATACCAATACGGTTCCCAATAAAGGCGGGAGTGTCTTTGGCAATTACAGAGGTCTTTCCAAGGAATTGTTCCCCATATCCATTGAGAAAGTCCAATACTTCCTTAGAGGTATCTGGACCGGGGATGATCTCGAATAATTTTAAGTAGCGAGGCGGGTTGAAGAAGTGAGTTCCGCAGAAATGCTTCCGGAAGTCTTCACTTCGACCTTCATTCATGAATTTTATAGGGATCCCGGAGGTGTTTGAGGTGATCAAGGTTCCCGAAGTTCTGTGTTTCTCCAGATTTTCGAACACCTGTTGTTTGATATCCAGACGCTCCACCACCACTTCAATGATCCAATCCACATCCGATACTTTTGCGATATCATCTTCTAGATTACCTGTAGTGATCCTGCTGGCAAAATCCTTGTGATATAAGGGTGCCGGTTTCGATTTGATAGAGGCGGTCAGGGCATCATTTACCAGGCGGTTTCTCACCACCTTATCTTCCAGGCTGAGGCCTTTTGCCTTTTCCTTATCATTTAATTCACGCGGAACGATATCTAGTAATAGTACTTCAACACCGATATTGGCAAAATGGCAAGCGATTCCGCTTCCCATAATTCCTGAGCCAATAACCGCTACTTTATTAATCCTTCTTTTAGACATATTATGCACTGTGTTTTTCGGTCGTATATATTTTTTTGTTATTGATTAGATCCAACATGGTGTTGGCTACTTTTTTAAAGGTTTTTAGGTCCTCTTCAGAAACATGCGCACGCACGGCTTCATCGAAGCTAAAAACCACAGTTTTGGAAAATTCCCGCATCTCCTTTCCAAAGTCCGTTAAATGAATGAGTACCCCGCGCCCATCAGATGGATTAGGGCGACGCTCGATCAATCCTTTTTCTTCCATAGTCTTTAAGGTACGAGAGAGACTTGTGGCCTCCATTCCCATTTTAGGGCCCAGGGCAGTGGAGGGAGTACCTTCCTCAGGATCTATGCTAATAAGAGCAAAACCCGTTGCCATGGTACTTCCTTTTTTTCCGGCTTCTTCGTTATACATTTTCTGTACGCCCATCCAGGTGGAACGAAGAATGTAATCAATGGTCTTTTCTTTCAATGGATCGGTGTTTAGAGTTGAGGAATCCAAAGATATAAAAAAATATTATGCATGCATAGTATATAGGTAAAAAAATGCCTATCCTTTAGAAGGGCTCTTCAGGAACCATCCTTGAAATACCTATTAAAGTTTTGTATTTGATCCATTTCTCGAACTCATCTGCTCCCAAGCTTTCTTGAATTCCTGATCATATAGTACCTTGTTTCCCGATCTTTCCAGGTGTTGGAGCCATTTCCTTTGCTTCGGACTTAAATACTGCTCTGCAGGCTGTCGATATCCCAGCGCACTGTTAATCTTGGTCTTTTGTACTTCGCTCAAGGGGAGATATTTGTACTTGCTATGCTGCAAATAATAGTCTTCATCTTTTTTAGCCCATCTAAAGTTGCCATTGTCTTGCACGGGTTGCATGTTTTTACTCTGTGCAAAAGCGTTTAATTCGCCTTCGGATATGCGGTTGGTATCGTATTTTACTTTTACAACTTCTCCGTTCATAAAGCCGGCCTTTGTGGATAGCACTCCATGGGTACCTCCTAATTCTTTCTCTCCGGACCAAAAACAATACATTTTAAAGTTGGCTTCCCTGATATTTGGGTTTTGAAGGTAGGAAAGCTCTTTGCCTAAAAGGGTCATATATTCCGGAATTGGAATCCCTTCTGCCTCCAGGGCTTTCACCATAACCCTGTATAGACCTCTTGCCGAATAGTCTCCCGCAACTCGCTTCACGAGGTTTTCTCCATTAGCATTCACAATACGCACCACCGGATTATTCCAGGTGGGTTCCTTGTACTTTTTTAGGATCTCCAGGTCTTTCCCTCTTTTGTTGTTGAAGATTGCCAGTGGGATAAATTCATTTTCAATAGCTTCCGTCATTAAGGGATGACTCAAAACACCGTGTCCATAATTTCTACAGGTAGCACAACCCGGAACTTCCTGAAACAGGATAAGTACCGGTTTGTTTTGTTCTTTTGCTTTGGCGATTGCGATATCATAATCACGATACCAACTTACTTTTCCCAATTCTTTTTCTTGATCGGACGGATTGGTTCTTTTTTGTGCTTGCAAGGGAAGGAAGACAGTGGATAGTAGTAGGATAAAAATGATTTTCAGATTACTCATAGCGAAGATTTTAAATACTAATGGTGAGTAAGTCTGAAGGCAAATAAAAATCTTACAGCTATGTGGTATAAAACTAAAGGTCCATGGCCTCTTTCCTGGATTTAATATTGAGTTTAGCGTAGATATTACTTACATGGGACTTAACGGTGCTAATGCCGATGCTGTATTCTTCCGAAATTTCTTTATTGGAACGTCCCGATCGTATCTCATCGAAGATCTTACGCTCTTGAATGCTCAGCGCTTTAAGTGGGTCTGTAGTTTTATTTCTTCGGAAGGGTAGGAGCTTGTTCATAAAGATTCCCAGTATAAAGAACCCTAACCCAAAGAGTATGTAATACCCATAATGATTCGGTTCCTTAGGGAACTGAGTGCGGAAGGAAGTAAAGTAGGCGGATTCTTCACTTTCCCATTTATTCAGATAATCTTCATAGAATTTCGCATTGATGGGATAATTGGATTCAAATTTACTTTTATGGAGGGCATAGAGGGAAACCAGGGGATGCGAGCTGGTATCGGCTACAAACCTCAGTTTTTCCTGAATAGCTTTGGTCATGAACTCTCCCTTCATGGTAGAACCATTGAATTGAGTACTATCCGTGTAGGTTACGATCCTGTCGATCTCTCGAATTGCCAGATTAGGAATGGAGCCGGAGAGGGTCACTTTTCCGAATAAACCCTCTAATTCCTGATCCTGGAGAATAACAGACGAAGAATTACTGGCAATGATGAACATATGATTTTCTTCATTACCTCCAATAATTAGGGAAGCCGCGGGAGCTTCCTTTTTCGACACATGAATTCTGTATAATTGTTCCTTTTCAGGAAGATAACCCGATGCAAAGGAAAAGTAACCTAGACTGTCGACCGAAGCCTCGGCTATGATCATCTCGTTAGACATGGTATACATATCCTTAAAAGTAGGGATATGTGAAAGGTATACTACCGGACTCCAAAGAGAATCCAGTAGTAATTGACCTTTAATGGTTGGCTCATGGTTATCTAAGGACTGGGCATTCAATTCCAGGCCCATGGACCATAAGCACCAAAAAAAGAATAAGATGTTTATAACAACGGCTTTACATTTCATTAGTAGGATGGTTGTAAAGTGGTAGTTCCGTTACTGAATTTGATGCGAACTCACCTGAATTTTACCCGTAACCTTCCTCGGTTTTAGTTTGATGGTCCAACTTCCTGCCATGGGTTCACTAAAACTTTTGTTGAGCTGTCCACAAACTTCTTCCTTATTCTTTCCTCCGGAAGAGGTACTGGAACTTAATTGACTCTCCACAGAGAAATTTCCCTGCTTGTCTCCCTTGGGATCCAAGATCTCCATCGTTAAGGACCCAGAAGAAATGAGACTGTTCACACTAATCATTAGATTCTTAGTGTCTTTGTCTACTTCCATTTTGATGGATTCGTTATTAGAACTATCATCCAGCTCTATGGTTCGGGCGGTATGGTAGTCTGAACAATTTGAATGCTGTCCATGCTGCTGTGCCAGCACTACGGGACTTAAAAGAAGAAGTAGAATTACTGCTGCGTTTAATTTGATTGACTTTGTCATAATGATGAATTTTAATGATTACGATACAAAGCTATTTTTAGAATACTTTGATAGCAAGCGAAGTGGGGTTGAAAAAAGAACGAAAAAAGTGCTAAAAACGTCTATTTGCGTCAAAAAAGAAGGGTGTCGCAACGCAACACCCTTCTTTTTAAATGAATTTCAAGACTTAAGCTCGGTCGTAGATCTTCTCATAAAGATCTTTGTATTTTTCTTTAATCACTTTACGCTTCATCTTCATGGTAGGGGTAAGAT
>JBCBDM010000008.1:0-37690 GCA_038529705.1 Bacteroidota bacterium
CAAAAAAACGTATTATACGTTTTTTTGCATAAAATCCTTGTTAGATAGCAAAATAGAGAAGGTACCTCCCACATTTTTCACTTCGGTAAGCAATTGATACACTTCACTTTCTATGATTCCCTTTTTTTGTCCACTCAAGGTGGAGGTTCGCCCCGCCATAGGGTGAATGATCAACGGCGTCTTAATTTCGTAATCCAGATCATAAAACAGAAAGGGAGTACAAGTTCCTGCTCTAAACCCCAAGTGATCATCGTACAATAAGGTGGTATCCTTTTCCACTTCCAGTTCCAGGAGATTCCGGTAATTATGCGGAAGGTTCACGAGACTTTTGTCGTTTCTGCTACTTCTTAAGGATCGATGTGTCAACTCTTCCATGAGTAGTTTCTCTTGCTTTAAACGATCGTAATCGTCCAGGGAGTGATATGAAAAAGTTAACCCTACTTCCACATAATCTGCCACAAACTTTACTAACATCCGGTATTTCTCTCTTTTAGAATTAATATCCTCCTGAAAGGAAAACCCTTCTCCCAGCAAAAAGAAGACAGATAGTTTTGCGGTACTATTCTTCGAAGCATTGATCATCCAGGTAAAAGTGTCGAAGGGATCTTTTCGCAACCTCATCAATACCCGGCTTCTTCTAAAAAGGCTTTGAATCCTAAATCGGATAAGATCTCTAAAGAATCCACTAAAATTTCGAAGAAAACCTCGTTGGCTATAGGCAAATGGTTCTGTTGCCTCTACCATATGATGTACATGCAGGGAACGGTTTGCGAACTGCGTATCCGGATAGTGCTGTAATAAAATCTTTTTGAAGTAATTGGCCCAAATATCCACTACGGGTTTTTTAAGAAAGTTGTTTTTATACGCAAGGCTCTCTTCGGCGGGAAACCTTCCCAAATCGTCCTTTAAATGTGGGAGATATTCTTCGTAACGACTCAACAAATAGAAGGCAGCCGAAAAAATATCGAAAGGCAAGGCACTTCTCGCTCCAACGGGAAAGAAACCAATGCTTTCATTCCAGGTCTGTACGACGATGTCAATGTCTTCAAAACCTTGTTCAAAAAGCAGCCCGTGGGCTTGAATGAACAGTTCATTCCCCATAGGTTGTCTCCCGTAAGAAAGTTTAGGGCCTTGATGCGCAATAAATGTTTCAATGACGGAAGTAAATTCGACTTTTATGCCTAAAATTCGCGTGCATATATGCTTGAACGCATAGTCCGTTCGTGGCGTGATCTTCTGAAGATGAATTAATAGCATAAGGTGCTAAAGCAGTTGTTCGTCGGCAAAGCTAAAGTACGCTTTTTCGGTAATAATGAGGTGATCGAGCACTTTAATATCGATACTTTGTGCCGCGTGTTTTACTTTCTTAGTAAGTTGCCTGTCCGCCGTACTTGGCTGGAGGGAACCGCTGGGATGATTATGAGCCAGAATGATTCCTACGGCCCCAATCTCCAAAGCGGTTTTCAGTGTAAGACGAATATCCACAATCGTACCGGTAATACCCCCTTTACTCAATTGGTGAGTTTGTAAGACCTTATTGGAATTGTTTACATAGATCGCCCAAAATTCTTCATGCTGCAAATCGCCTATTATAGGTTGCATCAATTCAAATACCGCAGCGCTGGACGTAATACTTGTTCGTTCCATTGATTCCTGCCACCGTCTACGTCGACCTAATTCTAAAGCGGCCACTATGCTCACCGCCTTGGCGTCCCCTATACCATTGAATTGTTTCAATTGTGATATGGACATCTTTCCAAGTTCATTCAAATTATTTTGCGCAGAGGCCAAAATACGCTGACTCAAACCTACGGCACTTTCATTTCTATTTCCTGAACTTATGAGAATAGCGATCAATTCGGCATCACTTAAGGCTGTTCTACCTTTAAGACTTAATTTCTCTCTGGGACGATCGTCTTCGTTCCAGGCTTTAATTGAAAACGAAGTGGTATTTTCTTCCATAGACAGCCATATTTGCTTAAATATAAAACTGTATCTTTAGGATAGAAAATTTATAGCGAAGTACTAATGACAATTCATGAATTGAAGCATTTAAATGGTATAAAATGGCATCAATGAAATCATTATTTAATCCGGAAGCCTATCAAGAAATTAGAAATAGATTGAACCAGTTAGACGAGAATTCGCAACGTCAATGGGGAAAGATGAGTCATGGACAAATGGTACGTCACTGTCAGGGACCTTTGAATATCATGCTGGAAAAGAATGATTATGGACTAAAACCAAATTGGCTGGTGAAAGTGTTTTTTAAAAAGTCGCTTTACAGTGATAAACTATGGCGCAAGGGATTACCTACGGCGAAATTTTTAAAGGAAACTCAGGAACGAGACTTCGCCAAGGAGAAAGCCCATTTGGAAGCATTACTGGATGAGTTCCATTCACAAAGAGAACGCGATGACTGGAAACCCCACCCGGGATTTGGTGATTTTACAAAAGAACAGTGGGGCAAAATGCAATACAAACACCTGGACCATCATTTCAGGCAATTTGGAGTTTAACTGTAAATGAGGAACTGTTGACTTTTGCCCACTGGAGGGGTGATGCATTTACCAAAATTTGTAGCTTGCGTTTGCAAATTCTAGTAAATGTGCCGGAAATCTAATCTTTAGCACTCGGATCATCATTTACAGTTTGGATCGTAAGCATTAAGGACTTATAAACCAATTCACATATTGTTAAAAGTTGCCTTTTTGATTAACTTATTCGCACATACCTACACGAACATCTTACATCTAATATCTAATATCTAATATCTAATTTAGTGTATCCACCACCCTATCATCAAACTGAAGACATACAAAAAATGATCGCTGTGATCAAGGCCTATCCTTTTGGAATGCTGGTTTCTGCGGAAAATGGAGTACCTTATGTTACTCATATTCCGATTATCTATAACAACAATAGCGGGAAGTTGGTTGCGCATATCGACAAATACAATCCCCAGGTTGAAACCCTGAAAGCGGGAGCAGCCGTTACCGTTGTTTTTAAAGGGCCCGACGCCTATATTTCGCCAAGTATTTACACTACTAAACAATTACCCACCTGGAACTATATCATTGTGCACATAACCGGAATCATTTCACTCATCAATGATCCGGATGCTGCCAAAGAAACCATGATTGCAATGACTGAATTTCTCGAACGACCTGAACAGAAATTTATTCTGGAAAAAGACAATAAGCGTATGCAGCGCTCTGTAAATTATATACAGGCCTTTGACATTACTATTACGAACTGGGAAGGAAAGTTCAAACTATCCCAGGACAAGAACGAACAGGATCAGGAAAATGCCAAACAGCAGCTCATAAAAAAATCCGGCGAGAGTGCGGCGGGATTCATCAATGAGATCTACACTTGAACCTAATTTAGATGATAAGAAACTAGGTGTTTTTCGAACAAAATTTTTCCTGAAATAGGCCCGACGATGGTTTTTTTTATTTCTCCAACGCCTTCAGAAAAGTATAGGTTGTCCTTTCCTTCAAAGGGAACGCCATTTGGATTCAGGGTATAACGTTCGTTATCGAGACAGTTGAAGCTTCCTGCAGGCACGTCCGCCCGAACCGGGTCTGCCTTCAGAACCCTATATACATTCCCCCACTCATTCTTGCTTACCAGGTAATCTTTTGTATTACTGCTGGAAAACAGAATAGCACCTCCGGAGTCCACAAGATATCCCAAAGAATCTCTTACTCTGGAGATAACCACTCCATCGGGTTCGCAAAAGTTGCAACTGTTATTATTTCCAGCTGTGGTGGTTTGTAGCTCAAAGTAGGTCTCATTACCCAAAGGCATTTCCCCTGTAACTATCACCTGCACCACAATACCCGTATTTTCCAACCCTCGTACTTCCTCCGTATTCCTAAAATAGTTATACGTCCAATTGTTCCCCACTTTTAGGGGGTAGAAATTAGAAAGTTGCGGGAGGGGTTCCGGAGTAGTTGTATTTTCATCTCCCTTACTACAGGAAATAAGGGCAACGCAAAAAAAGAGAAATACCACGAAGCATCTAGACATAGGAACAGATTTAGGGATTCGAGGTAAACGTATTAATATAAGCGGAGGTATAAGGAAGTATAGAACGAGAAACGCCACTCATTTAGTATACGAACAAGACTTCGAACTTAAATGAGCTGCTTCACCTCTTCAAAATCCAATCCGCCATAATTACCGCTACTCATTAATAATAGCGATGTATCCTCAAAATTCTGAGAAAACAAATACTCCTTAAAGGCCTTAGGATCCGTATAAATGATCAGGTCATCCCTTTGAAATGCCTCTCCTATCTGATCGGCAGAAATGGGCTTCAGCTTTTTGATCTCCACGGCATGCGGAGAATAAAATACTACCGCTGTGTCGGCGGCGTCTAGCGACCCTTTGTACTCACTTAAGAATTCTGGGGTTAAGCTACTATAGGTATGCAGCTCCAGACAGGCCAATAATCTCCTATCAGGATATTGGTCTTTTACGGCACTAGAAGTGGCCAACACCTTACTGGGAGAATGAGCAAAGTCTTTATAGGCAACCGTAGAGCTCCCTTCCCCAATCTTCTCCAAACGTTTACTTGCTCCCTTAAAAGAAGCAATAGCCTCGTAGAAATCGGCTTCATCCACACCCATTAACTGGCAGATCCATCGCGCACCCTCCAAGTTATTGAGGTTGTGCTTACCAAAAACTTCTATCGGCATGGGTCCCTCCGGAGTTTCCAAAAGAGTTTCCCCATTTACCACTTCATAGGGTGGAGTTTGATACGGATATTTCTTGATCAGACTAGTTGAGGATTCTACTACTTTCTTCACTTCAGGATCTTCCTGATTATAGATGATAGCTCCACCGTGCGTAATTTGTTCCAGGAAAATCTGAAACTGTTCCACATAATTTTCGAAGGTTGGAAATACATTGATATGATCCCAGGCGATACCACTTAGTAAAGCTATATTGGGTTGATACAAATGAAACTTTGGCCGTCTATCAATGGGGGACGAAAGATATTCATCTCCTTCGAGTACCATGAAATCATTGTCTTCGGTAAGGTGGACCATGGTATCGAAGCCCTCCAACTGAGCTCCTACCATATAATCCACCGCTCGATCATGGTAGTGCATTACGTGCAGAATCATGGAGGTAATGGTAGTCTTGCCGTGTGACCCACCAATAACAACCCGGGTCTTGTGTTTCGCTTGTTCGTATAGAAATTCCGGATAACTATAGATGGTGAGTCCCAATTCCTGAGCTTTCAAAAGTTCAGGGTTATCTGCCTTCGCATGCATTCCCAGGATCACAGCGTCCAGATGGGAATCGATTTTTTCGGGAAACCAGCCGTAGGCTTCCGGAAGTAGTCCTTTGGCATCCAATCTACTTTTAGAAGGGTCGAAGATCTCATCATCACTACCACTTACGCTATATCCTTTTTCATGTAAGGCAAGGGCTAAATTATGCATAGCGCTGCCTCCGATGGCGATAAAATGTACGTTCATCTGCTTACAATGCTTTTTTAAAAAGTTTCCTGAATAGGTATTTCGTTATAACTAATCTCACAGGTTTATCCATGGGTAAAGATAAGGTATTCCTTTACAACAGGGGGCCACCTTTACCAAAGGTTAAGGAGCGATATAGCGAATAGCCCAGCCTACCAAAGTTCTTGAACAAAGGCAGGGTTTTCTTAAAAACATTGAGATGATTAGAGAGACTGTATCAATTGCTTTTCCTTTTTGGCTTCTTTAAAGTCCGGGCGATCCGCCAGCGCCTTGTTGATCCATTGGAGCGCGTCTTGTTTCTTACCCAGATTCTTATAAATCTGCGCCAACCTGTAATAGGCCCAATCTTTTGGCACCCCATCTTTTACGGAATGGTTTTGAATGTACTTCTCAAGACAATTGATGCCTAACTCGGAATTGAGATTGTATTGAGCCGCGATCTTTCCTATCTGATAATGCAAGGCATTCCGATCGTGAACTTTCAAGCAATTGGCCACTGTTTCTATGGCTTTTTTCGGCTGATTGGTGTTCTCATACAAATTAGATAGTTTCTCATAGGTATGTACGGAGCCTCCTACCGCTATTGCCTTTTTATAGTAGGTTTCGGCGTCTTTAGGGCGATCGCTGTATTCGGCGATGTATCCATTGGCCAAATGCCCATCTACCGGAGATATCTTTCCCAACTGATTGGCATATTTTACAGCCTTCTTCTCACTTCCTCCTATAATGCCCGGTAATTGAATATAAAACTCCACAAGAGCCCAACGCACCTCTATATGCTTTGGATCCAGTTTGGCCGATCTTTCAAAATGCCGTTTAATATCCCCAACATAGGACAGCGCTCTGATCCTACTAATTTCAAGCGCCTTCATACCCAAAGCACCTCCAGCCTTGAAATGATAATTGGCATTGGTATCATCCTCTTCAACCAGACCGTCATAATAGTCTATCGCAGTATCCCAGTCTTTGGTATAGCCAGCAATATCGCCAAGATATTCCCGTGTCTTGACGTCATTGGGGTGATCTTTCAGATAACTTTCGAACAAAGGTTTCGCCTTACTAAACTGCTCTTTCCTAAAATAGGCTTCCGCCCTTTCAAAGGGTGTTTGCGCCATTACCATAATTGGAAATAGTAGAAATAACGGAAGAAGTCTTTTCATATCAACGATTTGGGCTTCAAATATATGATTTCTCATTCAATATGTGGTGAAAACGCATATAGGGTTCTTTTAGTGTTTGGGAGGGAATTTATTTAACGCCTTTTGAACGACTTGAAAATAATAGTCCTCCTTTTGCTTGGGGGTAGACCTTTCTTTAAGCTGGCTCTCTACGACCGCTTGCCAGACCAGTTTCTGATTCGCGGAAGCATCTACAATATCTATGGTTAATTGCTGATTAACGACAGCACCGCCAATAGGAATTCCACCGCTCACTCCAACGCCCACGTTGCCGCCGCCGCCTCCAATACCTACTCCCAAGGTGTTTCGGGAATTGGAGATACTCTCGTTTGCATAAAAATCAATGAAGAAGCGATTGTTATCGGTACGTTTAAACCCCCGTTGTTGCAATACGCTATCTATGGCTCGTACAATTCTCTTGTTATCCAATTGGTTTAATCCGGAGTCAATATTAGAATAGAATTGATAGGTTGTAAATTGTGAAAAATCCTGCTCCTTCTCATAGTCCACATAGACCGCTGGCCCGCAGGACGAGAATAGAAGTAAAACCATAAGAAACAAGCCCAATCTCAAAGCATGATTTTTCACTAAAATACGGAAAAAAGAAGTGGCCGGTTCTGCCTTAGTTATTCTTTAACAATTTTCTGAACAAGGGTTCCTCTATCTGTGGTCACGGTCACAAAATAGATTCCATTGGCCATATTGGATAAATCTAAGACCATTTCCGAAGTGGAAACAAGTTTTTCTCCCATAAGAGAGTAAACTTCAACCCTCGGGACGACGGCATCGGACACTTGTATAGTAAGTTTTTCTGAAACTGGGTTAGGGTAAACTAAAATCTCATAACCTGATTGGTTTTCAGGGACCCCTAAAATACAATTGGCTGAGATCTCAGTCTCTGAATTACAACCATTAGCGTTACCAAAAATTAAATGCCCACCACCATTTTCAAGAAAGGTGCAAATGTTGGAAATACTGCACTCGGCTAGATTTGGATTATCCTGAATATAAAGTGGCAGATTGATGACATCCAATACGGCATTTTCGATTCCTGAAATATCGGTAAGCACAGAATTATTGATAATATCAAATCCTTCTGCCGGATAGATAATAGTCGTTACGTTTTCAAGTCCGTTAAAATTTTCCAGATTATCATTATTTGTGATCATGAGCCACCCGATGGTTTCAACGGTATTAAGCCCTTCGAAGTTAACCAGGGCATCTGCATTGCTTACCATGAGAGCAAAACCGATCTCTGTGATATTGCTAAAACCATTTAAGTTCGTAATATCATTTCCGGTAATACTTAAATATCCGTCTATCTCGGTGCAGTCCGGATATTGAATGATAAAATCATCCACTTGAGCCTGAGTGGTAAAATCCGGAAAGGTAGTAGGACACTGGCCAAAACTCAAAAGAGAAATAACAAAAAAGGAAAGAAAGAGTAATTTATTTTTCATAATTAGGATGTATATGTTTATGGATTATAGTTCCAATTAGTAGACGTTATTACCCTATTCGTAACAATATTTTACAATTTTCTGTCCTACCGATTCTTTTGCAATAGTTCCGGGCCATAGACTTATTGCTTCAAAATTTTCCCCATGAAGTCTCCAAAATTGGTCTCCATAGCAATAAAGTATATTCCATTTGGAGCATCAGAAAGATCAACGGTCTCTTCGGAAGTTGAAATAAGAAGTTCTCCCAACACTGAATAGACTTCGGTGCTTCTTAAAATGAAAGCTTCGGGTAATTGAATTTGAAGTACTTCCGAAACGGGATTGGGCAACAGGATTACAGATGGATTCAAACCATTTTCTAAAATCGAAAATAGGCAATTAGAAACAATATCGGACTGTGAAGCACATCCCGGAGCATTATTCTCTATTTCATGGGTACCACCATCGACGAGGTACTCACAAATATTGGGTAAATTACAAGTTACCAGCATAGGGTTATCAGTCAATCCTAGAAACGCTATATCCGAAGCAGGAATATTTTCCAGCCCTCCCAGGTTGGTTAGATTACTATTTAAACTTATAATAATCCAACAACTAGGACAGTTAACTACGGTGGAAAGTGCATTGATACTTACGAGCGAATTGTTATCCGCAATTACAATACTTTCTGGAACCTCGATGGTAGTTAAGGCATCCAGACCATCCAACGACAGCAGCGACTCATTCGATATAATAAATAATCGGAGTACAGAGTCCAGCGAAAACAATCCTTCCAGATCGATCAACATGTCATTCCCTTGCAGCTGAAATTCTCCACCCACAGATTGCAGTTGATCTAAGCCCATTAAATGGGTCAAACCGGTTTCTAAAATTCGCAGACTTCCACCGATTCGTTCAATACTGCCAAGCCCTTTTAGATTTTCAATAGTATTTCCGTCAATAATTAAAGCCTCCAATAGCTCCGTGCAACCGGGATAGTCCAACACAAAATTGTCCACATCTTCCTGAGTATTCATTACAATATCTGTAGTTGGGCATTGGGCCAGTCCTAGATAGGGTAAAATAGAAAATAGGATAACGCAAAACAGTTTCATGTTCGTAATTTTTATGGCCAATCTAAAAAAAACATACTAGATAGAAACTTGAATGGGAAATGGTCGACATTTATCAAGTATTCGCCTTGACTATTTTCAAAATCGCAGGATCAATTCAACATCTCCCAAAGTCGATCCTTCAGCTCCATCAATCCTTGTTGGGCGACCGACGAGAAGAATAAATAAGGAATACCTTCCAAATCCTTATCCAGTTGCTCCTTCATTTCTGCTTTGAGCTCCTCATCCAACATATCGCTTTTGGAGATAGCTACCAGTCGTTGTTTATCGAGCAACTCGGGATTGTAACGGCGTAATTCATCCAGGAGAATATCGTGTTGCTTTCTAATGTCGTCTGCATCGGCAGGGATCAAGAACAGCAAGGTAGAATTTCGTTCTATGTGACGCAGGAAGTAGTGACCTAATCCCTTTCCTTCTGCTGCTCCTTCAATAATTCCCGGAATATCGGCCATTACAAATGATTTGTAATCGCGATAGTCAACGATTCCCAGGTTGGGTTTTAAGGTAGTGAATTCGTAATTAGCAATTTTGGGTTTAGCTGCTGTGATCACCGATAGCAGTGTTGATTTTCCAGCATTGGGAAAGCCAACAAGACCCACATCGGCAAGGACTTTCATCTCAAGAGTAATATTGGCTTCCTCGCCCGGAAGCCCTGGTTGAGCGTATCGCGGTGTTTGTCGTGTGGCGCTTTTAAAATGATTGTTGCCTCGGCCTCCCTTCCCACCTTTGGCAACAATTAACTGTTCTCCATCTTCCAGGATCTCTTTGATCACCTCTCCTGTTCCGGTATCTTTTACGACGGTCCCCAAAGGAACCTCGATATACACATCGTCCCCATCTGCTCCGGTACTGGTTTGCTTACCTCCTGCACCCCCATGGCCGGCCTTAAAGTGTCGTTTGAACTTCAAGTGATAGAGGGTCCACATATTTTTATTGGCTTTCAGGATCACATGACCACCTCGTCCTCCGTCACCTCCGTCCGGCCCCCCTTTGGGGATATATTTTTCCCGGCGTAGGTGCGCACTTCCCTGCCCTCCTTTTCCGGAAGTCACATGGATCTTTACGTAGTCTACAAAATTTCCTTCAGTCATGTTTTCTACCCGCCTGAGCAGGAATCTTTTAATTGAAACACCTTATCCGCGTTAGGGATGGTAGCGTCATCCTTTTGCAGGTGACTGAGTGATTGCGAAGCAATTGTATCGAAGTCACCAAAAAAGATATAGCGAACAGCCCGCTCTCAATAATGACCTCTCGACTAGCTTCACTAGCTATCTTCGATTCAAAATACATTTTGAATCTCGATAATGCTCGAGGTAACATTATAGAGGAACGCCCTATAGTTTATCGATCACTTCGCTCAAACGCCCGGTAATCTCCTCAATACTTCCTACCCCATCTACACCAAAATACTTGTTCTGCGCCTGATAAAATTCTTTTAGGATATCGGTCTTGCGATAATACTCTGCGATGCGTTCACGGATCACTTCTTCATTGGCGTCGTCTGCGCGTCCGCTAGATTTACCACGCTCCAACAAACGACCCACCAGGATCTCATTATCCACTTCCAGGGCAACCATGGCATTTACCTGGCTGCCTTTTCCATCTAAAAACTCTTTCAATACATTGGCTTGATCCTCGGTTCGTGGGTAACCATCGAAGATAAATCCGTTCACATCTCCTCTTCTGTCTACCTCGGCCTTCAGCATTTCATTGGTCACCTCATCCGGCACCAAATGTCCTTTATCCATGTAGCTCTGCGCCAGCTTTCCAAGCGCTGTTTCGTTCTTGATGTTATAGCGAAACATATCTCCTGTAGAAAGGTGCACCAGGCTGTATTTTTCTTTTAAGACTTCGGCTTGTGTCCCTTTACCCGCACCAGGAGGGCCAAATAATACGATGTTCTTCATTCGTTTTTTGTTCGTTCTAAATAATGATTTTAAGAATCTCCACATAATGAAGGGGCAAAGATACCAATTTATAAGGTCTTTTGAGCCATTTCTTTCAGCGGGTATATTCCGAAAGTGCTCCTGCAAAAAGATGGAGAAAATTCTAATAGAAGATTGTACCTTTGTGGCATGGCAAATTTCTTTTCTTCCCAATTCACTCTAGGAATTTTAGGCGGCGGCCAACTGGGCAAAATGATGCTCTATGAAACGCGAAAATTTGACATCACCACTCATGTATTGGACCCCAGCGCTGAAGCTCCATGCAAAATTGCCTGCGATTATTTTGAACAGGGAGATCTCATGGACTTCGATACCGTTTATTCCTTCGGAAAGAAGGTCAACGTGCTTACCTTTGAGATTGAAGGGGTGAATATAGACGCCCTCGCCCAATTGGAAGAAGAAGGAAAAAAAGTGTATCCCTCTTCCAAAACCTTGCGGCATATCCAGGACAAAGGTGTCCAAAAGCAGTTTTATAAAACGCATAGAATTCCCACCTCTCCGTTCCTCGTATTTGATAGTAAGAATGCATTGAATGAAGCCATTGTTCGGAAAGAATTGCACTACCCTTTTGTATGGAAAAGTTGCACAGGGGGATATGATGGAAAGGGTGTAAGTATTATTCGGGACGCGGAAGATATCATTCCCCTATCCAGTGGAAGTTGTATTGCGGAGAAACTGATCCCGTTTAAAAATGAATTGGCTGTAATCGTAGCCAGAAATCCTTCCGGCCAAGTAAAAACCTATCCTGTAGTGGAAATGGAATTCCATCCGGAAGCCAATCAAGTGGAATACGTCATTTGCCCGGCTCGTATCGATGAGGCAGTTGCCCAAAAAGCACGAGCGGTTGCCGCACAGGTTTCGGAGGCTTTTGAGCATGTAGGCTTATTGGCTGTTGAGATGTTTCAGACCGAAGACGACGAGATCTTGGTAAACGAAGTAGCCCCGCGACCTCACAATAGCGGGCATTACAGTATTGAAGCCAGTTATACCAATCAGTTTGAACAACAAATAAGAGCGATTCTGGATTTACCATTGGGTAAAACAGATAGCAAGTTGGGCGGCATTATGGTAAATCTAGTGGGTGCGGAAGGGCATACGGGAGCAGTAGTCTATGAAAATATTGATAGAATCATGGCTATGGAAGGAGTCACTCCACATATCTATGGAAAGAAACAGACTCGGCCTTTCAGGAAAATGGGACATGTAACTATTGTGGATCAGGATATAGCAGAAGCCCGAAAGGTGGCGGAAGAAGTAAAGAAAACCATCAAAGTAATTAGTAAATAGACACCAAGGACCAGATCTCAAGGGATCTTTGTAACGGAATTGGAATTTAAAATTTGGAAGGTATGCCAAAAGTAGGAATCATTATGGGAAGCACAAGCGATCTGCCAGTGATGCAGGACGCTGTGGATATTTTAAAAGGATTCGATATAGAAGTGGAAGTAGATATCGTTTCTGCTCATCGGACTCCGGACAAACTCTTCGATTATGGCAAAAAAGCCCACGAAAGAGGAATTAGTGTTATTGTCGCTGGAGCCGGGGGTGCCGCTCACTTACCCGGAATGATAGCCTCGCTATCTCCCTTACCCGTCATAGGGGTTCCGGTAAAATCTAGTAATTCGATCGACGGTTGGGATTCCGTCCTTTCCATACTCCAAATGCCGGGAGGCGTACCCGTAGCGACGGTAGCGCTAAACGGAGCAAAGAACGCCGGCATCCTCGCGGCACAGATCATTGGCTCAGCCGATACATGTGTATTGGACAAGGTCCTCACCTATAAGGAAGGTCTAAAACTAAAGGTAGAAGAGGGCGCCAAGAAATTGAAAAATTAAAAATAACAAGCGAGAACATCCCCCTCAGCCCCCCTTCAAAGGGGAAAGCATTTTGTTCTTTTTACATGGAAGTCTTCCAAATAAATTGACATCATACCCTTAACGCGGGAAACCTGTTCGGGATGTTAACAAAGTTGATATTGAAACTATGAAAAACCCATTATTGGAGTCATTTGACGCCGCTCCCTTTTCAACCATAAAAAACCAACATTTCGAGCCTGCCATAAAGGAACTAATCGCCCACACCAAAGCCGAAATAAATGCTATTGTAGACAATACCGAAACTCCTACTTTCGAAAATACAGTGGAGGCACTGGAGAACACCGGTCTCCAATTGGATAGGGCAACAAGCATCTTTTTTAACCTAAACAGCGCAGAGACCAACGAGGAAATTCAGAAGATCGCACAAGTGATCTCTCCCTGGCTATCCGATTTTAAAAACGATCTGCTTCTCAATGAGGATTTATTCGCAAAGGTAAAAGCCGTCTATGATAGTAAGGACACACTAGATCTTACGGGTGAGCAATCCATGCTTCTGGAAAAACAATACAAAGGGTTTTCCAGAAATGGAGCGAACCTTTCAGAGGAAAAGAAAACGGCCCTCCGAACAATCGATGCGGAGCTCGCCAAGCTAAAACTTACTTTTGGCGAAAATGTGTTGGCAGAAACCAATGCCCTCGAAATGTTGATCGAAAATGAAGCCGATCTTTCCGGACTTCCAGAGGGGGCCAAAGAAGCCGCCGCCCAAACCGCCAAGGAAAAAGGAAAAGAAGGATGGATGTTCACCCTGGATTATCCTAGCTACATTCCTTTTATGACCTATGCGGATCATAGAGCATTAAGAAAAAAACTCTCTCTGGCTTTTGGAGCCAGAGCGTTTCAGGATAACGAAAACAATAATGAAAAGAATGTGCTCAAGATTGCAAATCTCAGGCACGAGCGTGCTCAACTACTGGGATATGAAAGCCATGCACACTTCGTCCTGGAAGAACGCATGGCCGAAACTCCTGAAAAGGTACAGTCTTTTCTCAACGAATTACTGGAAAAAGCAAAACCCGCAGCACAAAAGGAATTTGATGAAATGGAAGCTTTCGCCAAAGAACGCGATGGCATTGATCAACTGCAGAAGTGGGATGGTGCTTATTATGCCGAAAAACTGAAGCAAAAGAAATTTGCTTTGGATGATGAACAACTCAAACCCTACTTCAAGCTAGAGAATGTAATCGAGGGAGTTTTTGCGGTAGCCCATAAACTATTCGGATTGAAATTTGAAAGAGACGAATCTATAGACAAATATCACGAAGACGTCATGACCTATCGGGTGACCGACTCTGAAAATACATTGGTTTCTTTATTTTATGCCGACTTCCATCCGCGTCCGGGAAAGCGAGGAGGCGCCTGGATGACTTCTTACAAACCTCAGCAAATACGCAACGGAGTAAACGATAGACCCCATGTTTCTATCGTTTGTAATTTCACCAAACCCACCGAAAGCAAGCCCTCTTTACTAACTTTCAATGAAGTGACTACTCTTTTTCACGAATTTGGGCATGCCTTACACGGAATGTTGGCCAACACTACCTACAAAGGGCTGTCAGGAACCAGCGTGTACTGGGATTTTGTCGAATTGCCCAGTCAGGTGTTAGAAAACTGGTGCTACGAAAAGGAAACACTTGAGCTGTTTGCAACGCACTATGAAACGGGAGAGGTAATTCCCATGGAGCTAGTGGAAAAAATCAAAGAATCTGCCACCTTCCATGAAGGCATGCAGACGCTGCGACAATTGAGTTTTGGCATGCTCGATATGTCCTGGCATGGAGCAGATCCTACCCATATCAACAATGTTAAGGACTTTGAGAGTGATGCCTTTAAAAATACCCAACTGTATCCAAATACACCGGAGACCTGCATGAGTACCGCCTTTGCGCATATCTTTCAGGGAGGCTATTCGGCAGGGTATTACAGTTACAAATGGGCAGAAGTGCTCGATGCAGATGCCTTTGCCTATTTCAAACAGGAAGGAATTTTCAACAAAGAAGTCGCCAACAAGTTTAAAAATACCGTACTATCGCAGGGAGGAACCAAAGATCCAATGGAGTTGTATGTAGAGTTCCGCGGACAAAAACCCAATCCCGATGCCTTGCTCAAACGGGCAGGCTTACTTAAATAATCCAACGAATGGTCTGTTCCTCATGGCGTATTGAACCTCGAACGTTGAATATTCATTGGGGCACCTCCTTCTTTCCTCCGTAAAGAAGGACCGGGTTATTCGTTACAATTCCTCGCCCAAAGCTGCGGGATTTTCACTGCTACCCCTGGTGCAGAATTGAATAAAGTTTCAATTATTTTTGAAAGTTTAAAATTTTTGTTATATTTGACCTATGAATTACCAAGAAGCAAGAGATAAATTTATAAGTACCTGGGGCGCCCTGGGGACGCTTTGGGGCATCAATAAAGCCATGGCACAGATCCATGCCTTACTTTTCGTATCCCCAGAGCCACTTTCCATGGAGGAGATTATGGAGGTTTTAGGAATCTCAAGAGGAAATGCCAGTATGAACCTCAGGAGCTTAATCGAATGGGGAATTGTTTATAAAGTAAATATTCCAGGCGAGCGAAAAGAGTTCTTCGCGAGTGAAAAAGACACGAGTGAACTAGCTAGAACCATCGCAAAGGAAAGAAGTAGACGAGAGATACAACCCACCATCAAAGTACTTAAGGAAGTATCCAGTATCGAAGACGATGGAACGAAAAAAACTCGGGAACTCATCAAAAAAACAAAGGAATTGTACGATCTGGCCGATACGGCCGATACTATGCTCAACAAAGTAGTGGACCAGGAGCAAAACTGGGTGACAAAAACCTTACTGAAGTTGCTGAAATAAATCAGAACCCAATAAAGATCTAAGGGAAGGACATTCCCTTTTCTTTGAAAAAGATGTTTCAATAAATATTGAAAGTTTAAAAATTAATAATATGAACATAGATATTCCCAACTGGTTAATTATTCTCGGCGGTGCCGGTCAGATATTCACGGCCCTGGTCTATCCCTACATTAGACATAAAGTCTTCGATTGGTATAATGATGTAAGGCAATTGAAGCCCCTAAACCAGGAGATCGCCAAGACCTACGGTCGATACATACAAGGACTCAACTTCTCTTTTGGACTCATTGCTATCCTCATTCCTTCAGACTTAAAGAATGGAACTCACTTAGCTATCGCAATTACGGGACTCATCGCAGCCTACTGGGTAGGAAAAGTAGCCACACAGATCGCTTACTACCCCATGTACGATATTCCCAGGAAGTTTCTCTTCAAATGGGGAGGCTATGGAATGAATTTACTATTTGTGCTGTTCGCCGTAGTATATACACTATTGTTGATTCAAAACATGATCTAAAATGAAAACGATCTCAAGACTTATCCAGATTAATTTTTGGCTTGCCGCATTCTCGGTCATGGGATACCTAACCCTTGTTATTGGTATTTTGCTTCAATGTAGCTTAGGCGTTTTTCAGTTAGCTTGTTATCTATATCTCCTCACCAATTTCAAGAAGTGTTCACAATACCTTAAAGCCCATCTGCTCATCTATGGATTCATAACAACTGCATTGTTAGTTTCCTTCGGAATAGATCAGGACACCTTTTTCACAACCTTATGGCTCGGTTCCTATGTGCTGGTTGCTTATTTCATCTTCATTCTATATCAAACTAAAAAAATCGAATCATGAAAACTCTTATCATAGCCGGCGGAAGCGGGTTCTTAGGCCAGGTTCTCACAGACTATTTCAAGAATAAGGTCGAGCAGATTTATATACTGTCTCGTTCCAACCATGTATCGCATAAAACTTCTACGGAAGCGCAAGTAAAAGAAAAAGGGAATATTCAATTCCTACCATGGGATGCTAAAACTCTGGGACCGTGGAGTGCCTATTTAGAAGATGCAGATGTACTCATTAACATGACAGGAAAATCTGTGGATTGCCGTTATCATCAAAAGAACAGAGACCTCATTCTATCTTCTAGAGTAGACGCTACTCGGATATTGGGACAGGCGATCATGCAGTGTGAACGTCCGCCAAAAGTTTGGTTGAACTCTTCCACAGCTACCATCTACAGGCACTCTACGGACCTGGAAATGGACGAAACAGATGGAGAAATTGGGGAAGGCTTTTCCGTAAGTGTGGCCCAAGCTTGGGAAAAGGAGTTCTTCAGCTATGCTCTCCCTAAAACACGGCAAGTAGCGTTGCGTACTTCCATTGTATTGGGAAAGGAAGGAGGAGCTTTTGTACCGATCAAACGACTCACTCAACTGGGCTTTGGAGGAAAACAAGGTCCGGGGAATCAGAAGGTAAGCTGGATCCATGAGGAAGACTTTGCCCGAAGCATTGAATTCATACTTCAGAAAAAAGAGATTCAGGGAGTGATCAATATTGTAAGCCCCACTCCTACCACAAATGCTCAACTGATGCAAACCCTTAGAAAGAAAATAGGAATTCCCTTTGGCATCCCCATGGGAAAAAGCATGCTGGAATTGGGCGCAAAGATTATTCAAACCGAAACCGAACTCATTCTCAAGAGTCGCAATGTCATTCCGAAGAAATTAATAGAGTACGGTTTCACATTTAATTATCCCAAACTTGACGAGACCCTAACTCATCTTCTAAAATCCTAATCGCATGAAAACATCCGCTCTACCCTTCACGCACAACGAAAAGAAAAATGCTTCCCGGCAGGATATCATTGATTTCTATGACGAAGCTACCGAGGATTACAGCTTTTGGAGCAAGGATCTCAATATGCACTTCGGGTATTGCACTTTTGGCCGTACTCATCCACTGCGTCGTGATACCATGCTCAACGAAATGAACCGGCAGATATACAAAAGACTCGATCTTCCGAAAGGTCCAGCAACCGTAGCCGACCTGGGTTGCGGTATGGGAGGTACCATGCGCCATTTTCTTAGGCGCAACAACAACCTTTCCATGATTGGAGTAACACTTTCTCCATTTCAAGTGAAAGAGGGAAACCAACTCTTGAAAGAATACAAGGGAGTCATCCTTCAGGAAAATTATTGTGAGACTTCTATTGCGTCCAATTCGATGCATGGAGTCATTGGTATCGAAAGCCTATGTCATTCCGGACATAGCCTTGAATCCCTCCAGGAAGCGTATCGACTTCTTAAGCCAGGAGGTTCGTTTGTAATAGGAGATGCTTTTTTGAAGAAAGACCCTTCTCAACTTTGTATGGGAAGTGCGTACAGCTATAAAAACCTGTGTAAGGGATGGAGTCTCGACGGCTTGGGCGTGATAGATCAAGTAAAGGAAAACCTCATGAAAATAGGCTTTAAGGAAGTAACTGTTGAGGATGTTTCTTTTAGAAGCGCTATATCTGTGCTGCATGTACCTTTTGCCATTTGCGGATTCTTACTAAAAAAACTGATTCAGGGAAAACGAATCAAACCCCAGAGTTGGAACAATCTCAAAGCTTCTTTCTTTGCCCTTCTCTCCGGACTTCATATGAAAGATTTTGGATACTACATTATCACAGCTAAAAAATAGAGTTATGAAACTGAAGAAAATACTACAACCCATTTCAAACGTTTTTACATCCTTGCACTCCTGGACGGGACAGATGATCAAGTTATCGATTATTGCCATTGTTCTCATCTTAATCCTTTGCTTGTGGGTCTCACTACTGGTATACTTGCTTCGTGAAACTTCTGCGACACAATTATATGCTGCGGGTTTCTATGGAATATTCTATCTGGTCATCTGGGGAATTCTACCCGCCCTGGGCATCCGGTTCCTTGTTCGTTTTCTGAAATCATATTCAAATAAGGCCTAAATGACCTCCATCGAATTACATACTACTATAAACGCTCCCATTGAATGCGTTTTCAACCTATCTCGAAGCATAGATTTCCATATGGAATCAGCTTCTCAAACCAGGGAAAAAGCCATTGCGGGGACGACTACGGGACTCATAGGATTTGGAGAAACGGTCACTTGGCGTGGAAAGCACTTTGGGCTTTTCTTACAGCACACCAGTAAGATCGTGGATTACGAATATCCTATCAAATTTACCGATGTGATGATCAAGGGGCATTTCAATTATTTTGGACATCAACATTTTTTCGAAAACAAGGACGGACAAACCATCATGCGGGATGTATTAAAGTATAGAGTCCCTCACGGCTTCTTGGGAAAGATATTTGACCGCCTATTTCTAAGAAGACATCTTTCCCAATTCTTAAAACGAAGAAATGTTGCCCTAAAAAAACACCTGGAAAAACCGTTGTATGCTCTGGATACTTAGGGATTCTCAAGTGAAAAACACAAAGGTTTGCTAAACTTTGTTATTTTTGAAAAAAACTTCGACAAAGCCGCTATGCCAATCAACGAGATAAATCCTAATTTATGGGTAGACAAATATTCCGATTACCTGTATAATTATACCATCGTTCGAGTAAATGATCATGTGATAGCGCAGGACCTGATAAGTGAAACCTTTCTTGCAGGGCTAAAGTCCATGGGAAACTTCAAAGGGGAGGCCAGTGAAAGAACCTGGCTCATTTCCATTCTCAAGCGTAAGATCATAGATCATTACAGAAAGATCAACAGCAACAAAGGCAAGGCAGAAGTAAGAGTTACCTATAATGATGATGAAAGTGAAGGAGATTGGCTGGAAGAGCGCGTAAGTGATCCTTACGACAAGACCGCCGAAGACACCATGGAAAATGAAGAATTGGGAATGGCGATTTATGGGTGCCTGGATGGATTACCAGACAAGCAGGCTCGAATTTTTAGAATGAAAACAATTGATGGAATAGATACGGAAACTATTTGTAATGAATTTGACATCACACCGTCTAACCTGTGGGTGATCATCCATAGAGCACGTAAGGCGATGGCGGATTGTCTGGAACAAAGTTGGTTTTAGAATAGATTATGAAAATAAAATTAGAATGCCACGAGGCAAATCACATTTGTGATAAAAATCAGTATAAAGAAGCTACTTTTTGGGAAAAAGTAAAGCTAAATATACATTTAATCTACTGTCGTGCGTGTCGTAAATATACGGCCAGAAACACCAAATTGACCAAGGCGATCAAGAATCCTAAGGTAAAGTCTGTTCCGGCAGCAGATAAAAATGTACTGAAACAAAGGCTTCAGCAGGAGTTATCCAAATAATATTTAAGAAAAAGAAAAATTAGCATCCAAACAATCGGGATACTTTCCACTCCAAAGGAAGAAAAGTATTTCGGTTGTTTTTTTTGTGAGAAGACCAATAGAATTCCGGTGATGAAAGACAGAACCAAAAGCGATAAAAAATGAGCGGGTATTATTTCATCTTTAAATCCTTCCAGAATAAGTATCAGTACCAAAAATCCGATTCCTGTAGCTTTCGCCTTTTTTATACCCAATTGCTGCGGTATGGTACGCAAGGATGATTTATCATAGGGAAGGTCCCTGATCTCAAATGGGAGTGTAAGGGTAATCACCAGGAGAAATCGCTGAAAAAAACTAAGCCAAATATCGGCGGAAAATTCATATTCACTCCATAGGACAGGCACCACAACCGTGACTCCTGCCCAAACCGTAGCAACGATAAATATCTTCAACCCTGAGATCGTTCTCAGGCTTTTGTGCTTCACAAATGGCAACGTATACAAGAGCGTCAATATGCCAAAACAAGCCGTAACTTTCAGCACTTCTATGGGTAAATTATAGGCAAAAAGGAGGACCATTCCGAAGCACAAAAAGGAAAAAATTTGAATGGTTTTCAGAGAACGGGTAAGGCTTCTGTGGTGCATCCCGGCCGCAGGTGCATATTTCACAAAATTGTAGCCCGAAATCGTACCAAAAAAAAAGAACCCCATTAGATTCATATCCGGAACCATGTTTAACGCTATCACGGTAACCATGGCCAGACTACAAACCGCTAAAGCAACATGAATACTGGCGTTGATATAAAATTGAAACAGGCGTTCGAAAAACCTCATTAAACAAAAGTACCTAAAGTGTTAGTAACTCCGCTTTTTGGTTGAAAAATTATACCTTTTCACTCGTATATTGGCATTTTTTTAGGCTTTTAAGTTGTAATTTTGCGTGAAAATTTAACACTCTATAAATGAACACTTCTTCTTTTGCCCTAAGACATATTGGTCCGCGTAAGAGCGATCTTCCCCAAATGCTCAAAACAATTGGGGTCGAAAGTATGGAACAACTCATTTTTGAAACCATACCGGACGACATAAGACTTGAAAATGACATTCAACTGGACGCTGCCATGAGTGAACAGGAATACCTGGAACACATCAACGAATTGGCGGGAAAGAATCAGGTTTTTAAGAGCTATATCGGTCTTGGATATCACCGGGCAAATACGCCTCCGGTTATTCAAAGAAACATCCTGGAAAATCCGGGTTGGTATACGGCGTACACTCCTTATCAGGCAGAGATTGCTCAAGGCAGGCTGGAAGCTTTGTTAAATTTTCAAACTATGGTCACCGACCTAACCGGGATGGAATTGGCCAATGCATCGCTCCTGGATGAAGCAACAGCGGCAGCCGAAGCTATGTCTCTCTTATTTGCGGTACGGGAACGATCTCAAAAAAAAGCGAACGTAGTTAAATTTTTCGTTTCTGAAGAGATCCTTCCTCAGACCCTCTCCTTATTGGAAACAAGGTCCACGCCCTTGGGAATAGAACTGGTGATCGGCGATCATAAGGAATTCGATTTTTCGTCAGAATTCTTTGGAGCCATCCTTCAATATCCTGGAAAAAGTGGAAAGATATACGATTATAAAAACTTCGTGTCTAAGGCCAAAGAAGCCCAGATCAAAGTGGCCGTTGCGGCAGACTTATTGAGCCTGGTGAAACTGGAAGCTCCCGGTAGTCTTGGTGTGGACGTGGTAGTAGGTACTACGCAGCGCTTTGGAATTCCATTGGGATACGGTGGCCCGCATGCCGCCTATTTTGCCACCAAAGAAGAACACAAGAGAAATATACCGGGTCGTATTATTGGTGTTACCAGAGATACTGACGGTAATCGCGCCTTGCGAATGGCACTTCAAACAAGAGAACAACACATAAAAAGGGACAAGGCTACGTCGAATATCTGCACAGCTCAGGTCCTCCTGGCGGTGATGGCAGGTATGTATGCCGTCTATCACGGGCCAGAAGGCTTAAAGGATATTGCTGACCGAGTTCACGGTTCTGCCGCTACCCTTGCAGATACCTTGGAACGAATGGGTTTATATCAGGCCAATGATAACTATTTCGATACTATAGCTGTTAAGGCCGATGCGTCTAAGGTGAATGAAATAGCCACGCAACATCGAGTGAATTTCTATTATCCGGATGCCGAGACGGTGTCCATAGCGTTGAACGAAACAACCACGCTAAAGGATCTCAACACCATTGTGAAGATATTTTCGGAGGCCACCGGAAAACAGGCCATAACGATCGCAGAACTTTCTAAGGACAATGCCATACCAGCGAGTGTGGCAAGAGCTTCAGATTTCCTTACCAATGAGGTCTTCAACAGCTATCGTAGTGAAACCGAATTGATGCGATATATCAAAAAACTGGAGCGAAAGGATTTGGCACTTAATCATTCGATGATCTCCTTGGGGTCCTGTACCATGAAATTGAACGCCGCCGCCGAGATGCTGCCCTTGAGTGATCCGCGATGGGGCAATATGCACCCCTTTGTCCCTGTATCCCAGGCAGAGGGATATCAACTCATGTTAAAGAAACTGGAGGACCAATTAACCGAGATCACAGGTTTTGCCGGCACCTCGTTACAACCTAATTCCGGGGCGCAGGGAGAATATGCGGGGCTAATGGTTATTCGAGCTTACCATGAATCCAGAGGAGAAGGTCACCGAAACATCTGCCTGATTCCGTCTTCTGCACACGGAACCAATCCGGCCAGTGCCGTGATGGCGGGAATGAAGGTGGTAGTGACCAAGGCCACTGAAGAAGGAAATATCGATACTGAAGACCTAAGGGCCAAAGCCATCGAACACAAGGACAACCTTGCAGCATTAATGGTTACCTATCCATCCACTCACGGAGTGTACGAATCGGCCATAAAAGAAGTTACCGGTATTATTCACGAATATGGCGGACAAGTATACATGGATGGAGCCAATATGAATGCACAGGTGGCCCTTACTAATCCGGGAGCCATTGGTGCCGATGTGTGCCACCTTAATCTGCACAAGACGTTTGCCATTCCGCATGGCGGTGGCGGACCGGGAGTAGGCCCTATATGCGTTGCCAAACAATTGGTTCCTTTCCTTCCGAACAATCCCATAATACATACAGGCGGAGAAAGTGCCATCACGGCGATATCTGCTGCACCCTGGGGTAGTGCTTTAGCTTGTATCATTTCGTACGCCTACATCTGTATGCTAGGTGAGAACGGATTAAAGAAATCGACAGAATATGCCATTCTAAATGCCAACTACATCAAAGAACGTTTGAAAGGCTCTTTCGATGTGCTGTACGCCGGAGAACGGGGTCGTGCAGCTCATGAAATGATCATTGATTGCAGACCCTTCAAAGAAAATGGTATTGAGGTAACCGATATCGCTAAGCGTTTAATGGATTATGGTTTCCACGCGCCAACGGTTTCTTTTCCGGTAGCGGGAACCATGATGATTGAACCTACCGAGAGTGAAAGTAAAGAAGAGCTGGATCGGTTTTGTGATGCCATGATATCGATTCGAAAAGAGATTGATATGGTAACCAAGGACCATCCAAATAATATTCTAAAAAATGCTCCTCATACCCAGATGATGGTGACAAACGATGTTTGGGAGTTTCCGTACAGCAGAAAAGAGGCGGCCTTTCCGCTGGAATTTGTTTCTGACAATAAATTCTGGCCCAGTGTACGACGTGTAGACGATGCTTACGGAGATCGTAATCTCATTTGCACATGCGAACCAATTGAGGCATATATGGGCGTTTAAAATGAAAGCTGACCTGAGTATCTTTTTATTGACGCAAAAAGAATTTAATACAAACTCAGACTAATTTGAGAGTTATTTTTCTCTATATGAACTCGAAGGCGACAATCTATTTAAGATTCTTTCATTTAAATGGAGAATTTAATTGATCCGTATCAAAGAGATAAGGATATCTTACTTTCAATTTTTTTCCAAATTCTTCAGCACCTTGTTTGGTAAAATGAGTTCCGTCAAAATATAGAAATTTTGAATTTTCATTAGAGATTATCCTAAAGTCATTGAGATGATCTCCTCCCTGAGTCTTCAGAAAGTTGACGTAGTAGATATCTTTCTTAAGATACTCTGCTTTTGTAAATTCTTCTTCAAGGATAGCATTTACAGCCAAACGTTTTTCTGCAGCTTCAAAGCGTTTCGCAAACGCATTTATATCTTTTGGATTGTTAGAGCTAGACCTTCCAACAATATCCTGAGCGTTTAAGGTAAAAGTCATTTTCGGCCCCATTAGAAAAATTGGAACTTTCGTTTTCTTTCTGATTTTATCGAGAATTTCTTTAATATTTTCGATCTTGGTTTTTGGATAAAGTTCATGCAAATAGACCGCATCTACCAACTCCCAATCTTTACTATTAAAGTTTCTTTCTAGTCTTTCAGAACAATCTTCAACATATTCTTCTCGCATAGGAAATCCGAAATCATAGCATTTAGAAGTAGTTAGTAAAGCCGTTATCCTGGCTTTAAAGCCATTGCCTCTTAAAGCATAAATGAGATCAATTGCATGAGAATTTCCCATCACCAAGACGTGTCCTGCATTTGCCTCTCCTAGCAAGATTTCTTTCTTTTGAGAAACTTCTTTCCAATAGTTACGAGTGTTTTCTTTTATTTCGTCAGCAGTCATATAAACCTCATCCGAGAGTCGAGAGGGCAATCCATTGGCATTCCAAGCATATAGAGATGATCCAACTAAACACAGGACTAAAACAGGAACCCCAACCCAAATTCTGTCCCACTTCATTTCACTTCTCCTCGAATAGCGGAATGTATTCTCTACAAAATACCAGATTATAAAGCCAAGAATCAAAGAAGCTATTCCCAAAAACAACTGTTCCTTTAAAGACAAGGTGCTAGAAATTGCAATTTTATAATAAACAATTAGTGGCCAATGCACCAAATAAATGGAGTAAGAGGCTTTTCCTATTAGTTCCGAAGGTTTGTTATTCAATACTTTGGCCATTATTGGAGCCTTCCCTCCTATAATAATGAATACAGAACCTAAAACAGGGAGCATAGAGAGCATTCCTGGCATTCTATCAAGACCATCGAAAGTAACCGCTGAGTAAAAGATTACTAATAAGCCAGTAAAAAATAAAAACTCCTGTAGATTTTTCCTGCGAAACATGGAAAAACGTTCAAGCCACAAACAGACAGCGCCCAACACAAATTCAAAAATTCTAAAAGGCAATAGAAAAAATGTCGCTTCCGAATGAGTGTTAAAATAGTATTCGCTCAAACCAATTGAAAACACAACTAACAGCAATAAAATCCATAAAATCAATCTTCTAAAATACTTGTACAAAACTGTCAGAATAAGCGGCCAGAATAGGTAAAACTGCTCCTCCAGAGAAAGAGACCACATATGAAGTAATGGCTTTGTATCACTAGCTCCGTCAAAATATCCAGCTTCACTCCAGAAAAAGAAATTTGAAATTGATAATGATGAAAAAAAAGTAGATTGTGCGAGGCGTTCGAACCTCGAAGGAATTAGAAGAAAATACCCAACAATAAAAACCAAAACCAGTACGAAAATCAATGCTGGAAATAACCGCCTAAGCCTTTTGGTATAGAAATTTAAAAAACTAAAAGAATCGGTATGAAGCTCAAATAGAATGTTTCTACTTATAAAATATCCAGAAATTACCAGGAAAACATCAACCCCCAGAAACCCGCCCTTCATCCAAGAAAAATCCAGATGGAAAAATAGAACTAATAGAACAGCAAGTGCTCTTAAGCCATTTAACTCCGGCCGATACTCTTTCTTCAGATAATTAGTTGGAACAGCTTCTATCAACAATAATGGCTTTTGAATTTTGCGATCGCCAAATATAAGTAATCTATATATCAAGGAACAGTTTATCCTTTGACATTTCAAAATTCTCTTCAATTATTGATTATGACCCACAAAAAATTATGAATTAATCAATTTTGGGCTTTTATTTTAACAATCTTTCAATCTTCCATTTTTTACTACACTATTCCTGTGTTACTTCCGTTCAAATGGTTACATTTAGCGAAACTTTTCAACAACAATGAGCAGTATAATTACAGGTACCGGCAGCTTTATTCCCAGCAAAGTAGCTCCGAATGAAGGTTTTGAAAACCATTCGTTCTACAATGAAGACGGATCTCCTTTTGGGCATGAAAATACGGTGATCATTGAGAAATTCAAGGCTATTACCGGGATAGAGGAAAGACGTTATATAAAGGACAATCTGGTCACTTCAGAAATCGCACAATTTGCAGCAGAAGCGGCCATAGAAGACGCAAAAATAGATAAAGAAACCATCGATTATATTATCGTCGCTCATAATTATGGCGACGTTAAGCATGGAACTCACCAAAGTGATACAGTACCAAGTTTAGCTTCTAGGGTAAAGCACTTGCTTCGCATTAAAAACCCGCGGTGTGTTGCCTATGACGTTTTATTCGGATGTCCCGGATGGGTAGAAGGGATGATACAGGCGCATGCCTTTATCAAAGCTGGAATGGCCAAACGCTGCCTCGTCATTGGTGCGGAAGCACTCTCCCGAGTCGTGGATCAACACGATCGGGACTCCATGATCTATAGTGATGGTGCAGGAGCAGCGATTCTGGAAGCTTTCCCAAAACCTGCGGTTAATGGGGTAAAAAATCCTGCCAGTGGTATTATCTCTCATCTCAGCTCCACTTACACCTATGATGAAGCTCACTTCATCTACTTCGGCGAATCCAACAATCAGGAATCCAGTGATGCCCGTCGTTATATAAAAATGTACGGAAGAAAGATCTATGAGTTTGCCCTGAGCAATGTACCAACCGCGATGAAGGAATGCCTGGACGAGGGTGGCGTCTCCATCGATGAAGTGAAAAAAGTATTTATCCATCAAGCCAATGAAAAGATGGATGAAGCTATTATCAAGCGCTTTTTCAAGCTCTACGGAAAAGAAGCCCCGGCCGATGTAATGCCTATGACCATCGACAAACTGGGCAATTCCAGTGTTGCTACCGTACCCACAGTGTATGACCTGGTTGCCAAAGGAAATCTCAAGGGTCATGAAGTAAACAAGGGAGATATCGTTATCTTTGCCAGTGTTGGCGCAGGTATGAATATCAACGCCATTGTTTACCGATTATAACTATGTACAAAGGCAAGACCGTCAAAAAAAGATATAAGTACACGCTACGATTCTTAAAAGCCCATATCTCCAAAGATTCCAAAATACTGGATCTCGGAGTAACGAATCCCTTTTCCGAAATTCTTAAATCGAAAGGATATGACATATCCAATACGAGTGGAGAAGATTTAGATTTGGATACCACAGCGGTGCAAACAGAAGACTATGATGTAGTAACCGCCTTTGAGATCTTCGAACATTTAGTCTCTCCCTTCAACGTTATAAACGATATTAAAGCCAAAAAACTAGTGGCCTCCGTTCCCTTAAAGTTGTGGTTTGCCTCAGCGTACAGAAGTAAAACCGATGAACGCGACCGCCACTATCATGAGTTTGAAGATTGGCAATTCGATTGGCTCCTGGAGAAGGCCGGCTGGCGAATTAAAAAGAGAGAGAAGTTCACGAATCCGGTGCGTAAGGTGGGCATCCGACCTATCCTACGCCGATTTACACCGAGATACTATTTAGTCTACGCAGAGCGGGTTAAATGAACTTTTACATCGTCATACCTGCCCACAATGAGGAAACCTTCTTAGCAAAAACATTGGAATCTTTGGTGACCCAAAGCCTTCTGCCCAAACAAGTAGTGGTTGTTAACGACAATTCCACAGACGGAACTCAACAGATTATTGATTCTTTTGCACATCAATATCCGTTTGTTTCGGGAATCACTATTACTTCCGAAGGAATCCATGCACCAGGAAGCAAGGTAATTAATGCTTTTTATAAGGGTTTTGACGGCCTGGACGGTCGGTTCGACGTGATTTGCAAATTTGATGCAGACCTGATCTTCCCAAAAAACTACTTAAAGACACTGGCAGAGATCTTTCGGGAAAATGAAAAGGTAGGGATGGTTGGTGGCTTCTGCTATATACAGAAAAATGGACAATGGGAGCTGGAGAACCTCACCAACAAAGATCATATTCGTGGTGCTTTGAAGGCATACAGAAAAGAGTGTTTCCATCAAATTGAGGGACTAAAAAAAGCAATGGGATGGGATACCGTAGATGAATTACTAGCCCAATTCCATGGCTGGCGCATTTATACCGACACTTCTCTGAAAGTAAAACACCTTAAAGCCACAGGAGCCACCTATACACAAGGGTCTGGGCAAAAGCAAGGGCAGGCCTTCAAAAAAATGCGTTACGGTTTTTGGCTTACACTTATAGCGTCCATTAAACTGGCCGTCAAGAAAGGAAGCTTTGGCTATTTTTGGAATTGTTTGAAAGGCTATTTTGGTAAAATTGATGACTATCTGGTTACTGAGGAAGAAGGCAAGTTTATACGAAAACTTCGATGGAGGAAGATAAGGAACAAACTTTTCCGGCAGAGTTAACTTTCTATTCATATACATACCCTATCATTCTTTGTATTTTTGTCTAATTATATAAACCTATGAAATCAACCCTTCTCCTGTTAACACTAAGCGTAGTACTTTCGGCTTGTAACGGAAAGCAAACACAAATCGAAAAGACCCCAGCAAGTACTAAGTCAAAAATCCCGAAGAATGTCATCCTGCTCATTGGTGATGGAATGGGATTGAGTCAGGTTTCGCTTACTCAATACTATGGAGACGAGCCCTCTAATTTTGAGAGGTTTCCAACAGTGGGACTTATAAAGACTTCTTCGGAAAGTCACGTAATAACCGATTCCGGTGCTGGTGCTACCGCCTATGCGGCAGGAGTAAAAACATACAACAAGGCCATTGGTATGGGACCGGATTCCACGGCTGTGGCATCCATTGTTGAAACTGTTTCCAAATCCGGGTACGCCACGGGGCTTGTAGCAACTTCTTCCATTGTCCATGCAACACCTGCAAGTTTCTTTGCCCATGTAAAAACCCGTTATGAATATGAAAAGATTGCGACGTTCTTACCCAAATCCGACATAGACTTCTTTGCCGGTGGCGGCCTTGAATTCTTCAATAAAAGAAAAGACAGTCTGGACTTAATCCCTGAACTCCTTGCTAATGACTTTACATTAGATACCATTGAGCTTCCCTCAACTATCTCGGAAAAAAAGCATGCTATTCTCCTGGCTCAAAACGCCATGCCTAAAATAAGTGAAGGAAGAGGTGATTTCCTGACGAATGCAACGCTCCTTGCCATAGAAAAACTAAAAACCAACGATAAGGGGTTCTTTTTGATGGTAGAAGGATCTCAAATAGATTGGGGTTGTCATGACCAGGAACCGGATTATGTCATTAAAGAGCAATTGGATTTCGACAAGACCGTGGGAAGAGTCTTGGATTTTGCTCAGAAAGATGAAGAAACCTTAGTTATAGTAACAGCAGATCATGAAACAGGAGCATTTGCACTCGCCATGGACGGGCGTGACTACGGAAAAATAAAACCCTCTGTTTATTCTGGCGAGCATTCTGCCGCCATGGTTCCGGTATTTGCATTTGGTCCGGGTTCCGAATTGTTTGGAGGCGTTTATGAAAATACCGGAATCTATCATAAGATGATGAAATTACTTTCAAGGGAATAACCGGATTCTCATCCATTCTCAAAGAACAGTCGGCTAATTTTGCTACATTAGCTTTAGAAAGATTTCTATGAAGTACCTCGAAGATATTGGTTCCTATTTTTTAATGCTGAAAACCGTCTTTAGTCGTCCCACCAAGGGATCGGTACTAAGAGAACTTATTTTCAAGGAAGTAGACGAATTAGTGATCAATTCCCTTGGGATCGTGGCCTTCATCTCTTTCTTTGTGGGTGGCGTAGTTGCCATTCAGACGGCATTGAACATTGACAATCCTTTGATACCTGATTATCTGGTAGGCTTTGCCACACGACAATCCATTGTTCTCGAATTCGCCCCTACTTTTATCTCCATCATCATGGCGGGTAAAATGGGGTCCTTTATTACCTCCAGTATTGGCTCGATGAGAGTAACCGAACAAATCGATGCTTTGGAGGTTATGGGAATCAATAGTCTTAACTATTTGGTTTTCCCAAAGATCATCGCGCTGCTGTTCTATCCTTTCGTGATTGCTATCGCCATGTTCTTGGGGATTCTTGGAGGATTGATTGCAGGAATCTATGGTGAATACAGCACCAGTGAAGCTTTCATACGAGGGCTTCAGGAAGATTTTGATACATTTCATGTAATCTATGCTTTCATCAAGACCTTCCTGTTCGCCTTTATCCTGGCCACGGTTCCTTCCTGGCAGGGATATTTTATGAAAGGAGGCGCCTTGGAGGTAGGAAAGGCAAGTACTAATTCCTTTGTCTGGACCAGTGTACTCATTATTTTGACAAATTTTATTGTAACCTCTCTATTACTAGGCTAATGATTCGAGTAGAAGAAATACACAAGAGCTTTGGGCCGGATCATATCCTCAAAGGAATTTCAACGGTCTTTGACCAGGGAAAAACCAATTTAATCATTGGGCAAAGTGGTAGTGGAAAAACCGTTTTCTTGAAATGCCTACTGGGGCTATTTCAACCTGAAGCTGGAAAAATTTACTTCCAGGATGTAGCCATTCAGGATATGGATGCGGATCAGAAACGAGACCTTAGAAAAGACATGGGAATGGTTTTTCAAGGAAGTGCATTGTTCGATTCATTAAACATAGAGGAAAATGTTATGTTTCCGCTGCGTATGTTCACCAAAAAGAAAAAAGCAGAAATGCTGAATAGGGTGAACGAAGTTCTTGCCCGTGTAAACCTGGAAGGAGTTAACAACAAATACCCGTCCGAGATCTCGGGAGGAATGCAGAAACGAGTTGCGATTGCCAGGGCCATCGTTAATAATCCTAAATATCTTTTTTGTGATGAACCTAATTCAGGATTGGATCCTCGAACGGCAATACTCATTGACAATCTGATTCAAGAGATTACCAAGGAATACAATATTACTACGGTCATCAATACCCACGATATGAATTCTGTGATGGAGATAGGTGAAAAGATCGTCTTTCTTCAAAAAGGTAATTTGGCCTGGCAGGGTGATAACACCCAGATATTCAAGACAGACAATAAGGACGTAACGGATTTTGTTTACTCTTCAGACCTTTTCAAAAAAATAAGGGACATTCAAATAAAAGAAAACTAGATTACTTCACGACAAGGGTATCGACATTCAGTTTAAATTTTAGCCAATTGTAGAGCCTTACCTGATCCTTACGAATAATCTCTGCATCAACAGTATCTACCCATTGGGTTGTAAACATACTCAAGGTATCTATGCGCTTGAAATTGGAGACCATGATTTTGGAATAGCTCAGACTTTCCAAATTTTCATAATTGATCTCAGCTTCATCGCACAGGCTTTTAAACGGTATTTGGTCTTTCTCCAACTTACTCAGCTCTGCCACCTTCTGTTCCAGGAAAATAATCTTCTGCGCCTTGGTGAGCAAATCGACAGAATCTCTGGATCTCAGTTCCTCCATATATCGCACCTCATCTTCGAAACTGTTGTCTGTCTTACTTTGATTGAGTTGAAGATTGGTCTCCTTCAAACCACTGTAGGCTTGCAGCCTTCCTCTAAGAACATCCAAAGTAGACTGGGGAATTTGATCTGCACCAAATGAGGTGAGTTCGATGGTAGAGATATCACCGGGTCTAAATTCATAGGTGGCATATCTCTTAATATATGCCGCATTCGGTAGGGTTTCTAACTCATTTTCTATAAAGCGTTTGGCGGAATTCTCGAATGTACTCTCTTTTAAAACATTGTAAAATGTAATGCCCGCAGGAATCATCACCAACAGGGCCAAAAAGGAGGCAAAACGTGCAATGTTCTTTCTACGAGCCGAGTTCACATATTTAATCATTGGGAAACGCAACACCTTTAAGACCAAAAACGTTGCCAAGGCGATAAAGATAGTATTGATAATAAATAGGTACATAGCTCCCCATGCAAACCCAAAGCCCCTGGCGTTATCCAAAACAGCTTCAGCCAAACCATATCCCACGGTACATAAAGGGGGCATCAAAGCTGTGGCTATGGCCACCCCAAAGATCACACTCGCAATAGTGCCTTTTTTAGTCCGAGCAATGATAAGGGCCAGTCCACCAAAGAAAGCGATAAGCACATCCCGGATATCTGGTTGAGTTCTTGCCAATAGTTCTGACGACTCCTCTCTCAAAGGAAAGAACAGGAAAAATAAAAAGGCGGTAAGCACACTGAGAAGTACCATCACGCCAAAATTGACCAATGACTTTCTAAGCGTAAATATATCGTTGATGGCTATGGACATACCAATTCCTAAAATTGGCCCCATCAAAGGTGAGATCAACATGGCACCAATAACCACGGCAGTAGAGTTGGCGTTGAGCCCCACCGATGCAACAAAAATAGAACAGATAAGAATCCAGGCCGTAGCCCCTTTAAAGGGAATATCGTTCTTGATCGCTTCAATGGTGCTCTCTCGATCCGTATCTGCCCTAAAGTCCAGCAATTCTACGAAGAAAGTCCGTAGGCTCTGCCAAAGTCCTTTGGCGCCTTGCTTAACCGCTTCCTTATTCTGTTCGATCTCCTTGTCGCTTTCGTCCATCATACCTTAGGTGTATTTAGATCCGAATTTATCTTCTACTTCGCCTAACAATTTTTTAATGTCTTGTTCTTTTTCCTTCGGAAAGATAAGTAAAACGTTCTCTTTGTCCACAATGATATAGTCATCTAATCCATCTACCACCACTAATTTCTGAGACTCTGAAAAAACCATATTTCCGCTGGCATCTCTTAAATGAGGTATGGCTTTTACCACCGCATTTTCCCGAGAATCCCTGCCCAATTTATCATGTAGTGCACCCCAGGTACCCAGATCATTCCAATCGAAGGTAGCTTTTTTCACAAATACATTTTCAGCTTTTTCCAAAATTCCATAATCTATCGAAATGTTTTCGGCTTTGGGATATGTTTCGACGATGAATGGACGCTCTTCCGTGGTGTTTAATACAGAAACCCCATTGGAAAACAAAGCGTGCATTTCGGGCATTAGTTGCTGAAAAGCATTCAAAATGCTCTTTGTACTCCACAAAAAGATTCCGGCATTCCATAGGAAGTTCCCCTGCGCCAAGAAGTCCTTAGCAGTCTCATAATTGGGCTTCTCCCGAAATTGTTTTACTACTTGTAATATCGAGGGATCTTCCTTTTCTCCTTCAATATATCCATACCCCGTATTAGGAAAGGTAGGTTGAATCCCCAAGGTGGCTAGCATATCTCTTTCCGCACAAGCATTAAAACAGGTTTCAACGTCCTTCCTGAAAGCCTCCTCATCTTCTATCCAATGATCACTAGGAGCTACTAGCATGAGGGCATCCGGATTTTCTTTATGGATCTTCAAAGCCGACAGTAAAATACAAGGTGCGGTGTTGCGCATGGCGGGTTCCAGGACCACCTGTTGGGCTGTGATGTCCGGCAATTGCTTGAGGCATAGCTCCAGATAGCGTTCATTCGTCAATATCTGAATATTTCTAGCCGGTACGATCTTGTTAAGACGAGAAAAGGTCTTTTGTAAAAGCGTTTCGCCGGTTCCCAGCATGTCGTGGAATTGCTTCGGAAATTCACTTGTACTAACAGGCCAAAATCGGGAACCAATCCCTCCGGCCATGATTACTGCATAATAATTGTTGTTCATTCTGTTTATTCCAGACGATTGAAAAATCTATTTTATTTGGGCTTCATCTCCTTGAGAAATCATCATTCTCACTTCAGACTTACAGCTTGGAACCGCTCATTTCAAATATTCGACCTCAGCATTTGGATTGAACAAATAGGTTCTTCCTGTTGCCAACTCCAGACATTCATAGCGTTTCACCCGCTTATTTCCACGTTTGAAAATCTTACCATTGTATAATCTAAAGGTTCCTCCAAACGGAATTTCAAAGATATAGTTTTTATCGTTGGGTGGATCGTATTGTTTTAAGGCCAACGATAATTGAGCGTCTGTATCACTACTGGCTTTGGGGTTTTTAAAATGACGTGCCAGCACCGGTAATAACTGACTGGGAAAGACTTCCGGCCTTAAAAAAGGCAGCATTAACTGTTGAAAGGTATACTTCCACTCTTTGCCATGCGGTTTAATTGACCTTCCGTACTTATGAAACGCTTCCAGGTGCGCGACCTCATGTATGAGCGTGACTAGAAAACGATACGGATTTAGATTGGCATTTACCGTAATCTGATGTTGTCCATTGGGCATCTTACGATAATCCCCGTGACGAGTAACCCGTTCGTTCACGATCTTAAGATGTACATGATTCGTTTTAATGAGATGAAAAGCGAGATTCACCGCAGCCTGAGGAATATATTTTGAGAGAACCTCCGTCATGAATCAAGGTGTTGAACTTGAGACTTCCAGTATTTTTCCATTGTAATACTTTTGCCCATTCAAGGAAAAATCCATGATGTATTGGGCCATCTCTTCCGCAGAAAGTGGAGCTTTATATCCTGGGAAGGCCTCCTCCAACATTTCAGTTTGCACGGCTCCTAAGGCCAATACATTGAACGAGGGTCCCGTTTCCTTATATTCCTCTGCCAAGAGTTCGGTAAGAGTTATAATGGCTCCCTTACTACTACTATACGCAGCCAGACCAGGAAATTTAAGACTCCCCTGCACACCCCCAACGCTGCTTATATTCACCACATGCCCTCCTTTTTTCATAAACGGCAAAACGGCCTGGGTAAGCATGGCGGCTCCAAAAACGTTCACATCGTAGCAACGTTGAAAATCTTCTTTTTTTAGTTTAGAGAAGGGTTTATTGACCAAATAACCGGAGTTATTTATGAGGATATCCACTTTCTTCCAATTTTCTTTCAAGAAGGCAGGCACCTTTCTAATATCCCGAGAGTCTGTAATATCACAAGGGAAGCAATGGCAATTAGAAACGCCTAATCCCGAAACGGGGACTTCGTTTCTGGAAAGCGCGAGGACATTATGCCCTGCATTTGTAAATAGGGCCACTAATTCGTAACCTATACCCCGGCTGGTTCCGGTGATAATGATGTTTTTCTTCATAGTGGTAAGATACAAAATCCCGCTATTTCAGATAGAACTAGCGGGATCTATAGATCATACTATTGAAATCCGGTTAGACAAACATGGTTACCGGGTTCTCTATATAGTTTCTTAAGGTCTGTAAAAAGGCTGCTCCTGTCGCTCCATCTACCGTCCTATGGTCACAGGCCAATGTTACGGTCATGGTATTCCCTACCGCAATCGCCCCATTTTTAACCACCGGTTTCTGAACGATCGCTCCTACAGACAGGATCGCAGAATTTGGCTGATTAATAATCGAGGTAAACTCCTTTATACCAAACATGCCAAGATTGGATACCGTAAAGGTACTTCCCTGCATTTCGTCCGGAGTCAATTTTTTATTTCTGGCCTTTCCAGCCAGTTCCTTCACATGGGCTCCAATTTGCGAAAAGGTCATTTGATCGGCGAACTTCAATACAGGTACTACAAGTCCGTCCTCCACCGCAACGGCCACACCCAAATGAATGTGCTTTGCGATTAAGGTTGCCTTATCGGTCCACTGGGTGTTCACTTTTGGATGTTTACGCAGTGCCATAGCACAGGCCTTTACAATCATGTCGTTGAAGGAAATCTTCACATCGGGTGCCGCATTGATGGCAGCGCGGGATGAGATCGCCTGATCCATATCCAGTTCTACCGTCAAATAATAATGTGGGGCGGTAAATTTGGATTCTCCCAAACGTTTTGCAATCGTCTTGCGCATCTGCGAATTAGGTACTTCCTCGAAACTCTCTTCTCCCACTGGCACATAGGCTGCCACTCCTGCAGCGGCCGGTTGATAGTTCTCGATGTCCCTTTTAATGATACGACCTCCTTCACCACTTCCTTGCACAAGACTCAGGCTAATACCTTTATCTTCTGCCAACTTCTTGGCCAATGGAGAGGCAAAGATGCGACCATTACTCGTTGTGACCGGTTTTGAAATCTCAACTTTAGTGACTGGTTTAGGCGTTTCTTGTTTTGCTTCGGAAGGTTTTGCGACAACTTCTTTCTTCGAAGGTGCGGGTTGAGCAACAGCCTTTACATTTGAAACATCGGTTCCAGCGGGACCAATGATGGCTAGCAGACTATCTACTTTAGCGGATTCGCCTTCGGCAATACCAATCTTCAATAAAGTCCCACTATAAAAAGACTCAAATTCCATGGTCGCCTTATCGGTTTCGATCTCGGCCAGAATATCTCCTTCCTCTACGGAATCTCCTTCTTTTTTTAACCAGGTCGCCACCGTTCCCTCTTCCATAGTGTCACTAAGACGAGGCATGGTAATAACCTCAACACCTTCTGGCAGATCATCGGAATTTGAGTCTGCCTCTACCTCCGGCACAGCCGCAGTTTCTGAAGTTTGCGTCTTGGTTTCAGGGGCGGCTGTCCCACCCTTCAGAAGTTCTGAAATATCTTCCCCTTCGTCACCTATAATAGCTAAAAGGGCATCTACATTTGCCGTTTCACCTTCGGCTACACCTACATGCAATAAAGTTCCTTCATAAAAGGATTCGAATTCCATGGTCGCCTTATCGGTTTCGATCTCGGCCAAAATATCTCCTTCGGAAATCTTATCTCCTACTTTTTTAAGCCAGCTTGCCACGGTTCCTTCCTCCATGGTATCGCTCAATCGAGGCATTGTTATTACTTCGGCCATAGCTTATAGTTTATGAGGTAAAAATGGATAGTCTTCTTGTTCGTAAACTGCGTCATACATTACATTCTTCTCCGGGTAGGGAGATTCTTCCGCGAATTTCTCGCATTCGCTCACCAGGTCTTTCACGCGCTGATCGATCTCTGCAATCTCAGTTTCGGTGGCATATTTTTTCTTATAGATAATATCCAGGACATAACTAATTGGATCCTCATCTCTCATTTTTTCAACTTCCTCTTTGGTACGATAGTGTTGTGCATCACTCATAGAGTGCCCACGATAACGATAGGTTCGAATTTCAAGGAATGTTGGCCCTCCTCCTTTCCTTGCTCTGCTAATGGCTTCGTCCAGTTCTTTTGCCACTACTTCGGGCTTCATTCCATCTACAGGTCGGCAGGGCATATCATAACCTAAACCTAGTTTAAAGATATCGGTGTGGTTGGCGGTTCTTTCTACGGATGTTCCCATAGCATAGCCGTTGTTTTCACAACAAAATACGACGGGCAAATTCCATAGCATGGCCAAATTGAATGTCTCGTGCAGCGATCCTTGGCGTACGGCTCCATCTCCCATAAAGGTAAGGGTAACGCCATCCCGGCCTGCATATTTGTCGCCAAAGGCTAATCCGGCC
>JBCBDM010000009.1:0-35831 GCA_038529705.1 Bacteroidota bacterium
GGGACGCCACATCATTGTTAGTAAACAGGCGTTTTCTGGTTATATTGACAAGGGCTGCCGTTCTGTACAGGTCATCATAATGCACCCCTAATCGCAACAAGGTTCGGGCATCACTTTCTTTTAGTTGAAACTGAAGTGAATACTCTTCATTGTTATCGGGATCTTCGATCAATTTGTAATCGATCCCGTCATAATTTCCGGTGGCGGAAAGGTTATTTACGCCCTCGTTGAAATCCTGATAACTGATCTCTGAGGGAGTCTTCAATTTTAACTTCCCCAATACGTACGAACGAGTATAGTCTTCATTCCCAGAAATGCCAACTTCCTTAATGTAAATAGACTCACGGCTATTGAAATTCACTTCAACTGGCTCTCGATCTCCCTGCCCTCTGGCGACATTTTCCAGGGCAGCAAAAAGATCCTGGGCAGCATCTTCTCCCGCCTTAATGATCTGTCTTCCTTCGGTAAAAGAGACCACCGTAAAATCGCCGATCTCCGGATTGATATAGATATCTGTTTGTTCTTTTTTATCGACCATCTCCTTAATAGTGCGATAATTATTGATTTGAACCATAACGTCCAAAGCCGATTTCAATTTCTCACGATCCCTAAGGTCATCTTGTACATCCACTCCAATGACGATATCTGCTCCTCTTCTTCTCAGTTCCTCCACGGGATAATTATTCACTACCCCTCCATCCACATATATAGTATCGTTAATGGTCACAGGAGCGAAGAGAGAGGGTAATGCCCCACTGGCAGTGACTGCTCTGGGCAAATATCCTTTATCTAGTATTACCTCGGCTCCATTTTCGACGTTGGTAGCTACGCAGAAAAAAGGAATGGGTAGCTCACTAAAGTCATCCACATCCTTTACGTGCATCATCAATTTAGAGAGGAGGTTGTACACATTCTGTCCTTTCGAAATACCCGATGGCACGGATAGTTTAAAGTTGTCGAAAGGAAGGGTGACGGCATATTTTTCCGAATCATCGCGCTCATAAAATGTTTTTGCTCCACGGGGAACCTCATCTTGAATAAGTGTTTCAAAATCGAGGACATTAAAGATCGAATCCAGTTGCTGAGCCCTATATCCGGAAGCGTATAAAGAACCAATAATAGCACCCATGCTGGTTCCTCCAATATAGTCCACTTGCACTCCTGCATCCTCAAGCACCTTCAAGGCTCCAATATGGGCCAGACCTTTGGCGCCGCCGCCACTCAATACCAGGCCTACTTTAAGATCCTCTTTTTCCGAAGTTTGTGAAAAAGAGACTGAAAATGTAAAAAGTAATAGTAAGAAGCATGTCTTCTTCATTTTCATATCATCTATACGGATTAGACGTTCCTATTGGAAATATGCTACAATCTTTTTCGCCCGGTTCGCCCCGATCACCTTCTCCAATTCATCGAACCCTGCCTCGCTGATCCGTTTGGTGCTTCTAAAGTGTTTCAACAACTCTACCACGGTTTTTTCACCTATCCCCGGGATGGTCTCCAAGGCAGAATCCAATGCCTCCTTGCTTCTCTTGTCCCTATGGAAGGTAATACCAAAACGATGCGCTTCATTCCTTAATTGTTGTATAATCTTTAAGGTTTCGGATTTCTTGTCCAAATACAAGGGAATCGGGTCTTCCGGATAAAAAAGTTCTTCCAAACGCTTGGCGATGCCCACGATTGCGATCTTTCCTCGTAATTCCAGTGTATCCAAACTCTTTAGAGCCGAAGATAATTGTCCCTTCCCCCCATCTATGATTATCAATTGCGGAAAAGGTTGCCCTTCATCTTTCAATCTTTTATATCTTCTATAGACTACCTCTTCCATGGAAGCGTAGTCATCCGGGCCCTTCACCGTCTTGATATTGAATTTCCTATACTCTTTCTTACTGGGCTTTCCGTTTCTGAAAACTACACAAGCCGCCACAGGATTAGTCCCCTGGATATTGCTGTTATCAAAACATTCGATATGGCGAGGTTCTTCCGAAAGTCTTAAATCCTTCTTCATTTGTGCCATGATCCGGTTTTCGTGCCGATCCGGATCCACGATCTTTGCTTGTTTGAAACGCTCCATCCTATAATACTTCGCATTCCGGGTAGAGAATTCCAATATCTTCTTTTTGTCGCCCAACTTCGGAACGTGGACCTTCACTCCTTCTTCAGTACGAATGGGAAAAGGAACATAGATCTCCTTGCAGATTGAATTGAATCGCTGTCTTAGCTCAATTACAGAAAGCTCCAATAGTTCTTCATCCGTCTCATCCAATTTCTTTTTAATTTCCAACGTATGAGAGCGAATGATACTTCCAAAGGACACCTGAAGATAATTCACGTAGGCATACCCTTCATCACTAATTATTGAAAACACATCCACATTATTGATCTTAGGGTTAACCACAGTAGATTTGGCCTGGTAATTCTCCAAAATATCTATTTTCTCTTTGATCCTCTGGGCATCTTCAAATTGAAGCGCTGCGGCATATCCCTTCATTTGTTTCTTAAATCCTTGCAAGGATTCTTTGAAATTCCCTTTTATAATGTTCCTTATGGCATCTATATTCGCATTGTATTCCTCTTCAGAAAACTTGGCCTCGCAGGGACCCAGGCAATTTCCAAGGTGATATTCGAGACATATCTTGAATTTTTCCGCCTTGATCTTTTCGGCAGATAGATCGTAGTTACAAGTCCTTAATGGATATAGACCCTTTATAAGCTCAAGGAGCGTATGGACCGTCTTCATATTGGTATAGGGCCCGAAATACTCACTGCCATCCCGTATGAGCTTCCGAGTTGGAAATACCCTGGGAAAACGCTCCTTCTTAATACAAAGCCAAGGATAGGTTTTGTCGTCCTTCAACATGACATTGTACTTGGGCTGATACTTTTTAATAAGGTTGTTTTCCAACAACAGGGCGTCGGTCTCCGTAGCCACCACAATGTGTTTGATGGTGTGAATACGCCTTACCAGGAGGTTGGTGCGTGCATTATCGTGTTGCTTATTGAAGTAAGAGGATACTCTTTTCTTCAAATGCTTGGCTTTTCCAACATACAATAGCTTCCCTTCTTTATCATAATACTGATAAACACCGGGATCATTTGGAAGTGTAGAAATTTGAAGTTTTACAGACGCTCCTGCCATAGGGTAAAGATAATGGCTATTTTCTTTTCTGAAGAACTACAAACAGGTCAATTAATTGTTAATTTCCTTCAACTTATGACTTCTTCAGATATGCTTTTTACTTTTTTCCTAAATTGCAATAACTAAGCATCATTGAATGAACATAGCTGTACTCTCCAAAGGAGAACATCTTTACTCTACCCAGAGCCTTCTGAAGGCGGGAATAGCAAGAAATCATACCATGGAGGTATTAGAGCCTTCTCACTGTACCCTAGCCATAGAAAATGGGAAATCTGTACTTTATTACTGCAATGAACGAGTGGATGATCTGGATGCTGTGATCCCCAGAGTAGGAGCTTCCAATACCTATTACGGTTCGTCATTGGTTAGGCACCTCCAATCCATGAGTGTATTTTGTGCTGTTGAGGCCGAACCTATTTTACAGTCCCGCAATAAATGGACTTGCTTTCAAATACTATCCAAGGCTGGAGTAGCTATTCCAAGAACCACGTTGGGAAATGCCTACGACATCTCGCATACATTGGATCAATTTGGAGGTGCACCTGTCATCATAAAGATATTGCAAGGCACACATGGTCAGGGAGTTATCTTGGCCGAGACCTATCAATCTGCTTTATCCACCATTGAAACCTTGAAAGCCGCCAAGGTAAGGTTCATTATTCAGGAGTTCATTGCCGAATCCAATGGAGCGGACCTCAGGGCTATTGTCGTAGATGGAAAGGTGGTAGCCTCTATGAAACGCCAAAGCCGGGAAGGAGAGTTTAGGTCGAATCTACATCGTGGAGGGAGTTCGGAAGCCATAACATTGACCTATCAAGAAGAAAACATAGCTTTGCGTGCTGCCAAAGCATTACGGCTGGGTGTCTGTGGAGTAGATTTGTTGCAATCTAAACGAGGCCCTATGGTATTGGAAGTGAACTCTACCCCAGGCTTAGAGGGTATAGAGACCACAACAGGAATTGATGTTGCAGGAAAGATCATAAATTATATCGAGCGCAATAAAAGAACATGACGAAGAACAAAAAGAAGGCCTTACCCATAACACTTTTAGGAGAAAAGGTACAACCGGGAACATCCCATGAACTCAATTTCAGCTTTGCTAAATTGCATACCAACACTCCTATTGAAGTCCCTGTCATTGTGGAGCATTCCCTTTATGAAGGTCCCACCGTATTGTTTACGGCTGGCATTCATGGCGATGAGGTAAATGGGATAGAAATTGTGCGGCAACTGGTTTCCAAAGGTATTAATAAGCCGAAAATTGGTACCATTATCTGCATCCCTATCATTAATATTTTTGGATTTCTTCAAAAGGTAAGAGAGTTCCCAGACGGTCGAGACCTTAACAGGTCTTTTCCAGGCAGTAAGAATGGCTCCCTGGCAGGGCGGGTGGCCTATCAACTCATGAATGATATTATCCCGCATGTAGACTACTGCCTTGATTTTCATACAGGTGGTTCCAGCAGGTTCAACGCCCCTCATATTAGGATTGAAAAAGACAGGCCTGTACTGCGGGAATTGGCAGAAACCTTCAATGCCCCTTTTATACTGCATTCCAAAAACTTAAAAAAGTCCTTCCGAAGTGCTTGCGACAAGAAAGGAGTTCCTTTACTTCTTTTTGAAGGAGGGAAGTCGAACTCCATTGATGCTGTGGTAAGTAATACAGGAGTGAATGGCTCAAAGCGAATTTTACATCGACTTGGGATGCTTCGTTCGCAATTCAAAGTTTCCTCTCCTAAGAAACCTTCGGTAACCATTAATCATAGTAAATGGATCCGGGCCAATGCATCGGGGATGTTCAAATCGGCCGTAAAAGTGGGAAGTTTAGTTTCCAAAGGGGATGTAATGGGTCATATAACCGACCCCTATGGAAAGGTTCATTATTGGATTAAGGCCAACAATAAGGGGTATGTCTTCAATGTAAATGAGGCTCCACTTGTCTACCAGGGGGATGCACTTTTTCATGTATCCACGGAAGTATTGTAATGGACAAAAAGAGCTTCAGAAAAAAATATCATAAGCGACGAGAAAAGATAGACGCTGAATCCCTTGAGGAAATGAGTATGGCCATTGCGAACCGCTCATTGGCCCTTCCTATTTGGGATTATAGTTACTATCATATCTTTTTGAGCATTTCGGAAAAAAAGGAAATCAATACAGAGTATTTGCTTCATATCCTCTACGGAAGAGATAAAAGTATTGTTGTTCCCAAGGCTAATTTTTCAACTCATGAGATGAAACATTACCTACTTCAGGAAAACACACCTATTTCCGTATCGAATTATGGCATTCCGGAACCGGACGAAGGTATTACGCTTAGCCCGGATAAGGTGGAGGTTGTCTTTGTTCCACTATTGGCCTTCGACCAGGAAGGACAAAGAATAGGGTATGGAAAAGGATTCTACGATCGTTTTTTAGGTCAATGCAAGAAGGATGCTGTATTTGTTGGCCTCTCCTTCTTTGAAGCCGAAAAAAAACTTCCTTCAGCAGCGAGTGACATTCCACTTCACTATTGCGTGACACCTGAAAGGAGTTATATTTTCTAAATCGTAGTTACATTTGCTATAATCTTCCCATTACATTTCGGGGGTAAAACACTGATTTCAGGGCTTTTTATTATTTTTTATCTATCTTGCCAGTCCCAAATCTTATGTGAATGAATTTTTTGGCTCAAAAGAGAAACAAGAATCTCTTGAAGGATAAGCGCTCTATTTCCAAAGACGAAAGTCCCTTTAATAATTTTTATTACAAGGATGTTGCCCAGCTCACAGGTGCTGGAGGCTGGAGTGTGAATTTCAGAGAAAAGAAAAGTTTCTTCGACCCGCAATGTCGGAAAATCCTAAATACTCCTAAGGATTACAGACCTTCGATCCGGAATGGTTTGGATTTCTATACAGACGATCAAAAACAAAAGGCTGCGGAAGCATTTATGGCCTGTAGTCTGGGGACTCCTTTCTCCATTGTGATCAAGATGAAAACCTACGATGGGCAAGAGTTCTGGGCAAGAGCGGTTGGCAGACCCGTATATGATGAAAATAATGAGATATATGGCATCCAGGGGGTTTTTCAGGATATCAATGAGGAGAAACTAAAAGAGATTGGGCTAGAAGCCTCTGTAAAGGTGATCGAGTCTCAGAATTCCAGGCTCTTTAACTTTGCGCATATCGTCTCCCACAACCTGAGATCGCATGCCAGTAATCTTCATCTTACCTTAGAACTCTTAAAATCCTTGAACTCCAAGGAAGAGGAGGAAGAATTAAAACACAGCCTCTACGATATTTCGGAGAGTTTGAACGATACCATAGATCATTTGAATGAGATTGTAACGGCGCAGTCCAAATCTCTCGATGAACAAAGAGTGCTTCAGTTCGATGAAGTACTAAAAACCGTTTTACATTCCATCAACAGATTGATCGAGGATACCGGAGCAGAAATTTTTTCTGATTTTTCGGAAGTTCCTGAGATACAATACATTGTTTCCTATATGGAAAGTATATTCCTCAACCTCATCACCAATGCTATAAAATATCGCCATCCGGATAGGGAACCCGTGATAGATATTTGTACCTTTACAGAAGATGGACAGACCTGTTTAATGATTAAGGATAATGGAATGGGTATTGACCTTGAAAAACATGGAGATCGCGTATTTAATATGTATCAGACCTTCCATAATGATAAAGAAGCCGTTGGAATTGGTCTCTTTATTACTAAGAATCAGATTGAAACCTTACAAGGTTCTATAGAAATACAAAGTGAAGTGAATGTGGGGACTACCTTCACCATTAAGTTTTAACCGGACAAACCAAACAAAAATTGAAGACCGCCAAACCCCATATTAAGTTATCCTGTATCATCGATGATGATGATGTCTATATCAACTTAATCAAGAAGATTATTGACATTAAAAAATTATCGGAAAACCTTCTCATCTTTAAGAATGGTCAGGAAGCCTTGGAGTACTTCAGACCCATCATGGAACATCTTTCTGAAAACGAGTTCCCGGAGATCATCTTGCTTGACCTTAACATGCCAGTAATGGATGGATGGAAGTTTTTAAACGAATTTACTCAGATCAAAACCAATTCTGACGTAAAAACCACGCTATATATTGTGAGTTCTTCGATTAACCCTTACGATGTGGCGAAGGCCAAGTCTTATTCTGCCGTTACTGACTATCTTATCAAACCGGTGAATATGGATGAATTTGAAGCTTTATTCGTCAAGCATACTGCTTAATCGATCAAATCAATTTCTGACATTTCTTCCACCTCCCCTTCGGATACTGTTTGTTTCTTGGGAAAGGCCTTCTTATTGAAGACAATTAATATTCCCACCCCAACGCTTATGGCGAAATCTGCCACATTGAATACCGGATTAAAGAAGGAAAAGGAGAACATATCCACCACTTTACCATGGAATAGCTTACCATAACCTTGCTCGGGAAATATTTTTGCCACCTGAGCATAACTATCGTCAAAAATAACCCCATAGAAGATAGAATCGATGATGTTTCCAAAAGCACCTGCAAAGATCAGGGCCACTGCGATCATCAATACTTTTGGAGCGTGCTTTCTCGCAGCATCCCAAAGCCAATAAGCAATACCAAGAATAGCAAAAATTCTAAAAATAGTTAACGCTAATTTCCCGCCTAACCATTTAGGAATCTCAACGCCCCACGCCATCCCTGGGTTCTCAACCAGCCTGAGTTCAAATAAAGGCTGACATGACTGTCCGTCCTCCGGGGAACAGCCATTCAAAACTTCTATTCCGTCGTTCAACTGAAAACTGGTTTTCATATATATCTTGGAAACCTGATCAATTACCAAAACAAGTAGTACAATGAGAATTGCGTTCTTTAAAGACATGTATACATATGGATTTGACGGCGAAGGTAAAAAATTATTATTGGCTTTTCAGTAATCTTATATCCCCGTTAACACTTCGGGCCTCTACCATGTATTTCGCTGTGGATAAAAGGTCGTTTTTTACGGTTCCGTTCTGGCTTTCTGCTATTCCCTTTACCTGGTCCTGAGCGAAAACCTCAATATTCCCAGCCTCAGTAAACACTTCTGCATTTCCCAGAAAATCCTTGAAACTACAATTTCCCTTCGCCAAAACTACCTTAATGGATCGGATTTCACCGCTGGTCTCCAAGGACGCACCTTCGGAAGAAATAACAACTTCCAGGTCTTTAGGGATGACCAGATCGAATTCCACAGAGAATACTTTGTGCGCGGCCAATTTATCATTAGGTTGTTTAAAAAATGGCGTAAAATCGGTTTGTAATGATAAAGTACCGTTTTCCTCTCTCGTAGTAACAAGTACCTGTTCGCTATATTCACCCTCCATACGTGCTGTTAGGGAAATCAAGGTGGTATCTTCCGAAATTATTCGGATCATGGAAACTACATTGGATTCGATCCAAAGCTTTTGTATCTCTCCGGAATCCCAAGATTTTTCAGTAATCTTTTGGGAATAACCCAACTGTATAATAAACAGAAATAAGAAAATATGAAGGACTTTGTTTATCATAAAAAACCCTAAACAACCATGCTTAGGGTACATTATTGGTATAGTTTATCATAGATCCCGACTTTCATCAGGACAGTTTCGACCGGCCCACTTTCTGGTAAAATTGGAAACCGATTACTTTTGCATATTCTTTGCCTCAATGCTCAAAGTAGCATGCGGCACTAATTTCAAACGTTCCGGATTGATTAATTTCCCTGTAACACGGCAAATCCCGTAGGTTTTATTCTCAATACGGATTAAAGCGTTCTTGAGGTCACGGATAAATTTCTCCTGGCGAATGGCCAATTGAGAAGACGTTTCCTTACTCATTACTTCGCTTCCTTCATCAAAGGCCTTAAAAGTAGGAGACGTATCATCTGTACCGTTGTTACTGTCGTTCTTGTAGGCACTTTCGATCAATTCCAATTGTTCTTTGGCCTTTTCAATCTTTTCCTGGATCAGGACTCTGAATTCTTCCAATTCAGCATCGCTGTATCGATTCTTTACTTCCTGGGACATTTTTCTAATGTTTTTTTATACTCAATTTAGTCTCAATACCATCGAACGCAATTTCCGTTCCATTTTCCACCTCCGATTCAAATTGCAGTATCTCTGTTAAGGTTTCTTGTTTAATGTAAGCTATATTCTGCTCTACAGCAGTTTTCAGGTTTTCATCTTCCTGGAGTGTCACCTCCACACGGTCCGTTACTTCAAAACCAGAGTCTTTACGTAGGTTCTGAATTCTATTGACCAACTCTCGCGCAATCCCTTCATTCCTAAGGTTTTCATCTATGGTAACATCTAATGCCACCGTAACGCCATCTGCATTTGCCACCAACCAACCTTCAATATCCTGAGAGCTAATGACTACGTCATCGAGGGTTAATGTAACGTTTTTTTCGTTAAACAAAATAGAAATTTCACCGTCTTTTTCTAAAGTGCCAATTTCTTCCTGTCCAAACTGCTGAATTACAGCCGCTATCGCCTTCATATCCTTGCCAAAACGAGGCCCTAATTTCTTGAAATCCGGTTTGATTTGTTTTACCAGAATTCCCGATCCTTCATCTATCAATTCTATCTCCTTCACATTCACCTCAGATTTGATTAAATCTGAAACCGCCTCTATTTCACGTCTTGAAGCCTCATCAAGTACCGGTATCATCACCTTTTGCAAGGGTTGACGCACTTTGATCTTCTCGCGTTGTCTCAACGATAAAACCAATGAGCTTATTGTCTGAGCTCGCTGCATTTTGTGTTCCAACGCTTTGTCTATGTAAGACGCATTTGCCTCCGGAAAGTTACTTAAGTGAACAGATTCCTCGCTTTCTCCTACCGTAGCGGCCGTTAGGTCCTTATACAAACGATCCATAAAGAATGGCGCCACTGGGGCTCCCAACTGGGCTATGGTTACCAAACAAGTATATAAGGTCTGATAAGCCGATATTTTATCTTCTGCATAACTCCCCTTCCAATAACGTCTTCTACTTAAGCGCACAAACCAGTTACTCAAGTAGTCCTGCACAAAATTAGAAATGGCTCGAGTCGCCCTGGTGGGTTCATAATCACTATAGGCTTCATCCACTGTTTGGATGAGTGTATTTAATTCTGAAAGAATCCAACGATCAATCTCCGGACGTTTTTCCAATGGAATATCCGCTTCGGAATAATCGAAATTATCCAGATTAGCATATAAACTGAAGAAACTATAGGTATTATAAAGGGTACCGAAGAACTTATTGCGTACCTCTGCAATTCCATCCAGGTCGAACTTCAGATTATCCCAGGGATTCGCATTACTTATCATATACCATCGAGTCGCATCCGGGCCATAGGTATCCAAGGTTTCAAATGGGTCGGCAGCGTTCCCAAGTCGTTTGGACATTTTTTGCCCATTTTTATCCAGTACCAGACCGTTCGACACTACATTTTTATAGGCCACATCGTCAAAAATCATGGTGGCGATTGCATGCAGTGTGTAGAACCATCCTCGCGTTTGATCCACTCCTTCAGCAATGAAATCGGCTTTGCGCCAAACCTCTTCTACCTTTTCCTTATTCTCGAAAGGATAATGCCATTGTGCATAAGGCATAGAACCACTATCGAACCAAACATCGATAAGGTCTGCTTCTCGTTTCATAGGCTGCCCGGTAGGAGAAACCAATACGATTTCATCCACGATGTTCTTGTGTAAGTCTACTTTGCTGTAGTTTTCTTCCGAATAGTCTCCCACTACAAAATCCTGGAAGATATCCTCACTCATGAATCCCGCCGAAACTGCTTTCGCCATTTCTTCTTTCAACTCTTCCACAGAACCAATGCACAGGGCTTCTTTTCCATCTTCTGTACGCCAAAGAGGCAGTGGGATCCCCCAATACCGGGAACGAGAGAGGTTCCAGTCGTTGGCATTTGCGAGCCAGTTTCCAAATCGGCCCTCACCAGTGGCCTTAGGCTTCCAGTTAATCCCCAGGTTTAGTTCGTGCATACGGTCTTTAAAAGAAGTTACCTTGATGAACCAGGAATCTAACGGATAATATAAGATCGGCTTGTCGGTACGCCAGCAATTGGGATAACTGTGCACATATTTTTCCACCTTAAAGGCCTTATTTTCTATCTTCAATTTGATGGCCAGCTCCACATCTACACTCTTATCCGGTGCTTCGCCATCATTGTAATACTCGTTCTTCACGTATTTTCCGGCAAACTCGCCCATTTCCGGCCGGAACCTACCTTGTAGGTCTACCAAAGGAACCAAGTTTCCATTTTCATCTTTTACAAGCAACGGTGGCACTTCGGGCGTAGCTTCCTTCGCTACTTTGGCATCGTCTGCCCCAAAAGTAGGAGCAGTATGCACGATTCCGGTACCATCTTCGGTAGTTACAAAATCCCCTGAGATCAACCGGAACGCATTTTCCGGTTGGTCATTTGGCAAGGCAAAGGCCAATAATTGCTCATAGCGAATATCCACCAGATCGGCTCCTTTGAACTCACTAGCTATGTAAAATGGAATCTTCTTATCCCCTTCGGAATAATGAGCAAGGTGAGATTCATCTTCTGCCTGTTCGTATTTACCGGTAAATTGTTTGCCAACCAGGTTCTTGGCAAGGATAACATTAATAGGTTCGAATGTATATTGGTTGAAGGTTCTCACTACCACGTAATCGATCTTGGGTCCAACGGTAAGCGCAGTATTGCTGGGTAAGGTCCAAGGCGTTGTCGTCCAGGCCAGGAAATGTATACTTCCGAAGTCTTTCAGGAAATCCGGCAATGTATTTTCTATGGCTTTAAATTGCGCTACCACCGTTGTATCGGTAACATCCTGATACGTTCCCGGCTGATTCAACTCGTGAGAGCTCAATCCTGTTCCCGCTTTCGGAGAGTACGGTTGAATGGTATAACCCTTATAGAGTAGATCCTTGTTATAGATCTGTTTTAAGAGCCACCACACCGTTTCCATATACTTTGGCTCATAAGTGACATATGGATCTTCCATATCCACCCAATAGCCCGCTCGCTCCGTCAATTTATTCCAAACGTCCGTGTAACGCATCACTGCCTTTCTACATGCGGCATTGTATTCTTCTACGGAAATTTTCTTGCCAATGTCTTCTTTGGTAATTCCAAGTTCCTTCTCCACGCCCAGTTCGATAGGTAATCCATGGGTATCCCACCCTGCCTTCCTATCTACCTTGTATCCTTTCTGCGTTTTAAAACGGCAAAAGATATCCTTAATCGCACGGGCCATCACATGATGGATTCCGGGTAAGCCATTAGCCGATGGTGGGCCTTCAAAAAATATAAAAGGATCGTTCCCTTCACGAATAGAAATACTCTTTTCGAAAATGTTCTCACGTTTCCAAAAATCCAGCACCTCATCTGCGAGTTTGGGAAGGTCTAACCCCTTATATTCCTTAAATTTCGTACTCATAGGTTGTTATCTTGAAATAAGGATGCGAAAGTAAGAAATTTTGGCGAAAAAGCCCATAGAAGTCCCTCTATAACAGGGGAAATTAACAGATGCTTAAAGGATTACAAAAAACGCCGCTCAAAATTGAGCGGCGCCTTAAATTATACGTTTGAAGCAAGTATTTAAATTCTTACAAAATGCACCCGGGTTTCAGTGTCCGTATCCACTCCCTGTATCGTTTGGGATACGATCTGTTCCACTTGGAATTGGTTCTCATTGAAAAGGGTAATATTGAACTTCCCGGAGGTGAAACTGTCTGTAGGTGTCGAGAATTCTATGGTCTGATTGTTTGCATCCAAAGTATAGTCTCCACTTTCATCAAAAACAATGATCTCCGTACTGATCTCGGATTGCCCGGCTACTGTTACCGTGGTTGTTATCCGATACTGTCCTTCTGCCGTATAGGTTCCATTGGCATTGAAAACGAAATCAACCTGAAAGGTGTCACCAACTACATTGATATTCGAGCTTACGGGAATCCCGTTAACTTCAATCGTTTGGTCGGAATTCACCTCTAACAGCGTAAAATTATAGGTTCCGGACAAGTTTTCGTTTGAAAGTAAAAAAGCATTATCTCCTCCATCGTCGTCTTTTTTACAACTAACGAGTACCGAGGCGGTCATAAATAAAATAAGTAGGGTTTTGAGTGTCTTCATGTGTTAAGATTTTTGACAAAGATAGGCGGATTATTCATGCGAATTTTCCCACGATGAAAAATTTTACTCACCGTTTTACTAACACAAATTTTCTATCTTTAACTCAAACAACTAACTGTTTGAGAAAATCACTTTTTATCGTTCTTCTGCTTTTCCCTTTCTTCGGAATGGCTCAGAATTATGTAGACCTATTTAAAATAGGCTATGGACAAACCTTCAACAATGATTTTGAAGTGCCTCGGTCCCCGGATACCCATATCGATTTCCTGGAAGCAGACCTTACCTTTCCATTAGTCCTGAACGAAAAGAATGCCCTTATCACAGGAGTGCTGTTCAGCAGCAATAAAGTCCAGATCTTTCCCGACAACGATTTAGACATTTTCAGAGCGGGATTCGACGAAGATGGTTTCGCTTCACTAAAAAGCACAACATTAAAACTAGGATTAGCTACCACTTATAATGACACCTGGAGTAGTACCATAGTATTGCTCCCCAAGATTGCTTCAGATTATGTAAATATTTCCGGTAATGATTTCTTCTTTGGAGGTATCGCCCTGTTAAAACAGAAGAGAAGTGACCATCTTACTTTTCGGTATGGCTTTTATGCAACCACAGAAGCTTTTGGTCCTTTTACCACTCCTATTTTTGGCTGGTATTACCTAAGCCCGTCCGGACAGTTTGAAATGGATATGTCACTTCCCATTGCTGCGGACATTAATTACACTCAAGGTGTCTTAACCTATGGATTGGATTATATCGGAATTGGCAGAAGTTTTAATATAAATCAGGATAATTCGAATGTTTACATAGACATGAGTTCTCTAGACTTTGCGGCCTACCTGCAATATAATGCCTTTAATAAGAGTGTCTTGCTTCGTGGTAAATTGGGGTATTCCACCAGCGATTATGAGGCTTATAGAAAGGATGAAAAAATAGACATTGGAGTTTCCGCCTTTGGTTTTGGCGATAACAGAACTCAGTTAAACCCTACCATAAATGGCGGATTCTTTTTTAAATTTGAGGCGGTGTATCGTTTTTCACTTTCTAATGACTCATCTGAAACAAAATAATAATACATGAACAAATCCTGTCCTGAATGTGGTGAAAAGATCATAGGCCGCGCAGATAAGAAATTCTGCAGTGACGCCTGCCGCAATGCTCATAATAATGCTCTAAATAAGGATAGTAAGAATATCATTAGAACCACTAATAACAGACTGCGAAAGAACCACAGGATTTTAGAGGCGTTAAATACCAAGGACAAGACCAAAGTAAGCAAGAATAGTCTCATAAAACACGGTTTCCTTTTCGAGTATTGTACGGGGACCTATACCACTAAAAAAGGAGATATGTATTTTTACGTTTATGATCAGGCCTATCTTCCTCTGGATAATGATATCTATTTGCTGGTGAAAAGAGAATCCTAACATTTTCTTATCAGTGATTTTAAACAATAATTATATCGATTAATCATAGTAATTATGGAGGTTTTTTTACCCTTTATCATGATTGGAGCCGTTCTTCTCATCATTGGGATTTCTTACTTTTTTAGCCCAAAGAATATCATTTTACGCGCCATGAAAAAGGTAGATGCTACCTCTATTTCCAGAGTACAAAACGATGCATACGTCAAGATCATTGGAAAAGCTAAAAATGTTAAAGAACCACTGGTTGCTCCCTTAAGTGGTCGACCTTGCCTGTTCTATCAGGTGTTGGTTCTCAAAAAAAGGGGTAAGAATGGCTGGGATACAGTGATTGATCAAACGAGAACTCAGGATTTTTTTATTGAAGTTCAAGGAGAAATGGCTATGGTAAAAATGGATGGGTCACAAGCCTTTCGAAAGATCTATCTAGACAAAGATCACAAGAAAACTTCGGGAACCTGGAATGACCCTACCCCCCGACTCGAAGCCTTTTTACAACAGAACGGTATTAGCAGTAAAGGTTTTTTTGGATTTAATAAGACCATGCGCTACCAAGAAGGCATTATTGAACTGGATGAGAGGATTGCGGTGAAAGGAATTGGAAATTGGAAATCGCTGGGTGAACCCATTGAAGGCTTTCATTATTCCAAAATCCTAAGTATCTCAGGAAATAAAGATCGCAAGCTGTTAATAACCGACCTAAAAAAAGCGACACAACCCAAAGTAAGATAGTCCTACTTCCAGGAATTTCCTTTTAACTGAAGGGCTGCCTTTAAAACATCCTTCTGACTAATCAAGCCGACCAATTTGCCTTCCCGGACGATGGGAAAACGTCTGCGCCTGGAATTGAGAAACCGATCTGCCGCATCGAACACATTCATTTCTCCATCAATAGTTTCAACCTCGGTGGCCATATGCTCTTCTACCTTAACGTCCTCCATGGGTTGATTATAATATCGACTATTACTTATTTGTTTCATACAATCTCCTTCAGAAATAATCCCGACCAACTCATTCTTTTCATTCACCACTGGACCTCCCGATATTTTCTTTTTAATGAGGGTGGTCATAACCTCCATGACCGACTGATCCGGACGAAAGGTCACCAGATTGGTACTCATATAATCGGATACCTTGATATTCTCAGAAGATCCTTTTGTGGGCTTGACTCTTCTTCCTATATAACTTTTAATTCCCATATTGTTAGGTTTTTAGCTTCTTAAAGATATGGAAAAATACTAAGAACAAACGTTAAAATACTCCTCGAATACCGGCATTATCTCCTAAGTGAGACGCCTTCTTAGCAATTCAACAATAATCCGTACTTTTAAAAGACCAAACAATTCCTAACAACATGTGCCACTTGCTTTTTTTGTTTTCCTTTCAAAACGATCCGTGGCAAATTCAAACTAACCCATTCAAAAAAACACTCATACCGTAATGAAACGATTGCAAGCTTTTGGCTCCTTACTCCTTATCATAGGTCTTATCTATTACAGTTTTTACAGTCTAATGCCACGGGAAGCCGCTCCGGACACGATTCCCGAAACTGAATTCTCCGCGGAGCGTGCGCTTGTTCCCTTAAAAGAAATCTCCAAAGCTCCCCACTTCATTGGCAATGACGAACACCAGAGAGTTCGTGAATACCTCATGCAGGAATTATCTAAACTGGGATTAATTCCCCACACTCAAGAAGGGTTCATTTACAACGACTGGGGTGGTCTGATAAAACCGATAAATATCGTAACCCGTATCAAAGGAACAGAACCCGGAAATGCCTTGCTTGTATTTGCTCATTACGATAGTGCGTTAGTCCCTTCATACGGTGCCAGTGATGCCGGAAGTGGTGTTGTGACCATCCTGGAAAGCATTCGTGCCTTCAAGGCGACTGGAAAACAACCTAAGAACGATATTATTATTCTATTCACCGATGCGGAAGAAATCGGTCTCGACGGTGCCGATCTTTTTGTGAATCAGCATGAATGGGCAAAAGATGTTCGCCTAGCCCTCAACTTTGAAGCCCGCGGAAGTGGAGGACCCTCGAATATGATTCTGGAAAGCAATCAAGGAAATCACAATATCATACAGGAGTTTATTAAAGGTAATGTTCAATATCCTGTCGCTTCCTCTCTTATGTACAGTATTTACAAAATGCTCCCAAATGATACAGATTCTACGGTACTTCGAGAAGACGGTGACATCGACGGACTGTTTTTTGCATTTATAGACGATCATTTCGATTACCATACTGCCAACGATAGTTATGATAATTTGGATCGCAACACCCTACAACATCAAGGAAGCTATCTACTTCCTTTGTTACATCATTTTGCAGATGCCGACCTTTCCAACATTAAAAGTGAAGATGATGATGTATATTTTAACTTTCCCATCATAAAAATGGTTAGTTATCCCTTCTCGTGGATCTTCCCTATGCTTATTTTGGCCATAGCAGTTTTTATGGTGCTTGTCTTCTTCGGAATTAAAAAAGGAAGACTCATGACTAAGGCCATTGGAAAAGGATTTTTGGCCCTGATAACGGCCTTGATCATTTCTGCACTGCTAGGACTTTTTGGATGGAAATTACTATTGGTATTATACACCCAATACAATGAGATAGACCATGGCTTTACCTACAATGGACACACCTATATTGCATTTTTCGTGGTGTTGTCCCTAGCCATTACTTTTATGGTATACCGTAGATTTAAGATCACCCATGTTGCAAGTGCCTATGTGGCTCCCTTATTTCTTTGGTTGCTTATCAATACGGGAGTAGCACTGTATCTTAAAGGAGCTGCTTTCTTCATTATTCCGGTCCTTTTTGGACTATTGGCTCTGTGGATCTTGATGAAACAAGAAAAACCAAACCTGTTGTTAATGGCACTCCTCGGAGTTCCGGCTATCTTTATCTTTAGCCCATTGATCCAATTCTTCCCAGTGGGACTGGGGCTCGAAATGTTAGTGGCTAGCTGCGCATTTACAGTGCTTCTTTTTGGCCTTATGTTACATGTATTCGGCTTTTATCGATATAAGCGGTTCTTTTCGATCTTCTTTTTCATCTTGGCATTTGGATTCTTTATCAGTGCACATTTTGATAGTGGCTATTCCGAAACCCAGCAAAAACCCACGAGTTTGTTGTATTATCAGAATGCCAATGAAGGACAGTCCTATTGGGTTACCTATGATCAACAACCCGATGAATGGGTACAAGGGTATCTGGGAGAGAATCCGGATGAAGCCGCCAAGTATGTAACAAGCTCTGCGGGTAGTAAATACAATACCGGATATTCCTTTGCAGCTCCTGCTCCTCCCATCCAACTACCGCCCTTCGACGTGAGAGTGGATAAGGATACTTTGATCGAAACCAATCGCGAAGTTACCTTTACCATCCTCCCTAGGAGGGATGTACATATCCTTCGTTTATATGCGGACTCTACGGTAGCCTTCAATGCGATGACCTATAACGGCATGGAAGTAAAAAAAGACAGCTTAGGAATGGTTTTAGGTAAAAGAGAAAGTAATTTCTTACTGCATTACAATGTCTCACAACAAGATTCGCTTGAAGTGAAATACTCCATTCCTGAGGGAACAGACCCTAAGTTCAGCGTTTTGGAATATTCCCTGGATCTTCTGGAAAATCCGGCTTTTACCGTAAATAAAAGACCCAAAGATAGGATGCCCAAACCCTTTGTAACCACAGACGCGGTTGTGATTAAAAGGGACATTGATATTAATGCCTTAAGAGCTACAGTGAGCGATACCATAACCCCTTTAGCCGATGAGTAAAAGTGTAGCCATTGCAGGATTAGGATGGCTGGGATTGCCCCTGGCACAGCGCTTAATGACCCTGGGGTACAAGGTAAGGGGCAGCGTGACCAAGTTAGAAAAGGCAACTATACTTCAAAAGAATGGATTTGACGTGTCCCCTGTGACCCTATCAGAATGGGGGGTACAAGGAAGCATTCGGGCCTTCCTCAAAGAGGTCGATGATCTTATTGTAATGATCCCTCCCGGACTACGGAGGAATACAGGCTCTGACTACGTCATGAAAATGTCTCATTTTTTAACCGAGGTGGAAGCCGCCAGGGTAAAGAACCTCATTTTTGTGAGCAGTACTTCGGTGTATGGGGATAATCAAGGTATCGTAACCGAAAAAGACCTACCGCATCCCGAAAATGAAGCCGGCAGACAATTATTTCAAGTAGAGCAACTCTTTTTTACCTCTGCCTGTAATACAAGTATCGTGAGATTTGGCGGGCTTTTTGGCGGAAGTAGACAACCGGCTCGTTATCTGGCAGGGCGGGAAAATCTAAGTGGAGGAAAAGCACCTGTCAATTTAATCCATAGGGATGATTGTATTAATATTCTTATCGAGATCATTAAGCAACAAGCATACGGACATATTTTCAACGCTGTGAATCCAGAACATCCTATGAAGTCGTCTTACTATATTCGAAAATCGGGGGAACTTGGGCTACAACCTCCCGAATTCTCAGTTTCTAAAGCGAATGAACGATTCAAACAAGTAGACTCCGTCAATGTGGAAGAAATTTTAGGTTATTCATTTTCACAGCCCCTGTAATTCTTCGGATTATCATTATCTTTAATTTCTTTTAAAACGAACTCATGAAACGTCTTCCAACCTTTCTTACTCTCCTATTGCTCACCTTGGGCTTTGGTGTTTTTACTGAGACACAAGCGCAATCTTATGATGAAAAACTATACGACGCTCTCGAATACAGGCTCATAGGCCCCTTCCGGGGTGGCCGGAGTGCTGCCGTAACCGGAGTCCCAAACAAACCGAACCTTTTCTACTTCGGTGCTACGGGAGGTGGCGTATGGAGAACTCAAGACGGTGGACGGACCTGGAAAAATATGAGCGATGGATATTTTGGTGGTTCCATTGGTTCTATTGAAGTTGCCGAAAGTGACCCCAATGTCATCTATGTAGGAGGTGGTGAAAAAACGGTTCGAGGAAATGTGTCCTCGGGTTATGGCATCTGGAAAACGGTAGATGCCGGAAAAACCTGGTCTCAAAGTGGGCTTTCCAAAGGAAGACATATCCCCAGGATATCTGTGCATCCAAAAGATCATAATATTGTCTATGCTGCCGTTTTGGGAAACATCTATAAACCCACGCAAGAAAGAGGAGTCTATAAAAGTACAGATGGAGGGAAAACCTGGAGACGCACATTATTTGCCAATGAAAATGCAGGAGCCGTAGACCTGATCATGGATCCGAATAATCCCAGAATTCTATATGCCTCTACCTGGAATGTGCGTAGGACACCTTATAGTTTAAGCAGTGGTGGCGATGGTTCTGCCCTATGGAAAAGTACCGACAGTGGCGAAACCTGGAAGGAGATTTCTACCCATAAAGGATTTCCAAAAGATACGCTGGGAATTATTGGAGTAACGGTTTCACCCGTGAACAGTGAACGCGTATGGGCCATAGTGGAAAACAAAGAAAAAGGAGGTGTCTACCGAAGTGAAGATGGCGGAGAAACATGGAGCCAGATCAATAGTGAGCGAAAATTACGCCAGCGTGCGTGGTATTATACGCGTATTTATGCAGACCCGAAGGATGAAGATATCATCTACGTACTCAACGTACGCTACCATAAAAGCACCGATGGAGGAAAAACGTACGAAACCTACAATGCCCCGCATGGCGATCATCACGATCTATGGATCGCGCCAGAGAACCCGGATCGAATGGTCATAGGAGACGACGGAGGTGCACAAGTTACCTACGATGGCGGAGAGACCTGGAGCACCTATCACAATCAACCCACTTCACAATTCTACCGAGTGACAACGGATAATTCGTTTCCCTATCGAATCTATGTGGCCCAACAAGACAATTCCACCATTAGGATCCCTCACCGAACCGAAGGTTGGAGTATAGATGAAGACGATTGGGAGTCTACCGCAGGGGGAGAAAGTGCCCATATTGCCATAGACCCCGAAGACAATGATATTGTATATGGCGGAAGCTATGACGGCTTCTTAACACGATACAACCACCAAAACAAAACAAGACGTAGTATAAGTGTATGGCCCGACAATCCTATGGGGCATGGAGCCGAAGACATGAAATACCGTTTCCAATGGAATTTCCCCATTTTCTTTTCTCCTCATGATCCCAACAAATTGTACACTGCTTCCAATCATTTGCATGCAACTACTAATGAAGGTGAAAGCTGGGAAGTAATAAGCCCGGATCTTACCAGAAACGATCCCTCCAAATTAAAATCGTCCGGAGGGCCTATTACTCAAGACAATACCTCGGTGGAATACTACTGTACCATTTTTGCAGCGGCCGAATCGCCCCTTACTCCAGGCTTGTTATGGACTGGTAGCGACGACGGGCTTGTGCATGTTTCCAGGGATGGAGGACAGAACTGGAGCAATGTTACGCCCAAAGGAATGCCAGAATGGATGATGATTAACAGCATTGAACCTTCTCGTTTCGACGCCGGAACCTGTTATATAGCAGGAACCAAATACAAGACCGGAGATTTTGCGCCTTACCTATATAAAACGACCGACTATGGGAAAAGCTGGAAGAAAATAACCAACGGAATTCCGGCAGAACATTTTACCAGAGTGTTACGAGAAGACCCGGCGAAAAAAGGGCTGCTGTACGCAGGGACCGAAACCGGAATGTACGTTTCCTTCAATGATGGAAACAACTGGCAACCCTTTCAGCTAAATCTTCCCATAGTACCTATTACGGATTTGGCCCTGAAGGATAACAATCTCATCGTAGCCACCCAGGGGCGAAGTCTTTGGATCATCGATGACCTCACCGTGCTGCATCAATTGGCCGATGCCAAAGGAAAAGGAAACTATCTCTTCAAACCCAAAGAAACCTATCGGATGGGCGGAAATGGCAGAAAAGGTTCTCTTACCACGGGAACCAATCATCCTGCCGGGGTCATTACCTATTTCAATTTGGAAGATCCAAAGGATAAAGAAGTTAAATTGAGTTATCTGAATAGCAAAAACGACACGATCAAAACCTTTAGCACAAAAAGCAAAAAAGACAAATTAACTGTTGAGGAAGGGGCAAATATGTTTGCCTGGGACACCCGTGGAAAGGGCGCCGAGCGCCTCAATGGAATGATCCTTTGGTGGGCAAGCACCAATGCTCCGAAGGCGGTACCGGGACAGTACAAAGTCGTGCTTCAGGTGGAAGACGAAGTCCGAACTCAATCTTTCACCGTCTCTCCAGATAAGAATGCCGAAGCCGATATTGCTGGAATGCAGCGACAATTCGACTTTATTACCGATATCAATTCTACGGTAGATAAGGCACATAAATCTATTAAAAAGATTCGAAAGATCAATGAGCAATTGGGTGCATTCCAGAAGCAATACAAGGAGAATGAACAAGTAAAAGAATTAGTAGAAAAGGCCAAGAATTTGAGCGAACAGTTTTCCGAAATTGAAAAAGCACTTTATCAAACCAAGAATCGAAGTGGACAGGATCCTTTGAATTTCCCCATACGTTTAACCAACAAATTGGCGCACTTAAACAGCCTCGTGGGCATGGACGATTTTCCGCCCACCCAACAGGATATTGCCGTTAAGGATGAATTGACCCAACAGATCAATGCCGAACTGGTGAAGTTCGATACGCTGGTTTCAGAAGAGATCTCCTCTTTTAACTCGGCCTTCAATGCCAAGAATTTGAATTATCTCTTTGTGGAAGAGGATGAGTAGCAGATAGATTATCTTTGCCCAAAACTAAGTTTCCCGTCTGTTCGGGAATTCGCTATGGAATACAACTATATAAAATCCCTTCATCTCATTTTTGTGATTACCTGGTTTGCGGGATTGTTTTACATTGTACGTCTGTTCGTTTATCAGATTGAAGCCTTTCACAAACCCTCTCCGGATAAGGAGATCCTGGGAAACCAGTTGAAGCTCATGGCCAAACGGCTCTGGTACATCATCGCCTGGCCTTCTATGATCCTGGCTATTGCTTTTGCCATATGGCTACTCGCCATTCGCCCTTTCTATATAAGTGATACCTGGATGCAAGTAAAGCTGGGGCTGGTTGTCCTATTGATCATTTACCATATAAAATGCCACCTTATCTTTAAGCAACTTCAGGAGGATGATGTGCGCCATTCCTCTAACTTTATGCGACTCTTTAATGAAGGTGCCACCCTGCTACTTTTTGCCATTGTCTTTTTGGTCATCCTGAAAAACGCCGTGAACTGGATCTACGGCACCTCGGGAATTGTGGTCTTTGGAGTCCTACTCATGTTGGGTTATAAATTCTACAAACGGATTAGGGAGCGGAACTAATTATTTCCTATCGACTTGAATTTGTCATTTAGAATTTCAAGGTTTGGTTTGATATTTGCTATCTTCCCTTTTGAAAAACCTATACATGAGGCTTAGCAAATCCTTACGTTTTCGAATCTTTTTATCGATGCTACTTTTGGTGGTCATTGCGTCCATCCTTATTGCTATTGTGACCGTCTATCAATATAGAGAGGAGGCCCGGGACTATCACAGGGATCGGTTATTACGCAAGGAAACAGCTATTACCAAGAACATTGAATACGTCCTAAAGAATACCACCTACCCCGTTGAAACGGATAAGATCCCTCTTATCTTCAAGAATAAAATCTATGAAATAAAGGACGTTAATGGCCTGGACATTTATTTCTATGACCTTGAAGGCAAATTATTGAAATCGTCCAAAGCCTCTTTCCTAAAGGATACTTCTCATGCCAAACTGCCACAATATGTGCTGGACACCCTTCAAAACTCCACAGAAAAACGGTATTTGGAAAGTTTTGAAGAAGAGGGTCAAAAATACCAATCTTCCTATTTTTATGTGGTGGATGTTTCCTTCAAACCTCTGGCCATCTTGAACCTACCCTATATCCAAGACGACGGTTTTATCAATAAGGAACTGGAAGAGAACCTGAAACGTATGGGAATTGCCTATTTCTTCACCTTGTTGCTGGCGATCGCGTTGGCTTACTTCTTATCCAAATATATTACGCGTTCCCTAAATCAGGTAAGTGAGAAAATAACCGAAACCCGACTCGATAAAAGAAATAAAAAGATCGAGTTGGATGAAAATACTACTCAGGAGATCTCCAATTTAGTCGTTGCCTACAACGGTATGATCGACGAATTGGAAAACAGTGCCGCTCAATTAGCAGCAAATGAACGCGAGGCTGCCTGGCGAGAAATGGCGAAGCAAGTAGCCCACGAGATCAAGAATCCCCTAACCCCTATGCGACTAACGGTACAGAGCTTTCAACGAAAGTTTGACCCAGATGATCCCCATATTGATGAAAAGCTTGAGGAATACAGTAACACCCTCATCCAACAGATCGATACCATGAGTTCCATAGCTTCTGCCTTTTCTACCTATGCCGATATGCCCGCACAACAGGACGAAACCCTTAATGTGGTTCGTATTGCCAAATTAGCCCTTGATATTTTTAATGAGGATTATATTTACTTTACTTCGGAAGAAGAGGAGATCATCTCCAAATTCGACCGAACCCAACTTATTCGGGTGGTAACCAATCTCATTAAAAACAGCATCCAGGCCATTGAACAACGCCAGCCCGAGCAACCCAGGATCGATGTTAGAGTATTTTCAGAGAATGGAGAGGCGTTTATCACCGTTAAGGATAATGGAATGGGTATTTCCGAAGAAAATAAGGACAAGGTCTTTGAGCCCAAGTTCACCACTAAAACCAGCGGTATGGGACTGGGACTTGCCATGGTGAAAAACATCATGGAAACCTATAAAGGCTCTATTACTTTTCAATCGGAAGAAGATGAGGGCACTACCTTTGCCGTATCCTTTCCAAAACTGTAGGAGGATTTCACTTTACTCCCTTTGAAATAGTGGCATCTTTACCTAACTTGCACTCCCTAACCCCAAAAACCCCTTCACAATGGATTATGAGAATATCTTAAGTCATTATGACCATGGTATCACCACCATCACGATCAATAGACCTTCCAAGTTAAATGCCCTGAATAAGGCGACTATCAAAGAACTACACGATGCTTTCAAAGAAGCAGACAAGGATCATGATACCCGAGTGATCATCATTACGGGAAGTGGAGAAAAGGCCTTTGTAGCAGGGGCAGATATTAGTGAGTTTGCCGATTACTCTGTGTCACAGGGAGAACGACTGGCCGCCCAGGGACAAGCCTTATTATTTGATTTTGTGGCGCATCTCTCCACTCCTGTGATTGCGGCGATCAATGGTTTTGCTCTCGGGGGCGGATTGGAATTGGCCATGGCAGCTCACTTCAGAATTGCCAGTGATAATGCCAAAATGGGGTTGCCTGAAGTTTCGCTCGGGGTGATTCCCGGTTATGGAGGAACCCAACGCCTACCTCAACTTATTGGCAAAGGACGCGCCATGGAATTGATCATGACAGCAGCTATGATAGACGCCCAACAGGCGCTTAACTGTGGTTTGGTCAACCATGTGACCACGCAAGAAGAATTACTTCCGTTGGCTCAAAAATTGGGAAATAAGATTTCACGTAACTCTAGCGTAGCCATTGGAGCTGCCATCAATGCCATAAACGCTGGATTTGAAGACGGCGAGAATGGGTTTGATACAGAAATCACTGAATTTGGGAAATGCTTTGGTACGGCAGATTTCAAGGAAGGGACTCAGGCCTTTCTCGAGAAGCGCAAACCTGAATTTCCTGGACAATAAAAATATTTCTTTCATTCATGGGTAATAAAAAGTGTATTTTCGACACTTGAATCTAAAATACCTATTGATGAAACAATTTTTTACCCTATTACTTCTGGTCTTTTCCGGAACCATCCTGGCACAGGATATTTCAATCAACTCTACTTCAAGTAAAGTCTTCAAAGACAACAAAAAACACACCAGTCTCGAGTTCTCGGAGAAGGACGGAAATGGTGGTTTTATAACTATTAGAACCTATTATGGAGGTATGATGAGACTCCCTAAAGGCTACTATATAGAACATTACGATAAGGACCTCAATCTGGTGAAGGAGACGGAAATGGAAATTGACAAAAATCAAATTCAAGGTATGATGGTAGAAAACGGGAAGATTTTTATCATGGAATCCGTTCTCGATAAAAAAGCCGATAAGTTCTATTACAACGTACTGGAATCCTCTTTGGATGCATTCGATTTCAAAAAGAAAACGCTGCTTGCTTTAGACGAAAGTGAGGTAAAAAAGTACTTTGGCTTTGGTATTGGCATTTTCTTTATCACAAACGGCTGGGATCAGGCGGATTCTAATTCTTTGGGAGAAGTTACCTTTTCCAGCAATAGAAACTTCTTTTGCGTAAACTTCGATATCAAGGACAAAAAAACGCAGACACAAAGACTCTATGTATATGACAAACAGTTCAATAAGGTCTTTGAAAAGGAGTTCAAGAGAAACGTGAAAGACCGTCTTTTTGAGTACGAAAACATCGATGTGGATGACGAAACAGGAGCCGTGTACCTTTTAGGGAAAGTCTATGAGAACAATTCAAAGAAAAGCAAGAAAAAGGGCAAGGCCAATTATCATTACGAGTTACACAAGATCACGGCAACAGACCAGCAGAATGTAAGCTTCAAAACGGACGCCAAATTCGTTGGTTCGCTCTTCACGGTCCTCGGAGAAAATGGTATTTCCTGTGCCGGCTTCTACTCAGATAAAAATGACTATCGATATAAAGGTGCTTGCCGATTCAATATCGACACCAACACCATGGATATCACCTCGAAAAGCTTTAAACCCTTTACCCCCGAATTTGTCACTGAAAAATACGGGAAGTTAAAGGATAAAGAACTCCGGGACCTTTCACTAAGAAATAGTTTTATCACTCCTGAGGGAGATATAGTGATTAATGCCGAAGAACATTATATCACCTGGACCAATCCCGGAATGAATGGAGGAAGTTCTCGCCCCATTTATCACTATAACGACATCGTATCCATTAGAATGAACGCAGCCGGAGACCTGCTTTGGGCGAGAAATATCAATAAAAGGCAAGCCACCGGAGGTATTAATTATGAATACCTTTCCTTTTCATCGACCATGGTGAACGACGATACGTACCTTTTCATTAACTGTTCGGATAAAATCAGAAAACTAAGAAACGATCGCATTGAATTTAAGCAAGTGAAAAGCAAGAAATCCAATTTGTATGCTATCAAGATCGATAAGGACGGCAACTATACCTTTAAAAGCATCGTAGATGATAAGGACACGGAAGTTCCTTATTTTGTAAGGCAAGGAATCTCTACCTCCAATTACGGGGATGAAATGGTGTTTATAGGAAGAAGAAAATCCAAAAAACAATTCCTGAAGCTCAATGTACAATAAAATGGATTATTTCCAATTTTTATTGGAAATAATCCAAAATATTAAACTAACTTTGAAGGACCTCCCTCCTTCAAAGTTTTTTTATGTCCACACCCATTCGAGGCCGAGGTGCCCAAAAGAAAGTACACAATCGATTTTTCAACCTGGAACATGAGGTTCTGGATGAATTTCTGAACTTTTGCGAAGTTGAAGGAGAATTGGCAGACTCCAACCAAACTCGCTACATAGAAGTATTCCCAAAAACATTTGTCAATAAAGTTGACAGCCCGGATGTGGGAATGATGTTTTCTGCGAATCCCTATCAGGGATGTGAACACGGTTGTGTGTATTGCTATGCGAGAAACAGCCACGAATATTGGGGATATGGTGCTGGGGTTGATTTTGAACGAAATATTCTGGTAAAAAAGAACGCTGCCCAACTTTTAGAGCAAAAAATAAAGGGAAAGCATTGGGAGGGAACCCCCATAGTATTCTCAGGAAATACGGATTGTTATCAACCTGTAGAACGAAAACTGAGGATCACCCGAAAATGTCTGGAAGTCATGCATAAATGGAAACATCCTACAGGGATCATAACTAAGAACTCTTTGATCCTTAGAGATCTTGACCTTTTGAAAGAAATGGCTAAAATCAATACGGTCCTTGTTAATATTTCCATTACCTCTCTGTCCGAAGACACCCGCCGTTTACTGGAACCCAGAACAGCTAGCATCAAAAACAGACTCAAGACTGTGGAGGTCCTATCCTCTCATGGAATTCCGGTCAATGTAATGATGGCACCCATCATCCCTTCCTTAAACAGCCATGAGATCCTCCCGCTCATCAAAAGAGTATCAGAGCTAGGCGCCTTGTCCATTGCCCATACGATCGTTCGACTTAACGGGCAAATAGCGAACATCTTCGAGGATTGGGCCCGAAAGACCATCCCTGATCGTGCAGATAAATTGCTCAATCAGATTGCCCAATGCCATGGAGGAAATCTCAATGATAGTCAATGGGGTCGAAGAATAAAAGGAGAGGGAGTGTTGGCGAAGCAAATAAGCGACACCATAGCACTAGGACGTTCTAAGTACATGAAGGGCGGGCGGATTCGAACCCTGGACAAGACCCACTTTCTACGTCTCAAAAACCCACAATTGGATCTTTTTAGTGAAGATTAAAGGTAATAATGTTAAACATTTTGTAACACTAAGGTGTTTTATTGAACCTATATTTAATTTTAATTTTTTATTGAAAATAGAAGAAGTTTGAATTCAAAAATTACTATGAAAAAGATTTTTCTCATTGTTGCCTGTACCCTGGCGATGACATCATCCGCCCAGAACAGTGCAAATAATAGCGCTATTGAAACCAAAGATCCTAGGCCGAACCCCGATAAGATATCCATTTTATGGGACACTTCTCTCAAGCTTAATAGCAGAAGTATCGACAAGGAATTACAACTCCTGAAATTATATGTGGAAAACATCGGGTCGGTGTCGGTGTCGGTTTCCAAGTTTAGCAATACGATTTATGAAAGCAAGAATTTTTCCTGTAATAGTGGATGTGAAGAGTTATTCACTTATTTGAAAACCAGTGAATACAACGGTGCTTCAAACTTCTCAGGCTTGCTTGATAAAAATTCGGAAAAAGCGGATGTTGTCCTTGTTTTCACGAATGGTATTTCGGTGTTTGAACCTTTGGAATCCCGTCTTGAAATCCCGGTCTTTACCGTGAATAGTAAAAAGGAAGCAGAGCATGCCTTGTTGCAAGAAGTAGCCGCAGCCTCGGAAGGAAGTTATATCGATCTAACTGCCAGAACACCGCAAGATGCTCTGGAGTACCTGCTGAACAAAATAGAAGATGATTCTTACACGCCCCCGGTAAAAGAAGGAACCGCGGCTATGTATTACGGAGTGGTACACAGTGACGGAAATCCTATTCAGGGAGCGGTAGTGAGGATTAAAAATTCCTTCAATGAAGTTCAAACAGAAAGTAATGGTCGATATAAAATTGCAGCTCAGGCTGGAGATATATTGGAAATAAGTGCCTTGGGAATGGTTACCAAGGACACCCTTCTTACCGATACTAAAAAGACCCATATCCCGCTGGTGGCCGATGGAGAATTGCTCGATGAAGTCTTACTTCAGAAAAAGAGAAAAGCAGAGGAAACCGTTGAAACACCCTTCGGAAACCAGAAAAGAGAAGCAGTTGGTTATTCCCTTGGGCAAAAATTTACCAGTGCGGATATTCAGCCTTATCATACTTCTTTACGACAAATTCTTGTAAGAATGCCGGGGGTAATCATTGAAGGAAATGAAGGTATCGATGAAAAATATGTTTTCAGAAAAACTGCCAATGCTTCGTTTCAGAACTCAGGAAAAACATATCCTGCCATTGTATTAGACGGTTTACTTATTGATCAACAAACACAGCGAGTTCCCTTTATCGACCCGAATACGATAGAGAGCATTACCCTTTTAAAATCGGCACTTTCCACGGTCCGATTTGGTCAATTGGCGGCCTATGGAGCCATTGTCATAGAAACCAAGGATTACGATCCGGGTGAAGTGGTGAAACGAGAGAACACAGCTCTGGTGAAAGGAAATGAGTATGACGAAACCGTGACGACCCTGGAACAGGCAACTTCCAACCTTGGAAAATCAAACTACCTGGTCACTCTTGAAAAATCAAGTTCTTTCGAGGAGGCCAAAGCACTGTATTATAAACAGCTGAAGTATGAGAAGAATAACATAGATTACTACCTTACTGTGGCGCCCTATTTTGAGCGTTGGAATCAAGGTTTCGCCAGTGATATTCTCTCCAATATTGCCGCGGTAGCTCCAAGAAATGTAAAGGCCCTGAAGGTGCTGGCTTTTCAGTATGAGAAAAATAAGGAATTAGAGAAGGCACGATATATATATGAGCAGCTTATCAATGTTCAGCCGCAGGATTTGCAATCCTACAGGGACCTGGCACTCATCTATACGCAGACAGGGGAATATGATTTAGCGGCGACCCTATATCGTCAGATGATCTATAACACCATTCCAAATGTAGACTTTGCCCCGGTGCAGGACATTGTGATCAACGAATTCAGGCATTTGATCAAAAATCATAAGTCTAAGATTAACTACGAAGGGCTCCCCAATGAATTACTGTCCCTGGATTTCAAAAAAGACATCCGCATCGTCCTGGAATGGAATCACCCTGCTATGGAGTTTGACATTCAGATTGTAAATCCTGAAAAGAAGTATTTCAGTTTTTCTCATACCGCATTTAACAATAAAGAATTGCTTCAAAATGAGATCGATGAAGGTTTCTTCATGAAAGAATTCATTATTGATGATGGAGAAAAGGGATCCTGGATGGTCAATATTAGATATTTAGGACAGCATAATGATAACGTCCCGTTGATTCTTAAATATACCATGTTTAAAAACTACGGCACTCCCAAAGAGACCAAAGTGATGAAAACCCTTCAATTGGACAAATACCAGGATAAGATTACCCTGGATAACTTTATCAACTAAAATATTTGAATTATCCTTCGCAAAGCCCTTAATCTCTAAGGTTGAGGGCTTTTCATTTTTCTCCCCTTTCATAAACCGAGATGCCTATGTGTCGTAACTCCTAGGAATAATGATTATTTTTAGGTAATAATTCGCCATTTCAGAAACATACCATAAACATCTTGCTATGAAAACGATTCTCTTCACCCTGCTTTTCTCCGTTAGTTCTATAGTTTTATCACAGCAAGTAAATTCTGTATCCGGTACCGTGATTGACGCCCAAACCAAAGCACCAATTTCTTTCGTAAATGTAGGGTTTACAGATAAAGCCATAGGGACGATCACCAACGAAAACGGAGTTTTCGTGTTGCCCTATGAAACCCGTAAAATAGGGGCTGGTGATGTATTGCGAATATCATCGATTGGATATGAGACCGTACTATTCTCCAAAGATGAATTGGAAAGCCTACATTCTTACAAAGTGATCGTATCTCTCAAACCGCAGGCCTACAATTTGGACGAGGTGATCATTACATCCTCCGCTCGGGAAAAAAAGATCTTAGGCAATGAAGATGTTACCGCTAGTAATATGGGATACTGGAAAAATGAAAAAGCACTGGGAGGTGAGATCGCTTCTTTGATTTCAGTTCGAAAAAAGAATACTAAATTGCATGACCTTAAATTCAAGGTCATCGACAATTTGTCGGATAGCATTCGTGTTCGTGTCAATGTTTACAATTACAATCGCGGCATTCCGGGTAAGAACCTACTTACTCAAAACATCTTTCATACTATTTCCAGGAAAAAAGGTTGGGAGACCATTGCCCTAGACTCGTATAACATCTATGTAGATGATGATGTCGTTGTGAGTCTAGAACTGGTAGAAGTATATGGAGAATTCATCTATTTCTCTATTGCCGCTTCGGCATATGGAGGCGTTTCATTTACTCGAGAGATAAGTCAGGATCGATGGAAAGTATATAAAAAAGCCGGTATTGGATTTAGTTTGAACAGTTCTTTTCCGGCCAAAGGAGTTGAGACCGAATTGGAAGTGAGGTCGAAACCCGATGCTATCACGCTCCTCTGGGATACTTCGTTCAATCTTCGAAATCGAGACATAAAAGAAGAATTAAAACTCCTTAAAAAATACCTCGAGGAGATCTCCCATGTGGAAGTGAGAGTAACCAAGTTCAATTACAAAATTCAGGGCGAAAGAACCTTTAGCTGTACTAACGGAAAATGCAAAGACCTATTCGATTATCTGGAGGAAGGGCCTTACCATGGAGCTTCCAATTATACGGATATCTTTAATGAGACTGTCGAAAATAATACGGTGATACTTGCCTTCACAGATGGAAATTCATTTTTTGGAAGCTTCGACCCTCAATTATCCGCTCCAATCTTTGTTGTAAATACTCTACCCAAAGCCGCCCATAAGGAGTTACAGGCTTCAACTGTTGAAACCAACGGAGTATATCTGAATCTCGCAAGAATGAGTCCGAATAAAGCTTTGGAATACCTTTTATATCAGCTTGAGGATGCGGCACAATATAAGGATCGAGATGCTCCTATAGATGACTATTACTACGGGGTAGTCTTTAAAAGTGGTGATTCCCTTCCGATAGCAAACGCACAAATCAGTGTTAAAGGGACCCTCAGAGAAACAGTCTCGAAGAGCAATGGAAGTTATAAGATTACCACGGAACCGGGTGAAGTACTTCAAGTTACGGCTCTAGGCATGAAACCGAAGGAAATAGAACTTACTGCTACCCGAAAAGTTCATATTGAATTGCAGCCTGACCTTGAATTTTTGGACGAAGTATACCTGGAAAAGAAAATAAAGGAAAAGCCATTGGTGATGACGCCTTTTGGAAAAAAGAATCCGGATGCGGTAGGATTCTCTATGGCAAAACAAATCAAGGGGGAGGATATTAATCCATCCTTTACCGAACTGTGGCAAATACTCAACTGGGGTACCGGAATAAACGCCATTAAACTGGATGAATTAGGGACTGTGCGATACCAATTCAGAAAATTCGAATTTGCGTCGTTCAATTTGACCACCTATGCAGCGATTGTGCTAGACGGAATTGTGTACGATCAAAACATAGGAGGGGGAGAACCGCCATATGTTCATCCGCAACGAATTGAAAAGATCACCTTACTCCAATCGGCCCTGAGTACTTTAAAATATGGACAGGCAGCTGCCTATGGGGCTATAGTAATTGAAACGAAAGGATATGTTGAAAACTACACGGAAGAGAAAGTGCCGGAAGACATCACTATTAAGGGGAACGATTACACGGAAGAAATACCCCCCTTGGAACAGGCACGGCCAAAGCTAAAAAACTCAAAGAATCTCATTGAACTCCAATCATCTGTTTCTTTCAAAAATGCCAAGGAAAACTATTTCGATCACTTGAAGGACGGAGACAACCTCACCATTGACTATTTTATCTCGGCGGCAAACCTTTTTGAAACATGGGATTCTAAATTCGCCCAAACCGTCCGTTCCAATATTCTGGCTTTAGCCCCGGAGAACGTGAAAGCTCTGAAGGTACTGGCATACAAACTTGATGCGAAAGCATCGCATGAGGAATCACTCCAGATCTATGAGCGTATAGTAAACCTTCAACCTGAACTTGCTCAATCTTATAGGGATCTGGCACAGGCCTATGTAAAGACCGGTAACTACAAAGAAGCTGCGTCCCTTTACGAGCAGATGCTTTACAATACCATTCCCAACGTAGACTTCGTTCATCTTCAGGATGCGCTGCTTAATGAATTTCAACACCTCATCAAAAACCACAAATCAAAGATCGATTATAAAAGCCTTCCCAATGAGCTCCTTTCCCTGGAATATAAACAGGATATTAGGATCGTCCTGGAATGGAACCAACCTGCTCCCCAATTTGAATTGCAATTCGTAAATCCCAACAATAAGTATTATAATTTTTCTCATACCGCCTTTAACAACAAACCGCTACTGAACCGTGAAATTAAAGATGGTGTATTCATGAAAGAATTCATTATTGACAACAGTGATCCCGGACGGTGGCTCATTAATCTAGAACCTGTGGGAGCGGTTCCTACCGATATCCCTTCCGTAATGAAATACACGCTATATCGGAATTACGGCATGCCAAATGAAGAAATGACCGTAAAGTTTATCCCATTGAATCAGATCGGTGAAAAAGTGACCTTGGATCGATTTATCAATCAATCTTCCAAGCCTTAAGGTCTGTCATGTTCCTAAGAAACGATCCCTTCCTCCCCTTACTTTATGAATGAAGAGGAAATTTCATTGGTTTTCTTCACTATTAATCCTACCTTTAAACTAAGTTCCTCTCCAAATACGTATAGTTTTTAATTCAATATCTGTACGTATGAAACATTTCATTTTATTTTTCACTGTTGTCGTGACCACTTACTGCACCGGTCAAAACGTTGGGCAGGTTTCCGCCAAAATAGTAAATAGCCATACTCAAAAACCCATTGCCCTGGTAAATGTCAATCTCATTCAACAACAAATGGGTGCTGTTACGGATGACGACGGTACGTTTAATTTACCGTATCAAATTTCTAGGGTACAAGAAAAAGACCTGGTTGAGATCTCCTCTATGGGTTATGAGACCAGGAAACTCAAGTTCGCAGAATTGAAACGTCTTATTGACAACTCAAAAGTAATTACCCTAACTCCTACCGCCTATTCCTTAGAGGAAGTGTTCATTAAAAGCCCTCCAAGGGAACGAAAAATAATAGGACATAATGGCTTCACGGCCTCGGGTATGGGATACTGGGAAGGAGAAGAGGCTGTGGGCGGTGAAATTGCGTCCGTAATTCGTGTGAAAAACAAACATACCAAACTCTTGAATGTTACTTTCAAACTACTTCAGAACAAAGCGGATAGTATTAGATTAAAACTAAAGATATATGAATTTGATGGAGGAAATCCCGAAAAAAACCTCCTTACTCAGGATATCTACTACACCATTGTTAAATCCAAGGGCTGGGAAACTATCGACCTGAAAAAATATAACATCAAAACCAGTGAAGACATAGTTGTGGGACTTGAGCTAGTAGAAATTTATGGGGATTCCCACTATTTCTCGGTTGCACTGAGCGCCTATGGCGGTATGGGTTTCATTAGAGAACCTTATCAGCGCCATTGGAGCGTAAGGAAAAAGGCCTGCATTGGTTTTAAAGTGGAAAGCTCTCATCCCATAAAGACTCCAAAGAACCTTGAAGACATTTAATTATTAACTAGGCAGGCCAGCTCTTCATTTATAAATGATAGGAAATTTTTAAGAATATTCTATTGCTTTTTCACTAGCTTTAAGCGAGTTAACGTCTAAAATATGAAGCTATGAAGAAGAACCTCCTACTCCTAATGCTCCTTTGTCCTATCCTCTTAGGGGCGCAATCGTTCGAACCGGAGCCTATCATGAGACTTACCGGTGTAGTTGTAGATGAAGAAAACAAGCCCATTGCCAATGCGTCCATTGCTAAATTAAATAGTCTAAAAGAGACTGAAACCGATGAAAATGGCACCTTTACCATTGATGCCAGCCCAGGTGATATCTTGAGATGCTCTGCTCTTTTCAAGGAAACCGAAGAAGTTACCATTACGGGCAATCCAATTATAGAAGTGGTTTTGAAACCCGATATGGGCTTGTTGGAAGAAGTCTTATTGATCAAAAAGAAGGAGGAAGAGGTTAAAAACACCGCCTTTGGTAAAAAAAGAGGTGTGAGCTTAGGATATGAAGCCAACAATGTGGCCTCGCAATTCATCTCGCCCATTGATGTGGACATGACAACGGTGATTAGAAAGATTCCGGGAATCGACTTTTCAGGGAACGGCCTGGATTTTTCTTTTAGCTTACGGAAAAACAAGGGAATTAATCCAACTCCCGTTCTGGTTGTATTGGACGGCGTTCCGGTGGACCAAAACATCGTTAATTTTATCGATCCGTCCACGATCGCAAGCTTGACTATTTTGAGGTCTTTGGCAGCTACCGTTCGCTACGGAACTTTAGGCGTAGGTGGTGTGATGTTGATTGAAACCAAAATGGCTGCCAGTTTAAAAGAAGAACCCGAACCTCAACCTGTAAAACTATCGGAACAAGAGAGGAATTACAAGGATGAATTGAAACTGGCACAGGCCTATTTCTCGGAGACCACTCCGGACTATCTACATACCTTGAGCAAAGCACAAAACTTTGAAGAAGCTCGAAAAATCTATACCAGATTATCCAAAGAACCCAGAAGCAATACCCTGTA
>JBCBDM010000010.1:0-34857 GCA_038529705.1 Bacteroidota bacterium
CGATCTCGGAATGATACTGTAGATTATTTTAGAATACATATAGATTCTGCTAGATTGTCGCTTAAGAAGGACGCCAAGAAAAGTATAGACTATGTGAACAAGGCACTCGAATCGGTTACAGGAAAACGGGCCAGTGACCTTCAAAATGCCATGGCCTTTGAGACTCTGGGGGACATCAATCTCTATTGGCAACTCCCTGATCTCGCAATTTCAAATTATAAGGAAAGTGTCCGAGCCATCCCTATTGCAGATACAAGGATAAAGTTGGCCAGGGCTTTTATGCAAAACAGCAACTATCAGGAGAGTATATCAGAATATAAATCCTTACTTAAGCTGGATTTGTCCTTCTATCAACAGGTAGAGGTGTATGAAGGTTTGGGAGACAATTACAAGGCCATAGATGATGCTGTGAAAAGCGTGTTCAATTATCAGAAAGGTTTGGACATAGCCAATGCACACAAAATCACCCCAAAAATTACAGATCTTAACTCAAAGATTGGAGAGGCCTATGCGAAGGGAGGTGCCTTCGAAGAGGCCGACACCTATTTTGACAATTCCTTGAACCTCTCCAGAAGCCAGAATAAGAAGAGGGCCGTCGAAGAGAAGAATAAGGTGGCAGATTATTACAATCAGAAGCAAGATTTTGATAAAGAGATCGAGTTAAGACAAGAAGCCTTGAACGAAATAGAAACCTTGGACGATGCAGAACTTGAAACCGAGCAGCCCAGCGGTATAAATACCCTAAGCCCTCAAAGGCAAAATTATAAGATCGCCAACGCCTATGTGGCGCAGGACAAATATGAGGAAGCCATTCCGTTTTTGGAGAAGAGTATAAGCGAAGCAGATGCTCGGGAAGACTTGATTGTTCAGAAGGATGCCACCAGAAAGCTGTCTGAAATATACCGGGATATTGGAGCGTTCGACAAGGCTGCTGAAGGTTACCAGCGCTATGTAGAAGTAGTGGACGAATTGGTGGTGAAGAAAGAACAAGAACTCTCACAGGCCACGCGTTTCAGCAAAGAAATAGCACTGGCCCAAAATAGAATAACGAGTCTGGAAAGCGAACGGGCCATCAACCAAAGCCGATATGACTTGGCCTTCGAAAATCAGGAGCTCATCGAAAAGAATAATCAGGTGCAAAAATGGATCATTGGATCGCTTATTGCTATAGCGTTGCTACTATTATACACGGCTTTTACGCAAAAGAAAAGTGTAAACCAACAGAAATACGCCAATAACCAATTGGCTCTTAAATCCCTGCGAACCCAGATGAATCCTCACTTTATTTTCAATGCGTTAAATTCTGTGAATAGTTTTATTGCCAGCAATGACGAAAGGGCGGCAAATAAGTACTTGAGTGAGTTCTCTCAATTAATGCGCTCGGTTCTGGAGAATAGTGAGGAAGATTTTATACCGCTTTCCAAGGAAATAGAGTTACTGCGGTTGTATGTAAAGTTAGAACACTTTAGGTTTAAAGATAAATTCGATTACACGGTGACGGTCGATGAGAGTATAAACATCGATCACTTTGTGATTCCGCCTATGTTATTGCAGCCCTATGTAGAAAATGCCGTTTGGCATGGATTGCGATATAAAGAGGAAAAAGGGAAGTTGGATATCGGGTTTAGTCAACGGGATAGTGAAACGGTGATCATAACCATTACAGATGATGGCATAGGAAGAAAACAATCCAAAAAACTCAAGACCGAAAATCAGAAAAAACACAAATCCAAAGGGATGGGGAATATCAAAAAGCGAATCTCCATTCTTAACGATATGTATAAAGATAAAGTAGATGTGACCATCGAAGATGTTTTTGACAATGAAGAAGGCACACGGGTGAGTTTAATTCTAAAAAAGGACTAGATGAATTTAAAAGCGATCGTTGTAGAAGACGAGGAGACCAGTAGAGAGATCCTCAAGAACTATATCTCAAAATATTGTCCAAAAGTGGAGGTGTTAGGAGAGGCGGCCAACGTGGATGAGGCCCTGGTGCTAATTCGCAACTATGAATTGGACCTGGTATTCCTGGATGTGGAAATGCCTTATGGAAATGCCTTCGATCTATTGGATCGAGTAGGAGATCGAACTTTTGAGACCATCTTCGTTACGGCCTATGATCATTATGCTATTGATGCGCTTAACGCCCATGCATCTTATTACTTGCTGAAACCTATTTCTATCGATAAATTGATAGAGGCGGTGGACTACGTGCACGAGATCAAGGAAAAGGAGAATAGCCTTCAGAACACGGTTTTAAAACCCAAACAGGCCAGTGTTACCGGCAAGATCACCATACCCTTGCAAAATGGCTTTGAGGTGCTTCAAATAGAAGACATATTGTATTGTCAGGCGGACGATAATTATACAAAGATATTTCTGGCAAACAAGAAGAAGCTGGTGAGTAAAACCCTTAAGTATTTTGAAGATACCTTGTCCGAAAATGGCTTTGCCCGGGTCCACAAAAGCTATTTGGTAAATGTAAACGCCATTACGGAATATAAGAAAGGAAAGGGAGGAAGCGTGGTGCTTGAGAACGGGAAAGAGATCATGGTAAGCCCAGCACGTAAGAAAGAACTACTTTCCTATTTCGGGTAGTAATACTTATTTCAAAAAAATGTACCTATGATAATTACCGCGGTGAATGGGAAGCACCCTCAAATCCCTGAAGATTGTTTCATTGCAGAGAATGCAACGATTGTTGGAGATGTGGTAATGGGGAATTTATGCAGCGTTTGGTTCAACGCTGTGATCCGGGGAGATGTGCACTTTATTAAAATGGGAAATAAGGTAAATGTGCAAGATGGAGCCGTAATCCATGCCACGTATAAAAAGTCACCCACCACGATTGGAAACAACGTTTCTATTGGTCATAATGCCATTGTGCATGGCTGTACAGTTCACGATAACGTCCTTATTGGTATGGGAAGTATCATCATGGACGATTGTGTTATAGAAAGTAATAGCATCATTGCGGCGGGAGCAGTGGTCACTAAGAATACACAGGTAGAAAGTGGAAGCATTTATGCCGGAATTCCTGCGAAAAAGGTAAAGGATATCAGTGAGGAGCTTATTACTGGTGAGATCGACCGTATTGCCGAAAACTATGTGACCTATTCCGGTTGGTTTAAAGAATAGAATTAGAAATCTTCGTAAGAAACCTCAATTTTAGAGGCATACACTTTCAACAAGGTTTGTAGGGTATCGGTTTTGGCATTACTGAAGAATTGAAATCTCGGAATTGTCTTTTCCGTTTGCAATAGCTTATTTTTTTGAAGTACCGCTTTGGTCTGAAGAGCCACCGCAGCTCCTGAATCTATGATCTTAATATGGGGTGGGAGCAACTCCTTGAGTTGTGGGATGAGATATGGATAATGACTACACCCTAGGACCACGTAATCGGCATGGGCGTCTAACATAGGTTGAAGATATTTTTTCAACAGCGCTGTTAATTCGGGACTATCTAACTTTCCCTGTTCTATAAGCGGCACCAATCCTGTTCCAACAACTTCGGTGATCTGGATTCCGTTGGAAAATAATTCTGATGTTTGGTGAAATAACTCACTGTTTAAAGTGCCTTGTGTCGCCAAAATACCGATGCTTTTTGTATGGGTCTGTAAGGCGGCTGGTTTAATAGCTGGCTCTATTCCAATAAAAGGAATGTCATACGTCTCACGAAGCACGGATATGGCATTTGTGGTAGCTGTATTACACGCCACCACAATGAGCTTACAACCTCTGGCGATAAGAAATTCTGTATTCTTCCTGCTAAGGGCTATAATTTCCTCTTTAGATCTATTGCCATAAGGCGCATATTTGCTATCCGCCAGGTAAAGGGTGCTTTCCAAAGGAAGTAGCTCGTGTATTTCCGTCCAAATAGAGGAGCCTCCTACACCGGAGTCGAAAATACCTATGGGAGCCTGCTTGTTCATCTATGGATTAAAGATATAAAAAAGACCTCACAGGAAATAGTTCCTACGAGGCCTTACCATTGTTTTTATAGTAGAACTAGATACCTAGTTCCTTCTTTACACTTGCTAATAGGTCCGTTCCATCCGCAAGGATCACTCCGTTACCGGTAGCAGAGTCTAAAACATATTGGAATCCCTGAGCTCTTGCCGTTTTTTGGATGGCAGTACGAGCCTTTTCAAGGATAGGTTGTAATAGGTCTACCTCTTTTTTCTGAAGATCCTGAAGTGCCTGGTTTCTGTAGTCACCAATGTTCTTCTGCATACCTTGAACCTCTTCAACACGCTTCAAGTTTACCTCTTCAGTTTGAGTAGCTGCTTCACCATCGTACTGCTTTACTTTTGCTTCCCATTCCTTCATCATAGACTTGATCTCAGCGTCGTATGTCTTTTGAAGTTTCTCCAACTGACTTTGAGCTGCTTTCATTTCAGGCATAGCTTCCACGAGTGCCTGAGTGTCTATATGAGCCACTTTAGATTGAGCATTTACACTAGTAGCTCCCACAAAAAGCAACGCTGCTACGAATAGTAATTTTAAATTTTTCATTGTTGTTGTATTAAATTATAAGTGTTTAGATTATAGGGTTTGTAAAATTAGATACCTCCTTCGTCACCTTCTCCTTCTCCACTGGGAGGGGCACCGCCATTTCTGGCTTTAAGAAGTGAATCTTTTCTTTTTTGTCTTTCCTCTAAAAGTCTGTTACGCCTTTCTTCGAATTCCGCTTTTTTAGCGGCACGAACAGAATCTCGAATTCGCTTACGCTCTTCGAGCAATTTGGTTCTTTCATTCTTTCTTTCTTCCGTAGCTTTTTCTCGCTCCGTTACTTCTTTTTCCTCCTCTTCACTCAGTTCCTCTCTCTTTTCAATATTCTTTTTCTCTTTTCTGTTCTTAGCCTCTTCTCGCTTCGCTGCACGATTGATACTTCTCAATACCTGATCGCTAATATCATTTCTTTGAGCGGCGAAAAGCATCACTACATCCGCAGATTTATCGAAGATGAAATCGTATTTCTTTGCCTCAGCGATTTCCTGGACAATATTGAACACCTGGTCCTGTATGGGCTGGACCAACTGCCTTCTTTGGATGTCAAGGTCGCCATTAGGACCAAATCGATCTTGTTGATACTTGAGCATCTCCTCTTCGAGAATTTGGATCTCCTCTTCACGTTCCTCGACCAACTCTATAGTTAAGAGAACGCGTTCATTACTTAGATTGAGTTTCATTTGCTCGATCTCGTCGTTCTTTTTCTCGAGATCTTTTTTCCATCGCTGGACTTTCCCATCCAACTGTGTGGATGCTTCCTGATATTCCGGAACACTTTCTAAAATGTATTCCATATCAATATACCCGATGCGCACTCCCCTTTGTGCCTGGACGCTTAGTGCAAAACCCACTAAAGCTAGAGATAGAAAAATGAATTTAAATGTCTTCATAATTGCCGGTTGTTTCTTTGAAAATATCGTGCCAAAATTAAAATTGTTGCCCAATAATAAAGTGAGTTTCCCACCCATTGCGGGTTGTTCCGTTTAAAATTGGATCGAAACCATACCCGAAATCTATACCTAAAAGGCCAAAAGCAGGCATAAATATACGAATTCCTGCTCCAGCAGACCTATTTAGGGTGAACGGATTATAGTTTCTAAAACCATCGTAAGCTCCACCACCTTCGGCAAAGGCAAGCACATAGATAGATGCAAGCTGCTTTAAGGTAACGGGGTACCTTAACTCTAACGAAAATTTATTGTAAATGGTATTTCCATCGTTGTTAGAAAGTGATTGGTTGGGATATCCTCTCAACTGAATCACTTCCCGGCCATCCAGACTAAAAGCTCCCAGTCCATCTCCACCTACGAAAAATCGTTCAAACGGAGGTACTCCGCGATCTTGATTATAGGCTCCCAGAAAACCAAATTCGGCTTTAGAACGAAGCACGAGATCTCCTTTGACGGTAGTGAACCACTCCCCGTCAAATTTCACCTTATAATATTCTAACCATTTAAATCGCTCTTGATCAATTTCTGAGATTCGATTGGTGGCGTCTACGTCCCCTGGATTGGTCTGCAAGAATGCATCGAGTTCTTCTCTTTCATTGCGCAGTGCACCATAATCTGTGTCTCCAAAGGCCGAATAGGGGAGTGTTAATTTTGCAGAGATATTGAACCTGGAACCAAACCTGGGGTAGATCGGGTTGGCCGAAGTACTATTTCTACTTAACCCAACGGTATACGCCAGGTTATTGGAAAATCCATCTCCAAAGGTAAATAAGCCCGTATTGTAGTTCTTTAAGTTATAATGTTGAAAACTAATGGCTTGCGACAATTGAAAATAATCATCCGGCCATTGAAGTCTTTTGGCTAAACCAACAGATCCACCGGTAATAAGGAATCTCCGGTCCTGGTCCCTTTCTCGGGTATTAAAGTCGAAGAGATATTGTATGGTATGTGAAAAGGAAGTACTTAGCTGCACAGGTTTCTTGCCGCCTAACCAGGGTTCGGTTAGCGATAAGCTATAGGTTTGATAAAAACTACTTGCCTGAGCACGTAAGGAAAGCTTCTGTCCATCTCCCATAGGAAGTGGTTTGTAGGCTTCGCCATTAAATATGTTTCTAAGTGAGAAGTTGTTGAAGGAGAGCCCTAAGGTTCCCACAAAACCTCCACCACCATATCCACCCTGGAGCTCGATCTGGCTAGATCCTTTCTCGACTACAGAATATTCCAGGTCTACAAGTCCGTTGTTTTGATCTACTGTTTTGAAGTTTGGAGTCAATTGCTCCGCATCGAAGAATCCTAATTGTCCCAATTCACGAATCGTCCGAACCACGTTGCGCTTGCTGTATTTCTGACCGGGACGTGTTCTTAATTCTCTGTAAATTACATGATCGTTGGTCTTGGTGTTTCCAACCACCGTAACGTGGTCGAAGTAGAACTCATTTCGCTCCAGAATCCGAATCTCAAAGTCGATCGTATCTTGTCTAACAGCTACTTCCACCGGATTGATATCAACGGCTAAATAACCGTTGTTCTGGTAAAGGTTGGTAAGGTCCTGAGCATCTGGATCTGTATTGTCCTGAATACGTTCTTTCAACAACGTACCGTTATAAACCTCTCCTTTCTGAATTCCTACATACTGTCTTAGAAACGCATCTGTGTATACACTGTTTCCTATAAATCTAATGTCACCAAAATAGTATTTCTTCCCCTCTTCAATGTCAAGTTCAAGAGAGATGTTCTTTTCATCATTGATGATAAGCGTGTCGCTTAATACTCTGGCGTCGCGAAATCCATTTTCCTTGTATTTTTCAACCAATCGATCTTTATCTTCTTCAAACAAAGTCTGTGTATACTTGGAGCGCTTGTAGAAACGAACCGGATTCTTCCGCTTTACATTTTTCATAAAGCGTCTTAGACGTTTATCAGAAATCTCCTGGTTCCCTTCAAACTCAATCGATTTTACCTTTACTCGCTCTCCCTTATCAACCATTATTTTGAGGTTTTGACCAATCTCCCGGCCGAGTGTGTCTTTAAATGGAGTTTGACTAAAAGCTACTTTGGTGTTGAAGAATCCCTGATCTCTAAATCTGTTCACGATATTATTCTTGGTCGTGGTGATCAGGTTCTTAGTGATCTTAGCTCCTTTTTTAAGTTCATTGTCGTTAATGATCTCCTTCATCTTTCCTTTACGAACTCCTTCAATAGTAACTTCATTCAACTTTGGAAGTTCCACTATATATAGCTCCAGATCTACAGCGTCTCCCTCAATATTGGTCACGTAGAAGGCAATGTCACTAAAAAGATTTTGCTCCCATAATTTTTTCGTCACAGAGCTTAACTTTTCACCTGGAATATAGATTCTATCTCCAATCTTAAGCCCGGTGAAGGCGATAACCGTTTTTTCGTTAAAGCTTTGTGTTCCTGTTACCGTAATACTATTAATGGTATACTTTGTACCGGAATCTAATTCCTTCTGCTGTGCGGTAAGACTATTTACCGACAGTGTCAAGAAAAAAAGTAGACAATAAATGGTGCGGTAAAAATAAGCTGAGGTCCTATGGGTTAAGTTGTTCACTCGTCTTTCCAAATCTTCGTTCTCTATTTTGATAATTTAAAATGGCTTCGAAAAGGTGGTCCTTTCGATAGTCCGGCCAAAGTGTCTCGGTGAAATAAAGTTCGGCGTAGGCAATTTGCCACAAAAGAAAATTGCTTATTCGCTGCTCACCACTGGTGCGAATTAACAGATCCACGTCTGGTAAGTCACGCGTGTAAAGATGATTATTTATAACCGATTCATCAATATTTGACGGCGAAATTAGGTTATTTTTAACTTTAAGGCTAATCTCTTTAATAGTTTTTGTGATTTCCTCTCGGGAACCATAGCTCAAAGCCAATGTAAGCGTCATCCTAGTATTGGATTTGGTCTTTTCAATGACGTCAAGTAATTCGTTATGAGCCTTTTTAGGAAGCGCATCGAGGTTGCCAATGGCGTTTAATTTAATGTCGTTGTCTTGAAGTGTTTTAATCTCTTTTTTTAAAGAAGAAACTAACAGCCGCATTAGCGTCTCCACCTCTAACTTAGGGCGATTCCAGTTCTCGGTAGAAAAGGCGTATAAGGTAAGGTAAGGAATAGGTAGTTGTGCGCAAGCTTCAACGATCTCTCGAACGGCTTTCGTTCCATTTTCGTGACCTATGGATCTAAATAGTCCCTTCTGTCTGGCCCAACGTCCATTACCATCCATGATAACCGCCAGGTGTTGTGGGAGATTCGTCTTGTCTATTTGATCCTCAAGTGCCATTTTAAAAATTACAGTAACAGGGTTGTCGTCCAAAGGTAAAGGTAAAGGTTACCCCTGTAAAGACATACCAATCGTCACTATTCGTATTTCCAAAGTTAAGGCTTTCACCGTTCTCAATGTCCAAATTTGGATTGCTTCCATCCAAATTATCGGTAAATGTATATCTGGCTCCTACTTCAAAACCAAGAACTAATTTGGTTCCAACCGTAGTTTTAAACCCAACGACCATGGGTATGGCCACAGAGCCTGCCTGGTCTCGGGACACTATTAGGTTGTCCCCTCTTTTAAACTTTGAATCGTATAAAAAGTACGTCAGTCCCGTATACAAGTAGGGAGTTGATACCGGTCGTCCTGAATACATATTGAATTCCCAGAATGTATATTCTAACCCGGCAGAGAATTCGATGATGGTATTGTCAAATTCATACCCTCTCTGTTTTCTACGTTCTTCACTGGAATCGAAATCGTTTCCTATGATATTGGCAACCATCACAGAACCCCTAAAGGAATGGCGCGCGCTGCGATTCCATTTAAAAATCCCTCCGAAGGCCAGACTTTTCGGGGCTATATAATTTGTCCTTCCTATATCTCCAATATAATTCGAACCTCCTAAAAGCCCCCCTATTTCATAGGTTTGGGAGTTTCCTATCTGGGCCGTTAGTACAATTAAAATTACAGTCGTGAAATACCTCATATTCCTTAAAAGTTTGCAAATATACTAATTAACTTCGCTTCTCAATGTTTTGAGGGAAATTGTCTCAGTTGATTAACAAATTTTGAGGGCATTTATTGCCTAATTACGCTTGTCTTCGCCCCACAATAATTTTTTCCGAAGGGTTTTCACAAAACTATCGTCCAATAATTGAACCAGTTTAATGGTAAATGAAGATTTTTTTATGGTAATCACAGTGTCATTTGTGAGGGTTGCTATGCGCGAATCCATAGAGATAAGGTAACTTTCCTCTCTTCCTGAAACTTTCAACGTGATCACACAATCGTCAGGAATAACGAGAGGCCGTGCGTTCAAATTGTGAGGCGCTATAGGGGTAATGATCAGGCTATTTGTACTCGGGTCTATAACGGGTCCGCCACAACTCAAGGAGTATCCGGTAGATCCGGTAGGAGTGGCTACGATAAGGCCATCACTCCAATACGATGTTAGGTATTCTCCATTTACATGGGTCTCCACCTTGATCATAGAGGTGGTATTTTTTCGGTTTACAGCAATTTCATTGAGTGCAAAATTAAGAGGCTGCATATTTGGATTGGAAGGTTGGGTGTCTACAGTTAATAAACTCCGTTCCGAGATGGAGTACTTTCCCTTGATGATATTCTGAATGCTTTCCGTTACATTTTCCTTCTGAATGGTCGCCAAAAAGCCCAAACGGCCACTGTTTATTCCTACAATAGGAATGTTGAGGTCCTGAACAAAGGTAACCGATTTTAGAATGGTTCCGTCTCCTCCGATACTGAAGAAAAGGTCGTAAGAGGCATCCAGGCGAGTAAAGGTTCCCATACTGGAGACATCATGAGATATTCCCTTGTGTTCTTTCAGTATTTCCAGAAAATTGGCTTCGATAAAAACTTCGGCCTGATGATCCGTCAAGGCATCCAAAATGAGCTGAATGTACTGCTCGGAATGTTGGTGATAAAACTGACCGTAAATACCAATCTTCATCCTTATATGTTTAGGTACTTATCCAAATAGTCCGAGCGCTCTTTCAAGTCGCTAAGCATCTTGTCTTCTCCATGTTCGGAGATTACATTGTAACTATACCTTCGAAAGGTCTGAGCAATGGCGTTCATTCCGGTATGCCCAATTTTTATGGTGGCTTGAGTTACGTCATTCTCGATCTTGGAAATGAAGGCTCCCAGAATCTTTCCGTCGTTGCTCTCCACGATCTGACAGATCTCGCTGAAAGAATAATCGGCACTACCTTTTTCAACTACAATAATACCACCGGCTTCACTTAAAAAAGGGGTATCATTAAAAAGGTCCATAATGTCACTGAGTTCATAGTATCCGAGATACTCTCCTTTTTCACCTAATACAGGCATTATATTGCTGGCCTGAAGGGCAAAGGCTTCCAAGATATCCAACCAGTTGGTCTGTTGCGTTACATGAAACTGCTCCAACGCATATTGGTAGTCGCTCAATAACTTTTCTCCTTCAAAGCAATGTGCGTCCGTTTCCGAGATACATCCCAGATAGTTACCGTTTTTCGATACAGGTACGTGCGAATAGGTAAGCTGGTTGAAGGCAGTTTGCACCTCCTTAATGCTCGATCCTATGTCGAAGGGTTTAATATCGTTTATAATGTAGTTGAGGGTATTCAAAGGTTCAATTTTTATGCAAATTACTTAAAATTAAGACGCAAAACCGAGGTCCATCTTTGTATTTTTGTTATTTAATTTTTCAAAATGACAAAGTTAAGTGTAAATATCAATAAAATAGCCACACTTCGGAATGCACGTGGGGGTAATATGCCTAATGTGGTTCAGGTGGCTATTGATGTTCAGAAGTTTGGTGCTCAGGGTGTCACCGTGCATCCCAGGCCAGATGAACGACATATTCGCTATCAGGATGCCTACGACCTAAAATCGGTGGTAGATACAGAATACAATATTGAAGGGAACCCTATGGATAAGTTTCTGGACATGGTTTTAGATATTAAACCCACCCAGGTCACGTTGGTACCGGATGCGGTAGACGCAATTACTTCCAATGCGGGTTGGGATACTTTGAAGCATCAGGTGTATTTACAGGAGATTATTTCTGAATGTAAGCGAAATGGTATTCGAACCTCCATCTTTGTAGATCCGGTTGCTGCCATGATTGAAGGCGCTGCCAAAACGGGAACAGATAGAGTAGAATTGTATACGGAAGCATACGCCCATCAATACGGTTTAGGTAATAAAGAAGCCATCAAGCCATACACAGAATGTGCCATTCTAGCCAATGAATTGGAATTAGGAATCAATGCCGGTCATGATCTATCTCTTGAGAATATTCGATTTTTTAAGGAGAACGTGCCTCATCTTTTGGAAGTTTCTATTGGCCATGCACTTATTTGTGAATCCATTTACCGGGGTCTGGAAAATGTGGTGAAGGAATATTTAGAAAAATTAGCATAGGAATGGTATTACACTCACAAATAATAGGAGAAGGAACTCCCTTTGTTATCCTCCATGGTTTTCTGGGAATGAGCGACAATTGGAAGACTCTGGGCAGAAAGTTTGCTGAATTGGGTTATCAACTACATTTGGTGGATCAACGAAATCACGGCCGAAGTTTTCACCATGAGGATTTTAGCTATGGGGTAATGGCAGAGGACCTTGTAAAATATTGCGATGTTCACGGCCTGGATGAGGTAGTATTGTTGGGTCATTCCATGGGCGGTAAAACGGCTATGGAATTTGCGGTAAAGTACCCGGATAGAGTGAGCAAGCTGATTGTTGCCGATATCGCTCCCAAAGAATATCCACCCCATCATCAGGATATTATGAAAGCACTCAATACACTCGATTTTTCCCAAACGAAAACAAGAGGCCAGGCGGATGAACAACTTTCCCTGTATATCAAGGAACTGGGAACCCGTCAATTCTTGCTTAAAAACCTGTATTGGAAGGAAAAAGGAGTGTTGGGGTTACGTATGAATCTACCTGTTTTAACTGAAAAGTACAGTGAGGTAGGTCGAGCTCTAGAGGCGGGCAAAACCTATGATGGCCCCGTTTTATTTGTAAGGGGAAGTCGTTCCGGATATATCGACGATCTGGACGAACTCTCGATAAAAAAACATTTTAAGGCCGCGAAAATAGCCACTGTAAGAAACGCCGGACATTGGCTGCACGCTGATAATCCTTCACATTTTCATGAAATTATTACCAATTTCTTGTTAAATAAGGTATAATTTTTATAACATTGCAAAGAACGAATATTATGTATGCATAGTAAATGGTTGAAACTATGCCTAGTATTATCACTTAATTAATCTACAAACATTAAACTTAACTTAACTATTATGAAGAAATTAGTATTTCTTGCTGTGTTTACACTCGCATCTGCGATGATGTATGCCGGAGGTTATCGTGTGAGTCTGCAGGGGAATAAATCCCTGGCAATGGGGCATACGGGAGTGGCATTGGTAAATAGTAGCGAACTTGTCTTTTTTAACCCTGCGGGACTGGTTTTTCTTGAAGATAAACTGAGTGTTTCCGCCGGTGGTTTTGGCGTTTTTTCGGACGTTGTGTACCAAAATGAAGCTACGGGTGCTTTTGCTGAAACGGATAGCCCGGTAGGAACTCCTATTTATTTGTATGCGTCCTACCAGGCAACGGATTGGTTGGCGTTTGGACTAGGAGTGTATACTCCTTATGGTAGTGAAGTTGCCTATGAAGACGATTGGGCAGGTTCTCACCTGGTTAATAATATAGAATTGGCCGCTATTTTTGTTCAGCCTACCGTATCCTTTAAGATAGGTGATGTGGTAAGTATAGGTGGTGGGCCGATCTACGTGACGGGTTCTGTGAATTTCAACCGAAACTTGTCTCGTACGCTTACCGATCTTGAAGGAAACAGAAGTGAAGTAACTATAGATGCTTCCGGTGTTAACCAATGGGGTTGGACCGCGGGAGTTATGGTGAAGCCCGCAGAAGGTCTTACCATTGGAGCGAACTACCGAAGCAAGATCATTCTGGAAGCAGATGATGCCGATGCCGATTTCGAAAACATTCCAAATTCTCCGTTAACACCTTTTGCAGATACAAAAGCATCTGCGAGTTTGCCTTTACCTGCAGAAATGACCGTAGGTATTTCCTATGAGTTCTGCGAAAAGTGGACCTTAGCTTTCGATTATAACAGAGCTTTTTGGGATGTGTACGAATCATTGGATATCGATTTTGCCGATGAGAATATTCCGGATTCTTTCAATGCTCGTAACTACAAGAATGCCTCTACCTATAGATTTGGAGTTCAATATGATGCTACAAAGATGTTTACGCTTAGAGCAGGATACTATTTTGACGAATCTCCCGTACAAGATGGGTTTTTCGCTCCGGAGACTCCTCGTAATGATAGTAACGGATATACCGCAGGTCTTACATTCAACCTAAGCGATCGTTTCCAGATAGATGCTTCGTTCCTGTACCTGCGATTTAAAGAAGTAGATGCTTCATACGATGCTTATTTTGAGAATGGTGTGGCTGCACCTTTTAGTGGTACGTATAAGAGTAGTGCCTTTGTTCCTGGTTTAGGAGTTACCTATAAGATGTAATATTAAAAAAATTGAACAATGAAAAATACATTTAAATATATAGCATTAGCAGCGGTCGTAGGTTTGGCTAGCTGTGAGCCGGAGTTTGATAATACGGTTACAGACGCAGGCTTTTACGATTCGGGTAGCGCAGATATGACTACTTATGTGGCAGTTGGAAACTCTTTAACAGCGGGATTCGCAGATGGAGCTTTGTATATTACAGGTCAGGAGAATTCCTACCCTAATATCATGGCAGGTCAGTTTGCGTTGGCTGGAGGTGGAGAATTTACCCAACCTTTAACCAATGATAACCTGGGAGGATTATTGCTGAACGGAACGCAGATCACAGACAACAGATTCGTGCTTTCTGTGGATGCTAATGGAAATCCGGGTCCGGCCTTGTTGGAAGGAACGCCTACCACGGAGATTACTTCAAGTGCAACAGGACCCTTCAATAACATGGGAGTGCCAGGCGCTAAGAGCTTTCATTTGGTAGCTCCAGGGTATGGAAATGTTGCCGGAGTGCCTACCGGAGCAGCAAACCCTTACTATGCCCGTTTCGCTACAGGACCAAATGCAACAGTTATTGCAGATGCTGCTAGTTTGAATCCAACCTTTTTCTCTCTTTGGATCGGTAATAACGATATCCTTTCGTTTGCTACTTCAGGAGGAGCTGGTGTGGATCAGACCGGAAATTTCGATCCTTCTACCTATGGACCGAACGATATCACAGATCCCAACGTATTTGCCTCAGCATATTCGGCTCAGATCGATGCTTTAACGGCTGGAGGTGCTGGAGGAGTGGTGTTTAACTTACCCGATGTAACGTCAATCCCATTCTTTACAACCGTGCCTTTTGCGGCTTTGGATCCAACCAATCCGGATTTTGGGCCTCAAATTCCTACCTTGAATGCAACGTATGCAGGTTTGAACCAGGCTTTTGCCGCATTGGGTGTTCCTGAAAGATCTATCCAGTTCTCTCAGACAGCGGCTAGTGCCGTTGTGGTGAAAGATGAGTCGTTGGCAGATATCTCTGAAAACTTAATCCAGGTGTTAATTGCAGGTGGGTTTGATCAAACAACTGCCACTATTTTTGGATTACAGTATGGACAGGCCAGGCAGGCAAATGCCGATGACCTTTTGGTGCTTACCAGTGCGTCTATTATTGGACAGTTAAATGAGGCAAGATTCAATGAATTAGTGGGTCTTGGCGTTCCAGCAGAGACTGCAGGTCAGCTTTCTGTGAACGGTATCACCTTTCCATTGGAAGATCAGTGGGTGTTAGTTCCGGCAGAGCAAACAAGTATTGCCACAGCAACGGCGGCCTATAATGCAACGATCCAAGGTTTGGCCATTGCTAACGACTTGGCATTTGTAGATGCACGTCGTGAGTTGGCTAGAGTTGCCTCTACAGGGATTGCTTATAACGGTGGTGTTTTGACATCTGAGTTTGTAACCGGAGGAGGATTCTCTTTGGATGGGGTTCACCCAACAGGAAGAGGATATGCGTTGGTGGCGAACCTTGCCATCGAGCAAATCAACAGAACCTATGGAGCTACTATTCCTACCGTAGATATAGGAGACTATCCTACCATCACTGCGCATAACAACTAGTATTTAGTATACTATTTATATATTGTGTTTAGATCGTCCGCCCTATGGCGGACGATTTTTTTTATCTTTATACCAAACAAACCGCCATGAAACTTATCTTAAAGACCTTATTAACGGCAGCCGCAGTACTTATATTAGCTTATGTATTACCTGGGGTTGGCGTTGCTAGTTACTGGTCGGCCATTATTGTAGCTGTGGTGCTGTCGCTTCTGCGTATCTTCGTGAAGCCTGTGCTCGTTGTGCTTACCTTTCCCATTACCGTTATAACCTTGGGGTTATTTCTACTGGTGATCAATGCCATCATTATACTGCTGGCCGATTACTTTATCGATGGTTTTGCGGTAAAGAATATCTGGTGGGCCATCCTATTCAGTTTGTTGCTTTCATTTCTACAGTCCATTTTGCATTCCATGCTTAAAGAAGATAAGAGGGATTAAGGGTCCTGCAAACGGTTAATTTCTGCTAGGTATCCGGGTTCGTACTGTACAGGCGTAAAATTACCTGCCATATATCTCTACAGGTTGACTCTTAGATTGTTTCGAAAATAAACGGTTGAAATTCAGTTTTTAAATGCTTGTTGTCTTGTGATAATTGTCGTATTTTTGCAACCCGAAATTTAAGAGGCAAATATTTTTCAGAAAATGAACATCACAAAAAAAGACATCGATAGCTTAAACGCATTAGTTACTGTGCAGATCTCTAAGGACGATTATTCCGAAAAGGTAGATTCTGTACTTAATAATTACCGTAAAAACGCCAACATCCCAGGTTTCAGAAAAGGTCATGTGCCTATGGGAATGGTGAAGAAACAGTACGGGAAGGCTGTTTTGGTAGAAGAAGTTAATAAATTACTTCAGGAGAACTTACATAAATTCCTGACGGAGGAAAAACTGGATGTGCTTGGAAACCCTTTACCGAAGAATGAGGCAGATATCGACTGGGATGCCGGAGATTTTTCTTTCGAATTCGAATTGGGACTGGCCCCTGAATTCGACGTGGATGTTAAGAAAAAGGCGGTTACTCAATACAAGGTGGTGGCAGACAAAGAGATGATCGAGAATCAGGTAAAGACCATTCGTAAGCAATATGGGAAATTGATCGCCAAAGATACCGTGGCCAAAGATGATGAGATCACAGGGACTTTTACTTCTGCTGAAAGGGAGATGGAGCAAAAGACCACTTTCTCCACCGATGTAATCAAGGGAAAGAAACAACTTACTGCGTTGACCGGAGCTAAAGTGGGTGATGAGATCGTTTTAAAAACAAAGGGATTATTCAAGGATGATCACGACAATCAAAAATATTTGGGCGTATCTCATGACGAAGCTCATGGCCTGGATATTGAAGTGACTTTGAAGATCGAGGAGGTCAATACCCGCGAGATGGCAGAGCTAAACCAGGAGTTGTTCGACAAACTGTTTGGCGAGGGTGTAGTTACTTCCGAAGATCAATTAAAAGAGAAGATCAAAGAAGATGCAGAGCGTCAATTCGAGCAACAAAGCGACCAAAAGTTATTGAACGATGTGGTTGAGTCTTTGATAGAAAATACCAAATTCGACCTTCCTTCGGAATTTCTGCAGAAATGGATACAGACTTCCGGAGAAAAGCCCTTGACCGAAGAAGAAGCAAAGGCCGAATTTGAAAGAAGTGAGAAGGGCCTTCGCTATCAATTGATCGAAGGGAAATTACGGGCGGAGAACAACCTACAGGTTACCTTCGACGAGTTGAAGGATTACTCAAAGAATATGATCAAGGCTCAGATGGCTCAATTTGGTCAAATGAATCCAACCGAAGAAGAAGTAGAGGGAATTGTAGCTCGAATTATGAGCAATCAGGAAGAGGTACAACGTCTTAGTGAGCAGTTGAATACAAATAAAATCCTTCAGTTCTTTAAGGAAAATGCCAAATTGAAGACTAAAGAAATTAGTTACGATAAATTCATCAAGGAGGCCTACGCTTAATTGAGCGAGAAAATAGTTATCTTTAGGGCGTTGAATTAGGTTTTTCAGCGCCTTTTTAATTTAGATAAAAACGGAAAGAATTATATGAATTACGGAAAAGAGTTTAAAAACTTTGCGATCAAAGATCAGGGGATTAGCAGTACGTACTACGATCAGATTCTCAGCAGCATGTACCCGGTAGGGCTTACGCCGAACATTATAGAAGAACGTCAAATGAATGCAGTAGCTATGGACGTTTTTTCTCGTTTAATGATGGATCGCATTATATTTTTAGGCACCGGCATCAATGACCAGGTGGCTAATATTGTACAAGCGCAATTGTTGTTTCTGGAGAGTACCGATGCTTCCAAGGACATTCAGATATATATCAATTCTCCTGGAGGTAGTGTATATGCAGGTCTTGGAATCTATGATACCATGCAATTCATCAAACCCGATGTGGCAACTATTTGTACAGGAATGGCTGCATCTATGGGAGCGGTATTGTTATGCGCAGGACACCAGGGAAAGCGAAGTGGACTCACTCATTCCCGTGTGATGATCCACCAGCCTATGGGCGGGGCTCAGGGACAGGCCAGCGACATTGAGATCACGGCCAAAGAGATCCTTACTTTAAAGGAAGAATTGTACCATATTATCGCCAAGCACAGCGGGCAAACCTATGAAAAAGTGTACGAAGATAGTGATCGAGACTACTGGATGAAGGCAGATAAAGCCTTGGAATATGGAATGATTGACGAGATATTATCTCGCGGATAAAGGAAATATAAACGAAGAGTTATGGCAAAAGAAGATCTGGAATGCTCGTTTTGCGGTCGAAAAAAGGCCGAGACCAATCTGCTTATCGCAGGATTGGATGCTCACATTTGCGATCGTTGTATCGAGCAAGCTCATGGCATTGTGGTGGAGGAAGCTCTTCATTCAACCAATACCGAGCTCACCAAAGAGATGATGTTAAAGAAGCCGAAGGCGATCAAGGCCTTTTTGGATGATTACATCATTGGTCAGGAAAATAGTAAGAAAGTGATGTCTGTTGCGGTGTATAACCATTACAAACGCTTGTTACAACCAAAGAGTGAAGATGATATTGAAATTCAGAAAAGCAATATTATCATTGTTGGGGAAACGGGTACAGGGAAGACCTTGATGGCTAAAACAGTGGCTCGTATGTTAAACGTTCCATTGGCCATTGTGGATGCTACGGTACTCACCGAGGCCGGTTATGTAGGGGAAGATGTAGAAAGCATATTGACTCGATTGCTACAAGCGGCAGATTACAACGTGGAAAAGGCGCAAAATGGGATCGTCTTTATTGATGAAATCGATAAAATTGCCCGTAAAAGTGATAATCCCTCCATTACAAGGGATGTAAGTGGGGAGGGGGTGCAACAGGCACTTTTGAAATTATTGGAAGGAACGGTGGTCAATGTGCCGCCCAAAGGAGGTAGAAAGCATCCGGATCAAAAATTTATTGAAGTAAATACAGAGAACATCCTGTTCATTGCCGGAGGAGCTTTTGATGGCATAGATCGTCATATATCGAAGCGACTCAACATGCAGGCCGTTGGATTCAGCGCTTCCAAAAGTGAAGATATGCTGGAGCGTGATAATGTGCTAAAGTATATCATTCCGAAGGACCTTAAAGATTACGGACTCATTCCGGAGATCATCGGAAGGTTACCTGTACTCACTTATATGAATCCGCTGGACAAAGGTACATTGCGGGCCATTCTTACAGAACCTAAGAACGCCATCATCAAGCAATACAAGAAGTTATTTGCGATGGACGAGATCGATTTTGTGATCACCGAAGAGGCCCTTGATTTTATCGTTACTCAGGCCATAGAGTATAAATTGGGAGCCAGAGGTCTTCGATCCTTGTGCGAAGCTGTGCTTACGGATGCCATGTACGAGCTTCCGGGAACGGACGATCTAAAATTGCACGTAACCAAAGAATATGCCGAAGAGAAGTTGAGTAAATCGACGATAAAAAAGTTAAAGGCTGTATCCTAAGGGCCTTGTCAGTTTGAATGCGAAATTAAAAAAGCCTTGGATGACTATCCAAGGCTTTTTAACTTACTTAACTTAATCTAAACTGTGAAGTTTAAGGTGTCGCAATCACCGTTTTGCTCTTTCTGTTTGCGATTTTTTTCCGCATTAATTCTTTTTTATTCTTTAAGGTATAACCTGCTACCTTTTCCGAGTCATTTTGAATGTGCGTTGTAGTAGCACATGAGGTTAAAGATGATGATACTACAAGAATCAAAATGAATGTTACAAATATGTTCTTTAATGCTTTCATAGTTACAGCCCCAATTGTAATTTGATATTTCAAACGTACATTCTTGGCAAAGTATCACCAAAATTTTTAGTTGAAGTTGTAGGAAAATTCGTTAAAGTGCACAAGAAAAACGGATGTTCGATAAAGTGCATGATATCATCGACTTACAACCCTTTTCTTGTCGGAAAAATCTGCTTTTTATCGAGAGCTATCTTCGTTCAAGTACATAGAAATACTCGTTCAGGACATCGTTTTCGTCTAAGTTAGGTTCAATTACGGCTAGTTCTTTTCCCAATTGAACGCTACTGCTTTGACGAATCAGTTGAAATGCATCCAATTCCCGGTAGTAAGAATGTGGCAGGGTGGTATACGGATTGTTCTCACTTTTTAGGACTTCGGAAAAGTATAGGGTCAATCGATTAAATACAGCGGTTTGTTTTAAGGCATCATCAAACGAAACGCACATCAATTGGTCTCCTGTGGTTAGGACCTGCTCACAAAAGTTGAGGGTGGAAGTGATCTGTGCTTCAGAAAGGAAAAAGAAAACTCCTTCTATAAGCACCACCTTGGTATGATCCTTATAGGGTGCTAACAGCTCTGAAAAACGTTTTTGATCCGATGCATTGGTAATGTCACCGTGTAGGTGTAAGACCTTCCGTCCCGGGAGTCTTCCTAAATTATTAAATTCTGTAGTTTTTAGTTCTTTGTATTGAGCCACCTCGGTGAAATCCACTTCAATGGTTTCCAAATGATCGGGTAAAGCATATGGATACATACTAAAGCCTGCACCCAGGTTGAGCAATAATAGTTTATCGTGCTCTGCGGTAAGTTTCCTAAGCTCCTCGTAAAAAAATCGATTTCGAAGGCAGTGAAGGATATCATCCTTGGACGAAACATGCCGGGCAAACTCATTAGTCCATTTCTCCAGCCCAGGGCGTAGCCATAGATGGGCATAGGGATCTTTACTCACCTCTTCATGCTGAGCTCTGTAATAAGCGATCATGAATGCCGTATCGTGTACAAAGATTTCCATTACTTATTGAGATTGAGTAATTCTTCCAAATAGTCCCTGGTATTGGAAAGTCTAGGGACCTTATGTTGTCCTCCTAATTTGTCTTTCTCTTTCAACCAGTCGTAGAACAACCTTTCTCTCGCAGGATGAATGGTAGGCGCATTTAGCGTAGTATTGTTGTAGCGCTTGGCTTCATAGTCGCTATTCACTTCTTGTAGCGATTGATCCAACAGCTGTGAGAATTGTTCGAAGTTATTGGGAGGTGTTTTAAATTCAATGATCCATTCATGGGCTCCCTTTTCCTTATCTTTCATAAAGATAGGAGCGGCTGTATAGTCTACGATCTCCGATCGTGTAAGTTGGGCCGTCTTCTTTAAAGCGGCTTCCGCATTTTCTATGATCAATTCCTCTCCAAATGCATTGATATGGTGCTTGGTTCTTCCCGTTACCTTAATACGATACGGGTTGGTAGAAGTAAAGCGAACCGTATCTCCAATTTTGTAACGCCACAGTCCGGCGTTGGTCGTAATGACGATGGCGTAGTTCTTTCCTTCTTCTACTTCGGAGAGGGGAATAATGGTTTCTGAAGGGGAGCCATAACTATCCATAGGAATGAACTCATAGAAGATACCATAATCTAACATGAGCAGTAGTTCTTTGTTTGCATTCCTATCTTGTATAGCAAAAAATCCTTCAGAAGCGTTGTAGATCTCATAATATCTGAAATCTTCCTTGGGTAAGAGCTTATTGTATTGGTCTATATAAGGATCAAAGCTAACCCCTCCATGGAAATACACTTCCAGATTGGGCCAGATCTCGAACAAATTATCCTTTGCTGTTGTCTCCAGGACATTGTTTAGCAAGACAAGCATCCAGGATGGAACTCCTGCCAGACTGGTAACATTTTCATTGATGGTTTCATCTACTATAGCCTGCATTTTGGTCTCCCAGTCTGCCATGAGGGAAATCTCACTGCTTGGTGTGCTGCTGAATTCTGCCCAGAAAGGCATATTGTCTATCAAAATAGCCGAAAGATCACCAAAGGCAGTACCATTTTCTTTATAGAGTTCTTTACTTCCTCCCAGACGGAGGCTTTTACCTAAAAACAAGTGAGCGTCCGGATTATTGTTTAGGTACATACAGAGTAGATCCTTGCTAGCGGCATAATGACAGTTCTCCAGAGACTCGTCGCTCACAGGAATAAATTTACTCTTAGAATTTGTGGTTCCGCTGGATTTCGCAAACCACTTGATGGGTCTTGGCCAGAATATGTTGGTTTCTCCTTTTCGGGAACGCTCTATATCCGCCTCCATACATTCATATTTGGTAACGGGTACACGTTGCGTGAACTCCCTGTACGATCTTATGGACTCAAAATCGTATCGCTTCCCTATCTCCGTATTTTTTGCTTGCTGCAAGAGTTGCTGAAGCAATTCTTCCTGTACTTCTATAGGGTATTTTAAAAACAATTCGATCTGGTGGAATCGTTTTTTTAAGAACCAGGAAGCAATGGAATTTACTAAGGGAATTGGCATATTTTGACCTATCTTTATATCGTAAAAATAGCAATTTTATCCTTATGAACTACGAAGGTGTTCTCACAAAGATGCAAACCGAAAATGGCAGTCCTATCCAGTATTATATGGTGTTTGAGACCGATTTTTTACATGTAAATCAGTTATTGGGCAAGACCATTTCTATAGAACATACGGGCTTTCAATGTTTGAACTGCGGACTGTCCAAGAAAATTTTTCGTCAGGGATTTTGCTATGATTGTTTTTATGAAATCCCTCAGGCGGCCGACTGGATCATGAAGCCAGAACTGAGCAAGGCACATTTGGGGCAGGAGGACCGAGATCTGGAATACGAAAAAAAGGTTCAGCTGCAACCTCATATTGTTTATTTGGCAAATAGCAGTAATGTAAAAGTAGGGGTAACAAGAAAGACCCAGATACCTACCCGATGGATCGATCAAGGGGCACATGAGGCCATTGAGATCGTTGAGGTTCCCAACCGCTATTTGGCAGGAATCACCGAGGTGGCTTTAAAAGATCATGTGAGCGACAAAACCAACTGGCGGGCTATGCTTAAGAACGACCTTAAAGATGAAGATCTGGTGGATTGGCGATCCAGACTCAAGGAATTTATTCCTTCGGAAGCAAAGGAGTATTTTATTGAGAACCACAATGAAACCCAATTGGAATTTCCTGTTTTGCAGTACCCGGACAAGCCCAAAAGCCTGAATTTGGAAAAAACACCCCGTTATAGGGGCCAATTGGTTGGTATTAAGGGGCAGTATCTCATTTTTGAAGACAATACGGTCTTCAATGTCCGAAGTAAAGAGGGGTTCGTGGTTCGAATTGTGGTAGGATAGAAATGAATTCAGAAGAACACCAGCATCGAATATCAAAAGCTTTTCTATTCATTGAAACTCATATCAAAGAGTCGCTTAGCTTGAATCGCGTAGCGCGATCTGCATTTTATACTCCCTTCCATTTTCATCGTGTATTCAAAGAAGTTACAGGAGAAACGCTTAACGGTTATATTACCCGAAGAAGGTTGGAGCATTGTTCGGCAATACTTTTGAACGAGCCTGGAGTTCCAGTATCAAGCATTGCGGAAACCTATGGATTTTCCAATGCCAGTGCTTTTAGCAGGGCTTTTAAAAAGCACTTCGGAATGTCTCCCTCTAGTTTTCGAACCGAGGCCCCCTCAAAATTTAGCAAGATTCGTATCGTCGAGAGCAAGAATGGTATACCCGTCACCCATTTTGAACCTTACTTTCGTAGCATAGATAACATTTTAAATTTTATTGCGATGAATGCTACTTTTGAAATCAAAGAAGTCCCAAACAAGCATGTTGCTTACTTGACGCATGTAGGCTTGATGACCCAAACCCAGGGATATGAGAAAATCATGCGATGGGCACGTCCCAAAGGATATATGGACTTACCGGATCTTGTTATGACCAGTATGTATTTGGATAGTGCCAAGGTAACCGCTCCGGAAAAGGTTCGAGTAAATATTGGAATTGTGTTGCCTGAACCCGTGAAAGAAGAATCTGGAATTCACTATATGGAGTTGAACCCAGGAAGATGCGTTGTGGGCTCTTTTACATTAGGTTTTTCTGAGTTTGAGAAAGCATGGGTTTCCATTTTTGTTTGGATCAATGAACAAGGATATAAAGTGAGAGACATGCCCCCTTTCGAATTCTATTACAACGATTTTAGAACCCATCCGGAGCAAAAGAGTATTGTGGATATCTGCGTTCCTATTGAATAAGAAATCTAACACCTTGGAAAGTCGCGAGGATCACCAACACTACCCCTATCAATTTGTTTAGCTTAGATTTATTGGTGTCCTCCTTGCCCTTCCACTGGTTGCCTAATTTGGCATAGACGTAGAGAACACCAATTTTTCCGAGGAAAACACCTGTAAAGAACAGCACGAGTACCCAAAGGGAGCTCATATCGTCTATTGGAAGAATGTATTTTTGAGTAAGGGAAATTGCCAAGATCCAAAACAAGAGCACCGGAGGATTTAGCACGCTTAAAATGAACCCTGTTACAAATTTGGAGGTGTAGAAGCCGTTTCGAAATCTGGGTTTTGAGATGAAAGCCAGCTGTTCGGAAAAATAAAACAGAACTCCAATAATAGAAAAAAGGACAATGAAACTTACCTGAATCCAAAGGTTCATTTGGAAGAATTGAGTGATTAGGGAGCTATAACAAAGGGCCATAAAGGCGAGCAAGATCTCTCCCAGGCCTGCACCTAGGGCAATGTGCATTCCTTTTTGAAACGAATCGGTTGTCGTGGTTTTGATCACCGCAAGATTAGACGCCCCCGGTGCTGCCCCTCCCAGCGAAGCAAGGAATAATCCAATAAAACTATATCCTAAAATCATGGCCTTTTAGTAGGCCGATATAGCATAAACTTACACCGGAAATACTGGTTTTAACATTTAAAGGAAAATTAATTTACCAATATTCAAATATCTTAGAAATCTTCCCATCGCGAAATTCAAACAAAGTCATTTCCGGATTTCCATTTTCTAAACCATCATCGCTTTTGTTTATGAATCTCTTTTGGACCGTCACAGCATTGAGGCCTACAATTTTATTTAAAATTTCTATGTCGACAACACTACCGTTGTATCCTCCATTTTTCTGATTTCTTACATATCCATTATATAGGTTTTCTCTGGTGTAAGTCCCTCCATATCGAGGATGTACATAGATGAAATCTTCAGTGAATAGCTCAAAAATAGCATCAATTTCTTCTACGGTGGAATTTGCCTGAAAAACTCTCAAATTAAGATCGTAATACTTTTTCACGACCACATTCAAGGAGTCTTGATGCGTTTTTACAGCAGTCTGGGCGCCTACGACAAAACTGCTAAAGAGCAATAGTATACAGGAGGTTGTTTTGAGAATAGATTTTAAAAGTGTCATGTTTAGTACCTTTTGTCTTGCTGCCATCAGTTTCCTGTAGAGTCTTTTTTCTTCTTCTTTTTTCCAAAGATGCCCCCAATAATGTCTTTGACCACCTTGGTAGTCTCATCTTGAGTGGTGCCGGTCTTACCGGTATCTGTTTGTTTGGAGTCTTTTTTATCTCCCTTATCCTTATCTCCTATGAGATCTCCCAGTATGTTCAATCCCTTTTGTTCCAAATCTTTTTTCTGTTTGTCAATTAGCTTTTGCGTCAAGGATTTTACAGCGTTTTGGGTGTTCACATTTACCTTGGGTTGCAACATACTTCCACTAAGCCCTACGGGAATAGCCACGGTCATTTTATCGGCTTCACCTGGGTCCAGTTTGGCAAGTAATTTATTGACATCGCCTCCCAGATATTTTGCCGGCACGTCCATGGTGAGGTTGTAGTTGATACTTTTATCTAGTCCATGGCTTCCACCTGCTGTAACTTTTACTCCCTTTACATCAAAATCAAAGGGTTTTACAACTATATTTCCATTGTCAAAATCCAAGGCTGTACTTATATTCTGAAGGCTTAGATTGTCTAGGTTCAGGAAGGTAACTTGTTCCCCTAATTTTGAAAGAAGCGGGGTTTTTTCTGGACTCACTTCGGCGGTGAGCAATTGGGCGACGGCATTTCCTGCCAGGGTCTTCAGATCCGGAGTGAGGTCCTTGTTTAGTTGCCCATTTAATTGGAGTGTGGTATTGAGGTCTCCATCCAGCGCCTGAGCAATGGGTGCGATGTATTTGAGCATCGCCAGCTTTCCGAAGGATTCATCGATATCGATCTTTTGAAGATCCAGATTCATCGAGAAAGTAGGCGTGGTTTTCTTGGTGTTCACATTTCCGGAAAAGGCTACATCGCCACCAAAGGCCTTGGACGTTACATTGCTTAAGTTAGCTGCTTCATCGGCTATTTTTACGGTTCCCTTGGTGTTTTGAAGTTCAACATTGTCATAGATTACTTTGTTGGCTGCAAAGTCCAGAGTGGCGTCCAAAAAGTCGGGGATCTTTACCCCTTCTTCACTTACTTCAGCATTTCCATTACCCGAACCCTTCCCCTGGGGAGAACTTTCTTCGGCCGTCATGAAATCGTTTACATTGAAGGTGTTCGACTTTACATTGAAACGCCCTTTTAGGTCCTGTTTGGCCATGATCCAGGGGATGAGATTTTGGATATTTCCCGAAGCCGCAATATCCGTCTGTCCGGTAGTTGCATTCAACTTTTTAAGGGTAATGTTCCCCGGAGACATTTTAACGTCGGCCTCAGAAATATGTATGGCATCCTTAAAGGCCTCGTCCCGATAGGTAAAGTTGCTCAAGTTGGCTGTTCCGTTGGTTTTTATATTCTGGTACTGCTCCGTTTCCAAGGACCTCATATCAAAACTAGTGGTCACGTTGGCCTTAAAGACTCCCGTGAGTTCCTGGTCGAGTTCCAGGGGGAGAACTTGTTCCACCTTAGAAAGGTCCAGAGTGCCCTTTAGAGCCATATTCACCAGGGCATTTTGGGTGAGGTTTCTTATACTGCCGCTGGCATTGAACAGTTCATCATCTATTTTGAATGTGAGTCCTCCTATATAGAGATAGGTGTCTTGGACTAGGCCGGTTTCATTCTTCAATTGGGCATCAATGGAAATGTTTTTTACGGCTTTTGGAAGATCCGGATATTTGAAGGAGGCATTGCTGCTTTTTACTGCGATGTCCATTTTTGGAATCAGCTTTTCGTTTATCTTTCCCTTTAATTCCCCAAGAATGGAAAAATCCCCGGTGGTGGTAACTCCATCCAGATTTTTGACATACGTCTTGGGAATGACCGCCAGGAAATTTCTAAAATCCGAAGAAGGGGTTTTAAAGGTGAGGTCCAGTTGGGTGTCTATCTTGTTCACCTTTACGAAACCATTGAAGGTGAGTGGCAGTTCGTTGATCTTCGCTTCGTTTTCGAGGAAGGTGTATTTGTTGTTTTTTAAGTCCAATTGGAAGTCGGCGTCAAGGGAAATGGTATTCTCTTTTAGATACTCAACATTCTCTATGGTAAAGTTGACCAGGGCGTTTGTTTGAGTGCTCAATTCGGACACATCTGCCGAAAGATCTCCGTTGCCTTCGTGATTTACGTCTCTTAACACCAGGAAGGTTTTGGAAGATTCATCCAAATAATTGATGCGGGATTCATTGATTTCATAATGGTTGAGTGCAAAGGAAAAGCCACTGTTGTTTTCTTCCGATGAATCATTGTTGCTTGAAGTACTCTCTACAGCAATATCGTAGTTGGCCCGGCCCAAAGAATCCACTTTAATGTTGATCAAGGCATTATCAAGTTGTAATGCATCCACTTGTATGGGGTCCTCGCTTCCTTTGAAGAGTTGAGAGATTCCCATGTCAATTTTGAGGCTTTCACCACTGGCCAGGGTGTCGCCTTCGAACGGAGCGTAATTGACTACGCTAAAATTGTTTACTACCACTGCGGCATCCGGGAAACTGCTAAAAAGGCTGAGGTCCAGCTCTTCCCACTCTACTTTAGCATTGAGGTTCTGGTTTAGGTTTTTTTTCAGTAGATCTTCCAGTGATCCTTTAAATAGAAAGGGAGCAAGTACCAGTAAAAGGATAATGATCCCAACTATGATTCCTAGTATTTTGAGTAATTTTTTCATTTTCATTTTTTTATGTCTATTAGTAAGCTGAAAGACATTTTGTAAGGCTTTACTGTTCTACAATAAGCCGTAGTTCCTCAGCCGGCTGTAGACCAAACTTCCTGCGTAATATGTAGACCGATGCATACAGTAATGGTGTGTCCAGTGCGGCTACGATCACCTTGAATATAAAACCGCTAATTAAGAGGCCTGTAAATCGGTTCCATTCTATTTTCCCAAAAGAACAGAGTAGTAATAGTACGGCAAAGGTATCGACAAACTGTGAGGTGAAAGTTGAGAAATTGTTACGAAGCCACAGGTGTTTTCCTTTGGTCAACTTTTTCCAAAAATGAAACAGATGGATGTCGATATATTGAGCTAGCAAATATGCGATCATTGAGGCAAAAACGGCCACTGCGGTGGCGCCAAAGACGGTGGAGAATAGGGAATCGCCTACAGGGCTCCATTCTACGGCAGGGACCGCATTAGCAGTATACACTATTAAAAGGGAGAAGAAAGAGGCAAAGATACCTACCGTAACCATTTGGTTGGCCTTCTTCTTACCATAGACCTCACTTACAATGTCCGTTATAAGAAAGGTAATTGGATAGGGCAGCAAGCCTACGGAAATTTCAAAAAGCGGTGTGCCAAAGACCTCGACATCTACCGGATACCAATAAAAGAACTTTTGAAATATGAGATTGGAAACTACGAGAGAGCAAATAAATAAGGCTGCCAATATGAGGTAGATCCTATCCGCAAGAAGTCTGTTTTTATAGGTTAGGTTTGTCACAGATATTTGGTATTCAAACAAAGTTAATGGTCAATCTCTTTGTTTTCGTTAATTTCGTGCTAAATTAGTGAAAACACGCGTTAGGAGGGTTTTGGTCTTTTCTAACGCGTTCGTTTGAACTACCCCCGACAACAATCACGGGGTCTTGTTGGATATTAAACCGATCTTATCAAGCCGTTACAAAACATATACCTCTCCCTTGGAAGCAACGTAGGAAACCGTTTCGAACATTTGCAAACGGCTGTCAATGCTATTTTTGAAGAGTTGGGTGCCCTGGTTAAGATTTCTTCCGTTTATGAAAGTCCTGCCATGGGATTTGAGGGGGGCGATTTCCTGAATTGTGTTCTATGGGTGCAATCCGCGTTAACTCCTTCCAAAGTACTGAAGACGGTTTTGGCCATTGAAAAAGGGATGGGCCGTCAACGAAAGGAAGGTGAAGGGTATACATCTCGGGTTATCGATATAGATCTGTTGTTTGTGGATGATCTTATTGAAACTACTTCGAAACTTAAGCTCCCTCATCCTGAGATTGAACATAGACGTTTTGTGATTCAACCCATGGCCGAAGTCAATGCACAGTTCTTGCACCCAAAATCCCAGAAGAACATGGTGAGGTTATTATCCGAAACAGAGGATGAAAGTGAGTTGACCAAGCTTTCCAAATGGCTTCGAAACCCTAAGAAAGACTACGATATATCGAGGTTCAATTATATAGCTATCGAAGGAAATATTGGGGCAGGAAAGACGAGCTTAGCCACGCAGATCGCAACCGATTTTAACGCTAAACTCATCTTAGAACGCTTTAAGGATAACCCATTTTTGCCAAAGTTTTATAAGAATCAGGCGCGGTATGCTTTTCCTTTGGAAATGTCGTTTTTGGCAGACCGCTACCAACAATTGCTCGAGGATATTACACAATTTGACCTTTTCAAAGATTGCGTGGTAGCCGATTACGATGTCTATAAATCGATGATCTTTGCCAAGGTTACTCTGGCTGAAGAGGAGTTTAATCTTTACAAAAAGCTCTTTCACCTCATGCATAAGGAATTGCCTAGTCCGGATATTTATGTGTATCTCTATCAGAACACCGAACGATTGTTAGAGAATATCAGAAAGCGTGGCCGGAGTTTTGAAAAGGAAATTCCTGTGGAGTACCTGGAAAAACTCAATGAAGGCTATTTCGAATTCATCAAGGGGCAACCCAAGGAGAAGGTTCGGATCATTGATATTTCTGAAACGGATTTTGTGAGGCACCGCAAGGATTATCTTAGCATCCTAAGGCAAATGTTGGCCTAGAGTTTCTTTAGTTTACAAAAAACATCCCAGATCACTACCCCAGCGCTCACACTGATGTTCAACGAGTGTTTCGTACCGTGTTGAGGGATCTCAATCACCAGGTCGCTTGCAGAAACTACCTCTTGCTGCACCCCTTTTACCTCATTTCCAAAAACCAGGGCGTAGGTCTTGTCTTGTTCAACTTCGAATTGGTCCAGAAATACGGCTTTTTCTGCCTGTTCGATGGAAGCGACAAGTACACCTTTTGCCTGAAGTTCACCTATGAGGTCCTCGGTGTTTTCTCTATATTCCCAATCCACGCTGTCCGTGGCGCCGAGAGCGGTTTTTTGAATATCTCTATGAGGGGGTGTAGCGGTGATGCCGCAGAGATATATTTTTTTAATCAAGAAGGCGTCTGACGTTCTAAAAACGGAACCGATATTGTTTAAACTTCGAATATTATCCAGAATGATGAAGAGCGGTGTTTTCTCTGTTTCTTTATATTCCGAAGGAGAGATGCGCTCCAATTCGCTGTTCTTGAGTTTTCGATGCTTCATGGATGCAAAAATATGTATTTACAACAGATAAAACCCCCTTACTCCCTCCTCAAGGCGGGAATTTATAAGAATGTTTATGAAACCATGTGCTTTGTTGATAAATACCAATAACTTGAGGTGTGATTGAAGATAAAAACAGTAGTGATTTCTGTATTTTTATGGGTCACAATGTAGAAGAAATTAGCATGGATCTGTTAATTAGAATAAGTAGTAATTTCTAAAATGATACCCGCTTTCGCGGATCAGTGTATGGCGAAGAAGACCACTCCATTAATGCAGCAATACAATACGATAAAGTCCAAATACCCGGATGCTTTATTGTTGTTTCGTGTGGGAGATTTTTATGAAACCTTTGGCGAAGATGCCGTCAAGGCCGCTAAGATCCTCAATATTACTTTAACGGCTCGAAATAATGGCGGCGATCAAACCGAATTAGCCGGATTTCCGCATCATTCACTGAACACCTATTTGCCCAAGCTGGTGATGGCGGGCTGTAGGGTCGCCATCTGCGATCAGTTGGAGGACCCCAAGCAGACGAAGAAGATTGTAAAGCGGGGTGTCACCGAGCTCGTGACTCCGGGCGTCGCTCTGAATGATGATATTCTGCAGAGCAAATCGAATAACTTTTTAGCGGCCATTCATTTTGGAGCTACTGCCAGCTCGGCCTCCGGAAGGCTCATAGGAGTAGCTTTCCTGGATGTGTCCACCGGAGAGTTTTTAACCGCTCAGGGTACTTCAGAATACATTGACAAACTACTTCAAAATTTCAACCCAAGCGAAGTTCTTTTCAGTAAGCAGAAGCGAAAACTTTTTACCGATACCTTTGGAGACCACTATCATGTTTTTCATCTGGAGGACTGGATTTTTCAGGAGGATTACACTTCAGAAACACTTCAGAAACACTTTGGCACCAAGAACCTTAAAGGCTTTGGAGTGGATCATTTGGAAGCTGGCCTGGTGGCCTCTGGAGCTGCCTTACACTATCTGGGAGAAACGCAGCATAACCAATTAGAACATATCACCAAGATCTCCCGAATTGCCGAGGACGCCTATGTGTGGATGGACCGATTTACCATTCGAAACCTGGAACTATATCATTCTACCCAGCAAAATGCAGTGACCCTAATGGATGTTATCGACAAGACGATTTCACCTATGGGAGGACGTTTATTGAAGCGTTGGATGGCATTGCCTTTAAAGGATATTGAAAAGATCACTGGACGCCATGAGGTGGTTAGCTTTTTATTGGACCATCCCGCTCTATTGGAAAAGACGGAGCAGTATATCAAACGAATGGGGGATTTAGAGCGCCTTATCTCCAAGACCGCTACTGGCAAGATCAACCCGAGAGAGGTAGTACATTTAAAGAATTCCCTGGAAGCTGTTGTACCTGTTAAAGCACTGGCCTTGCAATCCGGGAACGAGTCCCTGCAACGTATAGGAGAGCAGCTAGACGACTGTGAATCCTTGCGGAATAAAATCAAAGAAACCCTCAATGAGGAGGCTCCGGTCAATATTTTAAAGGGAAGTGCCATTGCTCAGGATGTTTCTCCGGAGTTGGATGAACTTCGGGCGATAGCCACCGGAGGGAAAGAGTATTTGGATGCGATGTTGCAACGTGAAACCGAACGAACCGGGATTACCTCTTTGAAGATTGCTTCCAACAATGTCTTTGGGTATTATATTGAGGTGCGAAACACCCACAAAGACAAGGTGCCGGAGGAATGGATCCGCAAGCAAACCCTGGTAAGTGCCGAACGCTATATCACAGAGGAATTAAAGGAATACGAGGCCAAGATCCTGGGAGCCGAAGAGAAGATCACAGCTCTGGAACAGGAGATCTTCGGGAAACTGGTGGAGTGGATGCTTCAGTTCATAGGAACTGTGCAGCAAACGGCCGCTCTCATTGCGGAGATGGATTGTTTGGCTTCTTTTGCCACCCAGGCCAAATTAGGAAAATATACACGTCCGTTATTGGACGATAGTTTCGATCTGGATATCAAAGAAGGGCGACATCCGGTCATTGAACAACAACTGCCACCGGATCATCCGTTCATTGCCAACGATGTGTTCCTGGATCGGGAAAATCAGCAGGTCATCATGATCACAGGACCCAATATGAGTGGTAAGAGTGCTATTTTACGACAAACAGCCCTGATCGTGTTGCTGGCTCAGATGGGGAGTTTTGTTCCGGCGACAGCCGTTAGAATGGGTTGCGTAGATAAGATATTTACCCGGGTAGGGGCCAGTGATAATATTTCAATGGGCGAGTCTACTTTTATGGTGGAGATGAATGAAACGGCCAGTATTTTGAATAATATCTCCGAGCGAAGTTTGGTGTTGCTGGATGAGATAGGCCGGGGGACCAGTACCTACGACGGGATTTCTATTGCCTGGGCCATTAGCGAGTATCTGCATGAGCATACCAGCAGGGCTAAGACGCTATTTGCTACTCACTATCACGAATTGAATGAGATGACAGAAACCTTTGACAGGATCAAGAACTACAATGTCTCCGTCAAGGAAATGAAGGACAATGTCTTATTTCTTCGGAAGTTGGTGCCAGGAGGCTCTCATCACAGTTTTGGGATCCACGTGGCCAAGATGGCCGGAATGCCGAAGGTGGTGTTACAACGCGCTAATAAGATCTTAAAGCGTTTGGAAAAGAGTCATTCTTCCGAAGAACTTTCGGATCAAATGAAGGAGTTGTCCAAGGAAGAGATGCAGTTGAGTTTCTTTAAGTTGGATGATCCTTTGTTGGAAGAGATACGCGATGAGATCCTGGAGACCGATATCGATACCCTAACGCCTGTGGAGGCTTTGATGAAGCTCAATGAGATCAAACGGATGTTACAAAGGAGTGCTTCGGTGAAGTTTAAGAAGTAACATTTTTTTCAAGTTGTTTGATGTAAAAAGACGGATAGATGCCATGTTTTTGATGAAAGATTCTGGAGAAGGTTTTGGCGTTTTTGAATCCACATTCCATAGCAATGGCTTCAATGGTGTATTTTCTCGCTTTGGGTTTGTCAACAAGCCACTGGGCTGCATGAGTTATTCGTAAGGTGTTGAGGTATTCGCTGAAATTGACCTCTTTTTTAGCATTGATAACTTTGGAAAGATAATTGGGATTGGTGCCAAATTTCTTTGCCAGTTTTATAAGGTCTATATTATTCTTTAAATAGCCTTTGGTTTCTTCAAATTGAATGAGTTTAATTAAAATGGAATCTACCGTTTCAGATGGTAATTGAAGCTTTATACTTTTATCTAAAGGTTGTGTGGAATTTTCCTTTTCCGGAGTTTGGATAGATAACAGCAACTCGCGAAAGCGTCTTTTATAGGTACGTTGTTTAAAAAAGTAGAACAACAAACCTGTTAAACTTGCCCCTAGTCCTACTAGTATCCATTTTATGTGCCGAGACGAGCGTAGTGTTTTATTATTAAGTTGAAGGATGATTTCTTCTTTGGTTCTCAATAATTCCGGTATTTCATAATCTTTTGTGGTTTTATTTTTAATGTATTTGTTCTTTTCATTTATCAAACTATCTACTTTCATCAATTTGGTTAAATACTCCAATTGGATTTCCAAATCCTCATCTTTCTGTGCTTGTTTGAACAAGGTGTTATATACAAAAGCCAATTCCGGATAAAGAATTTTATCATTGGAGTAGGTACTATCGATTTGGCGAAAGTACTGTAGCCCCGTCTCTCTTTCATTTTGATCCAAATAAATACTGCCCATGTAGTAAGGGAAGGTGGTATATTCTCCTTCTTTTACATATTTTCCGTTCTGATACCCCTTCTTAAGACTGTCTTGAGAGGCCAAATAATCTCCTTTGAAATAGAGGGCGGCACCCATTCGGCTGAGTAAGTCATGATACTTTGCGGTGTCTGAGTTTCTTTGAGCTATTTCTAATGCCTTAGTAAAGTAGGTTAATGCCGAATCCGGTTGATTAAGTCTTACATATGTGGTTCCTATTCCACTCAGCATTCTCACATATCGTTTGTCCGGGAAGGTAGTATCGGATGTTTTTATCAAATCCAAAATCTGCAACTCCGCTTTTAAGGCTCCTTGGTAATTTCCCCAGATCGTATTGTTTATGGCGATTCCTTTTAAGCCATCAATTTGCGATCTCACATCACCTTTTTCCACTGCGTATTGGTACCCTATGATGGCATGATTCAGGCTTTCCTCGTATTGGTTGTTGTCATACAAGTATTTAGTTTTCTGGAAATAGGCAATACTCGGGTACAG
>JBCBDM010000011.1:0-32488 GCA_038529705.1 Bacteroidota bacterium
TCGGTAATATACCTCGGATAGAATCTTGTAAGAATAAAAGAGATCCCATTATCCAAAGAACCCAGAAGCAATACCCTGTATTTCCTAATGGATTGTTCGGATTACTTTAGAAAATGGGATCTCTTTTATTCTTACAAGATTCTATCCGAGGTATATTACCGAGCAGATAGTAACCCTAAAATTCTAAAGTCCCTTGCCTTTCAACTGGAACAGAATAAAATGTTGAAGCATGCCAAATATGTATATGAAAGACTCATTGAGATACAACCGGGTGACGCCCAATCGTATCGGGATCTGGCCTTGATATATTCGAAAACCGGAGAACTGAAGACGGCAAAAGCACTTTATATACAAATGATCAATAATAGCATCCCAAAAGTGGATTTCACCGAGATTAAACCTACCATCATTACCGAATTCAAGCATTTTCTGCTCATGAATAAAAGAAAGATCAAAGTGGACGATATCCCCAATGATTTTCTGGTGGCAAGTACCATTCCTAAAACCAGGCTCGTCTTGGAGTGGACAGACCCTATGAGCGACTTCGAAGTTCAATTTGTAGGACCGGAGAAGAATAATTTCTCCTGGAATCATTCGGTGTATAGCGATAGTGAATTCCTTAAGAATGAAATAGAAGACGGTTTTTCGCTGCGTGAATTTGAAATTGACAAAGCACCTAACGGCGAATGGCTTGTGAACATCAAAAACAAAAAAACCGATGACACCGCAGGCCGTACCTATCTGCGTTATACTTTTTACAAAAACTACGGCTTCCCTTCGGAGAAAAAGAAAAGTGTCCTCATCCCTCTGGACAAGATCGATGAGAAAATTATTTTGGATACGTTTCTGAATTAGGAACGTATAAAATAAATCATTAATTACTGCAGCTATGAAAGAAAGAATCTTCTTGTTTTGGGTATTACTACCATTCTTGATGGTGTCACAATCTCAATCCATTGACACAGGAAATACAATTTCCGGAATTGTCTTGGACGAAGACAACAACCCCATACCCAAGGCCTCCATTTCTATCGAAAATAGCTTTAGAGAAACCGAATCCGGCGAAGATGGAACTTTCACAATAGCAGGTAATGAAGGAGATATTCTGAAATGTACCGCACTATTCAAGAAGTCTGTACAAATTCAAGTCGCCCTCGATCAACCCTTGCGTATTGTATTGAAGCCGGATATTGAGTTGTTGGATGAAGTAGTGCTTTTGAAGAAAAGAGAGGAAGAACTGGTAAATACAGCATTTGGGAAGAAAAAGAGAAGCAGTGTTGGCTATCAGACCAAAGCCCTGGCAGATTTCATTTCTCCTGCAGATGTTGATATGACCTCGGTGATAAAGAAGATTCCCGATTTTATATGGACCGATGACGGAGTCAATTTTTCATTTGGTCTACGTCGTGGTTTGGGTAGTATAACTCGTTCGGAAGTACTATTAGTGGTAGACGATGTGCCAGTGAGCCAAAGCTTCTTAAGAACACTCGATCCGTCGCGGATTGAAAGTGCTACTTTATTAAAATCGCTTGCTGCAACCGTGAAATACGGTACTTTAGGCAATGGCGGTGTTCTGCTAATAGAGACAAAGATGATGGCCAGTTTTAAAAAAAACGGTGCTATAGAGCGTCCTCAACTTTTGGTACAAGGAAATGAGTACACAGAGCAACTGAAATTGGCGCAAACCTACTTTTTGGAAACAACACCCAATTACCTCGATCAACTTAACACGGCAACATCCTTTCAAGAGGCAAAAGAGATATACGGACAATTGGGAAAAGACCCGGAAAACAATACCCTCTTCTTCTACATAGACTGCGCAGACTACTTTGAAAAGTGGGACATCGCATTTTCCTATCAGTTACTCTCTCAACTCGTGGGTCGTGCCAATAACAACCCCAAGGTCCTTAGGACCATTGCATATCGATTGGAAGAAAATGGTCAACTTAGTCAAGCCAAGTACATTTACGAGAGGATATTGGAAATCCGCCCGGATCAGGCTCAGTCCTATCGAGATCTTGCGCTCATTTATACAAAGACCCAAGAACTAGAGGTTGCTAAAGCCCTTTACATCCAAATGCTGAATAATTCTGTTCCCAACGTAGATTTTTCTAAACTTCATTCTACGCTTGCCAATGAATTTCAGCACTTTGTGTTAAACCATAAGCGAAGGATAAAATTTGATAACGTCCCCAATGATTTTCTAGTAGCTAGTAATACTCCTAAAATTCGATTGGTTTTAGAATGGACGGATCCCCTAAGTGAGTTCGAGGTACAATTCGTAGGTCCCGAGAAAAAATACTTCGCATGGAATCACTCTCCCTATGGAGATTCTGAATTTCTTCAAAATGAAATTGAAGATGGATACTCTATCAAAGAGTTTGAAATAGATAAGGTCCCTCCCGGAGAATGGTTGGTGAACATTAAAAATATTAAAACTGAAAACACAGCAGGGCGCACTTATTTGCGGTACACCCTTTATAAAAATTACGGCTTCCCCTCGGAAGAGAAGAAAAGTCTTCTAGTTCCTATGGACAAGATCGATGAGAAAATTATTTTGGATACGTTTCTTAACTAAGTAGGAATGCGGAGATTTTTATCTGTGAATACCCGAAAGCTCTTTGATGATAGCGATATGTTTAAATCCCTGCGATTGGGACTCGCCATACTTGCTTGCGTTTTGGTTTACGCTAACAGTGCGTCCCAAACTGTTTTTCGAGGGACCGTACTGGACAGCGATACCCAAAAACCTATTTCAAGCGTAAAAGTGGGTATTCCAGGACAAGGAGTTGGGGAACTTACCAATGCCCAAGGCCGTTTCTTGTATAGGAAATACCATCAGGTTTTGGACGAGGGAGATAGACTTCAAATCTCGGCTAAGGGTTACCAATCTTTGGACATCCCGCTCGAAGACTTGCGAAACTTGTTGGATAAATCCACCACCATCTATCTCAATCCTTTAGATTCGATCGTGGACACGGTTCAAGCTGCTGCAAGAATGCCTATTGTATTGTGGGATGCCTCTTCAGCATCAAAGATGAGAAATCCTGAAGTTGAGATGACGTTTTTGAACTCGTATCTAAGAAATTCAAAAATACCATCCATCCAATTCATTGCCTTTAATGAGAATGTAATCATAGATAAGACCATTTCGATTCCGGATGATTTGGATGACCTTATAGGTGAGATAAGCGAGTTAGAATATCGCGGCGTGTCCGATTATAATATTGTGAATTTTGAACCAAAAGATGAAATCTTACTGTTTTCTGAAAATCCTCCAACCTTTGGGTCTCTTTATGTTAACCAGAACATACCGGTTCAGATTATAAATAGTGTCCCGGACCTTCGAAACAAAGATTACTTTATAAGGATGAGTACCTATACCTCCGGGAACTATATAGACCTAAGCCGCATGAGAGCCGAAGATGCGTCGAAGTTTTTGATCCATGGCGAAGTTCCACATTTCGATGACAAGATTACAACACAAAAAATCATATCGGGTACAGTTACCTCAGCTCGTGGGCCGGTTCATTATGCTACAATTTCTAAGGTTGGGAGTCTGGAAGAAACCTATTCTGAAGAGGATGGAAGTTTCGAGATAGCCGCGCACCCGGGAGATGAATTCAAGGTCATGTATCTTGGAAAGTTCAGTACATCTTTTACCGTTACCCAACAAGATACCTACACTATCTATATGGAAGACAAAAGTGAAGTGTTGGAGGAGGTAGTGTTATCGGCAAAAAAATCCAGATATAGCTTTGATCCTGAAAGAAATACGGAAATTTATAAGGGAAGAACCGTTCCGGTTCGATCCTTGGGCAGAAACGAATTGAAGAAAGATGTTTCTAATGCCTCGGAACTCATTAACGGTGAGTTTGGTGTAGTTTCAAATTCGCAATTTACCGTGGTAAAAGGTATGAGGGCAGAATGGGTAGTGGACGGTGTTGTGAAAAGTCCTTCAGAAATAAGGCCCAGTGACATCATTCGCATTTCGGTATTTCGGCCCGAGTCCAATATGCCGGGGATTCAGGCCGGTCCTCCTAGGGCTAAGATTATTGTCACAACAAAGAGAAATAAAGATCATATAGATGCCGAATTCAGAAGATTAGGGTATACGCTCTTAAAAAACAATGACTATAACGAACAGCCACCTGCTCTGGATTTCAATACCCCTACCAAGGAATATGTAAAGTTAGTATCCGGAAAATCAAGTTCATTAGAAAAATGGAACACCTACAAAAAATTAATTCCCTACCATAGAGATGATGTAGATTTCTATGTGGATATGTCCTTGTATTTCCAATCTATCGATACAGAATTTGCCCGAAGCGTACGTTCCGATTTTGCCCTGTTAGCCAGGAACAATGTGAGAGCCTTACGTATTCTTGCTTATCTTCATGAATATGCCGGAGCGTATCTTAACGCACAGAAAGTGTATGAAAGGATTTTGTATTTGGCACCGAATGAAGCTCAATCGTATCGGGATCTTGCCCTTGTCTACCAGGAGACCGGAGAATATAGGAGATCCATGGAGTTATATGTTAATATGCTAGGCAATCGAATTAAAGGTATAGATTTCTCCCCGTTGGAACAGGCCATTAGCAACGAACTACAACATCTCATTCTCCTTCACAAACATAAGATCGATTATTCACGACTACCCAATGACTGGCTTAGTACCGACTTTAATATCGATATTAGGATGGTCATGGAGTGGTCTCATGATAATGTCCCTTTTGAATTCCAGTTTGTAGATCCCAATCGTAAATATTTCAACTGGCGGTCGAAGACCTATCAAGACGATTCGAAACCAAACATAAAAGCTGTCGAGGAATTTATAGTGGACGATGCTCCTAAAGGAGAGTGGATCGTCAATGTTCGATATAACGGTGAAACCGGGGATTCTTCTATTTCACCCTACCTCAAATACACTTTATATAAAAATTACGGGCAGGCCAATGAAACCAAAACCATTAAATTGGTGAAGTTAGACAATCAAATAGACAAGGTTACCTTAGATACTTTCTTAAATTGATTGAACCTTACTTTTAACCAGGGATTCAACGGTATCGATCAATGCTTCGGAAGAGTAACTCGACACTTCAATTGGCGCATGAACAAAAAAGGTGAGTTTGGTAAACATTGGAATGGGAAACATCCCGTATCGTTGGAGCTTCCATGAATTGTTAATACTCACAGGAAGTACGTAGGCGTTGGGAGCATTTTCAAAAAGTATTTCCAGCCCCGTCCTATGGAATCTTTTGGGTACTCCTGTCCTACTTCGGGTACCTTCAGGAAAAATGACCACACTTCTATGGTGTTCGGAAATATAGCGTGCCACCTTGGCAATTTCGGCCGTAGCCTGAACGGGATTTTTGCGGTCGATCAAGACAGAACCTCCGTGTTTCAAATTGTAGGATATGGTCGGGATCCCGTTTCCCAACTCTTTTTTAGAAATGAATTTAGGGTGAATCTTTCGCAGAAACCAGATCAAAGGTGGTATGTCCCACATGCTTTGATGGTTGGAGGCTATAATAACCGGCACATTCTTAGGGAGCTCTCCTTCCATTTCAAACGTAAAGGTAGTTCCCAGAACACGAAGGAATACGATAAGAAGGCCATTGAATATATCCACACTGTTCTTGTGGGCGCTATACCCAAAAACCTTCAGAGAAATTCGTTGAATAGGATCGAAAAGCAACAGGACAAAACCGAATAGGATATAGAAAAGCACTGAAAACGGATAGCTAAGGATATGCAAAAGCTGCTTCATGCCTCAAAAATAAAAAAACCGCCGTCCTTCAGCAAGCGTTAGAACGGCGGTCATACATATAAATCGATAGGCCTAGCAATATTCGTCGTAGGCGCTTACCAGGTTTTCTGCGATCATTTGAGCCGCTCTTCCTTCGATATGATGGCGTTCCAACATATGTACTAGTTCCCCGTCTTTAAACAACGCCATAGAAGGCGAGCTGGGTGGAAAAGGGATCATTTGCGCACGTGCAGCATCTGTTGCTTCTCTGTCCACGCCCGCGAAAACCGTCACCAGGTGATCTGGTTTCTTGGCGTTCTGCAAGGACATCCGTGCCCCGGGACGAGCATTGGCAGCGGCACATCCGCAAACCGAATTGACTACCACCAAAGTAGTTCCTTCTTTGGCCAAAGCATCGGCAACATCCTGGGCCGTATATAATTCTGCGAAACCTATATTGGTAAGGTCTTCGCGCATAGGTTTTACTAATTCTGCTGGGTACATAATTCTTTCTTTTTAAGATTGTAACAATTTGAGTACAAAGATACAAAAGAATCCCTTTGGAATATGAAATTTGAAATTCGGAATTTGTCCAAGTGGGCGTAACATTTTGCCTCTGAGGTTTACTTATATTTGTACTACTATTTAATTTCTATTACGTCTACTTTATGATTCGTTGGTTTGCCGCTATTTTAGGCTATTCTTTCTTTCGCTTTCCCGGTGCCATTATTGGTTTTATTCTGGGTAGCATTTTCGACAATATGAATTCGGGAAAGAAAAAAACGTATCGCAGAACGGTATTTGAGCGCCCTGGTGACAAGGTAACTCCTGCCGACTTCGAGCTCAACCTTCTTTCCCTGGCGTCTCTGGTGATAAAAGCCGATGGCACGGTAAACCAAACAGAGCTGGACTATGTGCGACAATATTTTGTACAAGCCTACGGGAAGGAACGTGCTAACGCCACTTTTAAGGTCTTTAATGAAGTGATTAAGAAGCGGGAGATTTCGGCTCAGAACATCGCTGGCTTACTAAGACAGCGTATGCGTTATGCCTCCCGGCTTCAAGTAATTCATTTTCTTTTCAGTATTGCCAATGCAGATGGTCATGTTTCTCCTCCGGAAGTTCAAGAAATTAGCCGAATCGCCTCTTATCTGGGAATTCAGTCCAGCGACTACGAAAGTATTAAAGCCATGTTCTTTAAAAATCCGGATAGTGCTTACAAAATTCTGGAAATTGAACGTACTGCTACGACCTCGGAAATAAAAAAGGCGTATCGGGAAATGGTAAAAAAGTATCATCCGGACAAGTTAACCCATATGGACGAGGTGTATCGCAAAGGGGCCGAGGAAAAGTTTAGAAAGGTTCAGGAGGCTTATGAGCAGCTTCAGAATGAAAGAGGTTTCTAAATGTAAGGAATGGCCTCTAACTGCTACCAAGTTAGCATGAGAACTTTTGCTATAATTACCCTACTATTTTTGTCCATTCCTGCCTTGAGTCAGGATCACGTTAACCTAAAAAGCGGATATGCGGCACAAGGCTATGACGTAGTCTCCTACTTTCAACACAAACCCGTAAAAGGAGATAAAAAATTTACTACCACCCATGAGGGCGTTAAATACAAGTTTCAAAACGAAGCCAACTTAAAGACCTTTATGGCTTCCCCCGATCGATATCTTCCCGAATACGGAGGTTTCTGCGCGTATGCCATAGCCAAAGACGGCAAGAAAGTAAGTGTTAACCCAAAAACCTTTACCATTACCGATGGTAAGCTCTACCTTTTCTACAATAGCTGGGGTGTAAATACCCTGGAAAAATGGCAGGAAGAAGGTGCCGAAGACCTCACACAAAAGGCGGACACCCAGTGGAAGGTAATCGTCAATTCCCAATAACTTCAGCTTAGCATGTAAACCGAGTTACAGGTCTGTACATTCTTATTTTTAGCCAAGCCTAAATAATAATCAAGTGTAAATCAAAAAATATGTTTACCTTTGGCGGATGTATTCATTAGCAGAGGAAAACTATTTAAAGACCATCTATCATCTGGAACAAGAATCGGATGGAGGTGTAAGCACAAATGCTATTGCGGAACGCATGGAGACCAAACCGTCTTCGGTTACGGACATGGTGCAGAAATTGGCGGAAAAGAATGTGCTTTCTTATAAGAAATACAAAGGCACTACGCTCACCAAGACCGGAAAGAAGATCGCTGCCAATGTGATCCGCAAACATCGTCTTTGGGAAGTTTTTCTAGTGGATAAACTTAAATTCCATTGGGACGAGGTACATGAGATCGCCGAGCAACTAGAGCATATCCATTCTGAAGAATTGATCACCCGACTCGATAAATATCTCGGGCATCCGGATTTTGATCCCCACGGTGACCCCATTCCGGATAAGAATGGGCATGTAAAACCCACCAAAAAGAAACTACTCTCCGAACTTAGCAAGAAACAACGCGGTGTATGCGTGGGTGTGAAAGAAACCGGGAGTGAATTCCTTCAATATTTAGACAAAAGGAATATTACCATAGGCACCAAGATCCATGTGTTGGGGAAAGAATTCTTCGACGGTTCCATGATCATACAAGTAGGACGTGATCAATTCTTCATTTCCAAAAAAACAGCTGAAAATCTTTATGTACAAACCAACTAAAATGAAAAACTATTCTCTTTATTTTTTGATGTTCTTCGGAATATCATTTTCCCTAAAAGCTCAGGAAACTGAAACAGATCCCGAAATGATCACAGATCGTCCGGATGCCACAGAGTCGCCATCGATAGTGCCCAAAGGGTTTTTGCAGATCGAGGCGGGAGCTTTCTACACCTCTTTTGAAGAAAATTCCGTAAAAGAGGAAGTTATTGGTTATAATACCACTCTTTTACGCTATGGAATCCTGGAGAATCTGGAACTTCGTCTGGGGTGGAATTTTGAAGAAGGGCGAACCACCATTGACGGGACTCGATTGGAAGACGTAACCAGTGGATTTTCTCCATTGCTTGCTGGAATGAAGGTGAATATTACCCAGGAAGAAGGATGGATTCCTACCATCGGGCTCATTGGACATCTGTTCTTGCCCTTGTCTGCTTCTTCAGATTATCGGCCGGAAACAACCGGAGTAGACTTCAGGTTTTCTTTCGACCACACCCTTTCAGAAAAATCCAGTATTGCGTATAACTTAGGAGCTCAATGGGGAAATGACTCTCCCGAAGCGGCCTATATTTATACCCTTGCCTATGGCTATAGCATAACCGACACCTTTGGTATTTATGCTGAAGTCTATGGAGATTTTCCCGAAGATAACAGAGCCAATCACTTCTGGGATGCGGGCCTTACCTATTTAGTCATGAATAATTTGCAACTGGACGCCACGGTAGGTAGCGGTATCACCGAAGGTCAGGATATCCTGATAAGTGCAGGTTTCAGTTATAGAATTCCAAAATAAAATGAAAAAGATACTATATACATTCCTTGTTATCGCTCTTTTAAGCTGTAAGGACACTTCAGAAAAACCTGAAAGACTCCATGTAGTGACCACTACCACCATGATTACCGATCTGGTGAAAAATATCGGAGGAGAATTTGTCGAAGTCAATGGGCTCATGGGGGCCGGTGTAGACCCACATCTCTACAAAGCCAGCGAGGGGGATGTTTCCAAGCTATTCAATGCTAATATCATTTTTTACAACGGTTTACACCTAGAGGGTAAATTGGTCGAAGTATTCGAAAAGATGCAAAATCAGGATCGAACCCAAGTCGCTCTGGGGGAATATCTCGATAAAAAAGGCCTTATTGGATCCGATTACTTTGCTTCCAATTATGATCCTCATGTTTGGTTCAATATTCAATATTTCAAGGAATTTGCCAGTAAAGTGACGGAAACCCTTTCGGAGAAAGACCCAAAGAATGCTGTTAACTACGTCGAAAACGAACGGAACTATCTGGCAAAATTGGACATTCTGGAGGAAGAGGTAAAACAAATCATTGCGGCACTTCCCAAGGAGAAACGTATTTTGGTTACGGCTCATGATGCCTTTAATTACTTCGGGAAAGCGTATCAATTTGAAGTTGTGGGTCTGCAAGGGCTTTCTACTGCAACTGAAGCCGGCGTCCAGGACGTTCAACGTCTCTCCCAATTTATTATCGAGAACAATGTGAAGGCCATTTTTGTGGAAAGTTCGGTTCCAAGAAGAACGATCGAAGCCTTGCAACAGGCTGTAAAATCGAAAGGGCATGACGTAAAGATCGGAGGGTCCTTATATAGTGATGCTTTGGGCAGTCCGGGCACACCGGAAGGGACTTATATTGGAATGTTTACCTACAACGTAAACACGATCGTCAACGAATTGAAATAATGAGTGAAAAAGTAGCCATACAAGTAGACGACTTAACCGTTGCATACAATTACAAGCCAGTCCTTTGGGATATCGACCTGGTGATCCCCGAAGGGGTCTTAATGGCTATTGTAGGCCCCAATGGGGCTGGAAAATCAACCTTGATTAAAGCGATATTGGGTATTATTAAACCCATAGCTGGAAGTGTTGCCATCTACTGCAAGCCTTACGATGAACAACGAAAATTAGTGGCCTATGTCCCACAAAAAGGAAGCGTGGATTGGGACTTTCCCACCACCGCCCTCGATGTAGTCATGATGGGTACTTATGGAAGTTTGGGGTGGATTAAACGTCCGGGACAGAAAGAAAAGAAAGCTTCTTTGGAAGCTCTGGAAAAAGTGGGGATGTTGTCATTTAAAAACAGGCAGATCAGTCAGTTGAGTGGAGGGCAACAACAACGGGTATTTTTAGCTCGTGCCCTGGTGCAGAACGCCTCCATTTATTTCATGGATGAACCGTTTCAGGGAGTCGATGCTACGACGGAAATTGCCATCATCAACATTTTGAAAGAATTGCGGAAAGCCGGCAAGACCCTTGTGGTGGTGCATCACGATCTACAGACCGTGCCCGAATACTTTGATTGGGTTACCTTTTTGAATGTAAAGCATATAGCCACCGGGCCGGTAAGGGAAATTTTCAATGATGATAATTTGACCAAGACCTATGGGATCAACTATAAGGTTGCCATAAATAAGTAAATAGTAGATAGTAGATAGTAGATAGTAGGTAGTAGGTAGTATGGAAAAGGCGACGTTTAATTTCGAAAAGCTAAATGTTTATCAAAAATCTCTTGATTTTATAAACGAAGTATACAAAATTACGGAGGAATTTCCATCTGAAGAAAGGTATGGTATAACAGCTCAATATAGAAGGGCGGCTCAATCTATAGCTTTAAATATAGCTGAAGGACATGGAAATAGTGATGCTCAATTTTCCCGATATTTATTAATCTCCTGGGGATCAGTTAAAGAATGTGTGGTTTGTTCTTCTATTGCCAAAAGACAGGGATACATTGATACTAAGCAAGATGACAGAACAAGAATTCAATTACAGGAAATTGCCAAAATGATTTCGGGACTCATAAAACATAATAAAAATAGGTAGCCATGATCTATCTACTATCTACAATGAATCTGACCGAATACTTTCAACTTGTCTTCACAGACTACACCCTAAGGACGATCACTTTGGGCACAGCAGTTTTAGGGGCTATTTGTGGCATGTTAGGCAGTTTTGCTGTACTTCGGAAGCAAAGTTTGTTAGGAGACGCTATTTCGCATGCTGCCTTGCCCGGTATTGCGTTGGCCTTCCTCATTACCGGGGCAAAAGACACCAATGTTCTATTGATCGGTGCTTTGGTTAGTGGACTTATTGGGACCTTTTGGATTCGTGGGATGATCACCAAAACCCATTTAAAAACTGATACCGCTCTAGGACTTATTCTTTCCTTATTCTTTGGGTTTGGAATGTTACTACTTACCTTCATTCAAAAGCAGCCCAACGCCAATCAGGCAGGACTGGATAAATACCTATTTGGACAAGCGGCTACTTTGGTGGAGAAAGATGTCTTATTAATGGTGGTGGTAACGGGAATGTGCTTGTTCGTGTTACTACTCTTCTGGAAAGAGTTCAAGATTCTCTTATTCGATGCGGATTATACTAAAACGTTGGGGTTTAATACGCGCTTCATCGATATCCTCATTACGTTTTTTATTGTCCTGGCCATTGTTCTTGGGTTACAAACCGTAGGAGTGGTCTTGATGAGTGCCATGCTTTTGGCTCCTGCCGCTGCAGCGCGACAGTGGACCAATAAATTGAGCACCATGATCGCCCTGGCTGCTTTATTTGGTGCCTTTTCAGGGGTTTTCGGAACCGCCATAAGTGCAAGCCAAAACAACCTTTCTACCGGGCCGGTTATTGTTTTGGTAGCGGCGGTATTTGTAATATTCTCATTTATCTTCTCCCCCGGACGCGGTTTGCTTTTCAAGCAAATCCGCTTCAGAAAGAACCGAAGAGATTTACAACTTCAAAAGACATTACAGTTTATGTACGGGATAGCCCAAACCCACGACAATATTTCGCACCCACATGCCATTAAGATCCTAAATAACTTCCAGGGCTTCACAAAAAAAACCCTTCAGAAATTGGAAGAAAAAGACTGGATCACCTTAACAGGACAACAATGGTCTATGACGTCTAAGGGTTTCAAAAAGGCCAAGAACCTCTATAACCAACAAGTTCACGATGACTAGTCCACAAATAGAAATACAACTCATCGCTGCGGTGGTCGCTGTTGCTTGTGCCATCCCCGGAGTGTTCCTTGTGTTAAGAAAAATGGCTTTGATAAGCGATGCTATTAGTCATTCCATCCTCCCAGGGATCGTGGCGGGATTCTTTCTCACACATGACCTCAACTCTCCATGGCTCATTTTATTAGCTGCGCTAACCGGAGTTATCACCGTAGTTCTGGTGGAAGCTATTCAAAAAACGGGATTGGTAAAGGAAGATACTGCCATTGGTCTGGTTTTTCCAGCCTTGTTCAGTATTGGAGTGATACTTATTGCAAAGAACGCCAACGACGTTCACCTGGATGTGGATGCGGTATTATTGGGAGAATTAGCCTTTGCCCCTTTCGATCGAATTCTCATTTCGGGAGTGGATCTGGGCCCCAAATCCTTGTGGATCATGGGTGTAATTTTGATCATGACATTACTACTGCTTTTCCTCTTCTTTAAGGAATTAAAGGTAAGTACTTTCGATGCGGGACTCTCATCCGCACTCGGAATCTCACCCTTCATCATGCATTACGGATTGATGTCTGTTTCCTCCATTACCGTGGTAGGTGCCTTCGATGCTGTAGGTGCCATTTTGGTAGTTGCTTTAATGATCGCCCCGGCAGCTACGGCATATCTACTCACCTCCGATCTAAAGAAAATGCTCTTGCTCTCTGCACTATTTGGGGTGTTCTCTGCCCTTGCAGGATACTGGGTAGCTCATTGGTTGGATGCCTCTATTTCGGGTTCCATGACAACGGTCTTAGGCCTGGTCTTCCTAGGGGTTTATTTATTTGCTCCAAGCAAAGGTTTGCTTTCGGTTTTGTACCGACAGAGACAGCAACGTACCGAAGTTTCTCTCATTACCTTTTTACTTCACCTCAACAATCATTCTGAAGAAAACGAGAGGCACATCAACCATTTGAACGAACATATCAACTGGCAAAAAGTTCGTTCTAAGACGGTCCTAGACCTCGCCCTGAAAAATAATATGATCTCTATTGAGAAAGAAGTGGTTTCTCTAACGCAAAAAGGGAAGGAATTTACCGATCTGGCTTTGGAATACATTATGACCAACAAAGACGAGCATATTGAACATATGAAGGATGACTTCTTCCTGTTCCGAGGCTAGTGATTTTTTGGCCTGTTTTTTCCAGTATCTTTATATCAAATCTCAAATCATGAAAAAAATACTTTTCCTCATGCTACTCGTCATTACTCCTGGCCTTCTGGCACAGGAAGAAAGTGCTCCTACTCCAAGGATCGCTATAAAAATTCCTCTGGGACAAACCCTGAGCCTGGACGGTATGACCATCGAATTTATAGAAGTTCTGGAAGACTCACGTTGTCCGGAAGATGTAGTTTGTGTTTGGGCAGGACAGGCTAAAGTAAAAGTTAGGGTTTCCAAAGACGGAGTTGCTCAAGATGCTCAGGAGCTCATTGTAGGTAAATCCGGAAAGAACCATATCGCTCAATTCGATGAGTCTACACTTAAAGCCATAGCATTAAGTCCCTATCCAACCACCAAGAACACGGGGGCGAGGGATTATGTGCTGTTAGTTATAAAGGAAAAGTTAGAAGATCAATGACAACCACAATCTTTTTTACCACATTTGGTCTTATCTCCATCCAGAGTACCTGTTGATTTTTGGCGTGTTTCGAAAATGGGGTTCCAAACAAATTTCTTCAGTAAAAATCCGGAAGCGATACAAAAGGTAATAATGACAAGGATTGTTTGCATAATGTAAAGTTACAAAAAAGTGAGTTTAGAGGGAAACATTCCCATAAATCCCTACTTCGACAGGCTCAGTATATCACCTTCAAAGCGGGACTTCTATTTTAAAAATTGATAGGCGACCAATGACACGATATAAGCAATAACGGTCATGGCTCCTAACTGCCACATAGGCCATTTCCAACTATTGGTTTCGCGTTTTACAACCGCCAGGGTACTCATACATTGCATGGCAAATGCATAAAACAACAATAAGGAGACTCCACTGGCAAAATTGAACCTGGGCTTCCCCGTAGTTGCATCTACTTCGGCTGCCATTCGATTTTTTATCGTTTCCTCTTCCTCACTTCCTACACTGTAAATAGTAGCCAGGGTTCCAACAAACACCTCTCTTGCAGCAAAAGAACTCAAAATAGCAATCCCAATCTTCCAGTCGTAACCTAAGGGTTCCACAGCTGGTTCAATGGTCTTCCCAAGTATTCCTATATAAGACTTTTCCAATTTAAAAGCCGCTATTTGCGTTTCTATTTCTTCTTCGGAAGTGTTTGATGCCAGATTCTCCTGTCTTATAATTTCCTCCGCATTATTAAAGTCGCCCGGACCATAAGAAGCTAACACCCAAAGTATAATGGATATGGCTAAAATGATCTTTCCAGCTCCCAAAACGAAAGATTTGGTCTTTTCAACTACAGTGATCAAGACATTCTTGGGCATAGGAACCTTATAATTTGGCATTTCGATAACAAAAAAAGTCCTGCTCCTTATCTTTAGTATTTTATCCAGTAGATACGCGGAAAATATAGCCGATCCAAATCCCAGCAAGTATAAAAACATGAGGGTGAGTCCTTGCAAACTAAATATCCCCAGCACGCGCTCTTCGGGAATGACCAGGGATATGATAATAAGGTAGACAGGTAATCTCGCCGAACAGGTAGTAAACGGTGTTACCAATATCGTAATAAGCCGTTCTTTCCAGTTTTCAATATTACGGGTTGCCATAATGGCTGGAATGGCACAGGCCGTTCCGGATACCAAAGGAACCACACTCTTTCCGCTCAATCCAAAGCGTCTCATAACACGATCCATGAGAAATACCACCCTACTCATATAACCACTCTCTTCCAATATGGAGATAAAAAGAAATAAAAAGGCGATCTGGGGGATAAAAATAACGATCCCCCCCAGACCCGATATAATTCCTTCGGCCACGAGGTTCGTAAAATCACCTGGCGGCAAGGTATCCTTCACCCATTCGCTTAGAGACGCAAAAGATTCATCAATAAAATCCATGGGATAGCTACTCCAATCGAAGATGGCTTGAAATATGAGCAGCAGGATTCCAAAGAAAATGGCATATCCCCAAACCTTATGGGTTAGAATTCTGTCGAGACTACTCCGAAAATCCCTCGCATTGGCCGCATCAACATGTAGAGTCTCCTTTAGGGTTTCATTAATGAATTGATATCGCTTGATCGTCTCTTTCTGCTGAAGTCGCTTTAGATTGCTTTTCGATTCGGTTTGAAAGGATGCCACCCCGGTGAATTCTTTTCTATCCAGCTTTCCGAAGTTTACGTCCTGAGTAATCACCAGCCAGAGCTTATAGAGATCCTGGTTGGGGAACGTTTTTCTAAGTCGGTTGAAATATTCCGGTGCAATAACTGAAGCATCCAAACAGGGGTGGGTTGAAATTTGCTTGTAATTGGAAATTAGCATCTTGAGATTCTCGAAACCTTCATTCTTCCTTGAACTAATCAAGGCTACCTTAGTTTCCAGACGCTTTTCGAGCTCTTCCAAATTAATAGAAATGGCCTTTCGCTTCATCCTATCCGCCATATTGATGGCCAAAATGGTGGGAATTCCCAGATCTTTGATCTGGGTGAATAAAAGTAAATTTCGTTTGAGGTTCTCTATATCACATACTACTACCGCAACATCGGGAAAATCTTTGTCGTTCTTGTTGAGGAGTACTTCAATCACCACATTCTCGTCCAGAGAAGAAGCATTCAAGCTATAGGTTCCCGGCAGATCCAGAATATGGGCCTTTACGCCTCTGTCCAGCTTGCAGGTACCCTCTTTCTTTTCTACGGTAATCCCGGGATAATTTCCCACCTTTTGATTTAACCCGGTTAACCGATTGAACACGGAGGTTTTACCAGTGTTAGGATTTCCAATAAGAGCGACATTGAGTTGTTTGGCCATGGATTACGGGATCAATTCTATTTCAATCTGCGCTGCGGTTTCCTTACGAATGGCCAGGTGGCTCCCATTGATCGTTACATAAAGAGGGTCCTTAAAAGGAGCTAATTGCACCAGACTCACTTCGTTTCCGGGAAGGCAGCCCATTTCCAGCAATTTTAAAGGCACCAAATCCACGGAAAATTCCTTGATAATAGCGCGTTCTCCGATCTTTAAATGGGCTATAGTGATCACTATTCTTATTTAGATTGATTTTAAACAATGCAAATGTAGGGCAAAATGTCGAGCTGAGAAAAGGTTTTATTCTTCTCTTTTCAGAATCTTAATATCTGCCAGTAGCTTTTCAATTTCTTCGGTCTTTGTTCCGTCATAGATACCACGGATGCGTTTTTCGCGGTCCACCAGCACAAAATTCTCCGTGTGGATCATGCCGTATTCTTGCCCATCGGGGAGGTCCTTTACTGCCAAATAGGATTTTCTCGCCAGGTCATAGATCTGTTTGCGGTCTCCTGTTACCAGGTTCCACTTGGAGTCTTCCACCCCCTTTTCCACGGCATATCTCTTAAGTTGCGCCACCGAATCTATTTCGGGGGTTACCGAATGGGACAATAGGAGTACCTCCGCATCATTTTTCAGTTCCTCTTGCAGCTTAACCATGTTATCGGTCATGATCGGGCAAATGGTCTGACAGGTAGTGAAGAAGAAATCGGCTACATAGATTTTATCTTCGTAATTTCTTTCCGTAATGGTTTCGCCATTTTGATTGGTTAGGCTGAAGTTGGCAATGGTATGGTATTTTTTTACGTAGTGGAGTGTGGAGTCCATGACCTCAGGATTGAAGTCTATGGGCTGATACACCTTTAATTTCTCCACAGGCTTTAAGACCGAATAGATACTGTAAATAATAATGATGGAAAGAATGGCAAGCACTATTCCGAAGAATTTATACCTGGCAAAAAACTGAAGCATATACCCTGATTAATTTTTGCAAAATTACCACCTAAATAGCGAACCGACCTTCTGTAACAGTTAAAAGTTTTCTAATACTAATGGCTAGCGAGTTATTAATTTTTTTAACCGCATTGAATCCGTTACTTTTGTGCGATTCCAAAATGGATATTTGACTTATGACTGCAACTGAGATTTTAATCATTATAGCTCAATTTGTATTGAGCCTTTCACTTCTCATCATTTTGCATGAGGCGGGACATATGATTCCTGCGCGATTATTTAAAATGCGTGTGGAGAAGTTCTTTCTGTTTTTTGATGTGAAATTTGCCCTCCTGAAAAAGAAAGTGGGGGAAACTGTATATGGAATTGGTTGGCTCCCGCTAGGAGGATATGTAAAGATCTCCGGGATGATAGACGAAAGCATGGATAAAGAGCAGATGGCACAACCCCCGCAGCCCTGGGAATTTCGAAGCAAACCCGCCTGGCAGCGATTGATCGTGATGTTGGGAGGTGTGATCGTGAATTTTGTACTGGCCTGGCTTATTTATGTAGGGATGATGTTTACCTGGGGAGAGCAGATCTTGACTTCCGAAGATGCTGGAAAGGCGCTTCAAGTAAGCGAGTTCATGACCGAAAAGACGGGTTTACAGACAGGAGATAAGGTGTTGGCTATTGATGGAGAAGCTTACGAAACCTTTGATGAAACACTTCAAAACATTCTATTTGCTCAAACTATTGACGTGGAACGCAATGGCAGCAAACTAACCCTGGATATTCCAACTGATTTTGTTGGACAATTGGTCGATGCCAACGACTCCCTTCGCCCTATTGGAATGCGCAGGCCCTATCTCATTGCCGAAGTTCCCGATACCTCTCACAATAAGAATTCTGGTTTACAAAAAAATGATATCATCCTGGATGTGGACGATAAAGGTTTCCGCTATTATGATGAGATCAATTCGTACATATTAGCCCAGAAAAACGATACGCTGTCCGCTACAGTCTTACGAGATGGCGCCCAACAACCTATTACCCTATTCACGAATGATGCGGGCAAGCTAGGGGTAGTAATTACCGGAGCTAAATTGGAGGATCTGGGCAGATTAGGTTTTTTCAATCTTTCGATTAAGGAATATTCTTTCGGGGAATCGTTTGGTGCGGGCTCCAGAAAGTTTGTAGATCAGTTTAAATCCTTTGGAAAGCAGTTGAAATTAATTGTCACACCCAGTACTGGGGCCTACAAAGGTGTAGGAAGTTTTATTTCTATTGCCAAGATCTTTCCAACAACCTGGAACTGGCAAATATTCTGGAAGATAACAGCCTTCTTATCGATCATGTTAGGAGTACTTAACTTACTCCCTATTCCTGCTTTGGATGGCGGACATGCCATGTTCCTGGTGTATGAAATGATCGCAGGAAAGAAACCGGGAGATAAGTTTATGGAGTATGCACAGGTGGTAGGTTTTATCTTCCTAATTGCATTATTTGTTTTCGCATTTGGGAACGACATATATCGACATTTTATCAAGTAGGTCAAAAAAGTAATAATTCTTTTTTGCTACCGTCAAAAATAAATTATATTTGCATCCGCTTAAAGGAAAAAACACCTTCCTCCATAGCTCAGTTGGTTAGAGCACCTGACTGTTAATCAGGGTGTCCTTGGTTCGAGTCCAAGTGGAGGAGCAACATTGAAAACCGGTCTTATCGACCGGTTTTTTGTTTATGTACTAGACTCGAACACGAGGACACGCCAACGCGCCATCTGGCCCATCACTTCAAAAGGTCTACCAGACCTTTTGACTTCTTTTAAATAAAGTTATCAAACAGCCAACGCACCACCTGGCCCCTCGCTTTAAAAGGTCCACAGGACCTTTTAACTTCTTTGAAGACGCTCGGTCCGGTTCGAGTCCAAGTGGAGGAGCAACGCGACGACAAGCCATTCACGTAAGTGAGTGGCTTTTTTCATTTGAAAAACTTGGACGAGAAGTTTACCTGCCGAAGTTCTCAAAGAACGTAGGCAGGAGCCCAGGCGCTGCACTGAGCTAGTCGAAGTGTGGAAGAGCCATATAAAAAGCCCAAAGCAGTAATCTCGTACTTTTTAGTTTCCTGTTATAAAATTTTATAATTTCGTGTAGAAGGCCTCCTATTTTTACTGTAAACCCCAGTAAATTCAGTAAGTGACATATAGGTGACATTCAAATGGCGTGTGAAAAACCAAGGGTGTATTTTAGATTTGCAGCATCAAAATTCACAAAATGAAACGACCAACGCTTAGCGAGAATTTATTGTACCATCGAAAACTTAAAGGCTATACGCAAGATGAATTAGCCGAGAGAACCACAGTCGGGTTACGCACTATACAACGGATAGAAAAGGGGGAAGTTCAACCGCATCTACAAACCATTAAGTTACTAGCCGTTGGACTGGATATAGAGGTAGAGAACCTCATTGTATTGAATGATCCTAAAGAAGAACCCGTCAATCGCAAATGGATGCTTTTACTGCATGCTTCTCCGTTCTTCGGATTCTTCATTCCCCTTGCCAATGTCCTGTTTCCAGTTTTTATTTGGATGAACAAGGCGGATGATAACAAGACTTACGATCATCATGGACGGGCCGTTGTCAATTTTCATTGTTCGATTAGTTTATGGTTAGTGCTATCCCTCTTACTCTACTTTGTTATTCCCGGGTATAACTATTTCCTCACAGGAGCTGTTGTTCTCTTTGGAATAATTCTCAGTATAAAAAACATCCTTTCAGCCCTAGGATCCGGAACCTGTAATTATCCCCTTTCCATTCCTTTCCTAAAACTAAAAGCTTAGCGTAAATACACTTAAAAATTAATTACAATGATAGGGTTACTAGTATTACTAATAATCTCATGGGGGTTATTATTCCTATTTGAGAAAAAAAACCTGAACGCCGTAGGAATTATTCCTACGCCCCAACGCCTTTTACAATTCTTTATCGGTTTTGTATTGATTGTTGCCATTTGCCTGATATTGATCTATATAGATACTTGGGCAAAATCAATCCAATGGGAATTTCTGGGGACGTCTTTTAAGACCTTTTATAAAGCGTTTATATATCATTTACGATCTGCATTAACCGAAGATTTGGTGTTTAGAGGAGCTGTTCTGTACGTGCTTATTCAGAGACTCGGAGCAAAATGGGCCCTATGGATATCTGCTCTATGTTTTGGCGTGTACCATGTGTTCTCCTATGGCATCCTGCAAGAACGTTGGATTCTGATCTTTTATGTAATTCTCATTACAGGGTTTACCGGATACGTATGGGCCTATGCATTTCATAAGACAAAATCCATATTCATAGGCCTTGGATTGCATGTGGGATATAACATGTTTATGACATGTTTTTACGAGTCGCAACCGTATGGCGAACTGCTTTTTAGCGAAGTATCGAGGATAGAGCTTTCGGAAGCGGCAGATTCTTTCTATTCCTTTTTCAGGGGCCTTTTCCCTACAGTCATCACTCTTATTAGCCTGAAGCTTTTGTTCAGAGGGCCAGAAGTATAATCAAAAACGTACCGAAATTTTTCCTCTAATATAAAACGGTGACCCTGGGGTGAAGTGAATTTCCTCTACAGGGCTGGATTCATTAAACAACCGACTCTCCGTTGCAAATTGGGTTTCGTTCCATGCTGTATCAAAAATGTTTTCCACCATCAAACTAACAGTCCAATTACGAAAGTTGTAATTCAGATTGGCGTCGGCCACCAGATAACCCTCAGCTATGATTGAATTGTCCTCATTGGCTGGTCGGTCATCGATATACCGATAATTGATTCCTCCCGAGAACCCTCGCTTGCCATCAATTACGAGGCCTCCTATGGAGGTAAGCTTGGGTGCCAAAGGAATAAAATCCATCCCTTCCTGCTCCTCAACACTTCTCGCATGGGTATAGTTGGCATCGGCGTACATGTATAGCCAATCTGTAGCTTGATAACGGGCGCCCAATTCAAATCCCAATCGCCGGGTTCTGCCACTGGGTTCAACGATTCCAGCATCACCAACATAAACGAACTCTTGCTCCGAAAATAGCGACCAAAGGGTGGCATTGACAACCAATCCATCCGTTGGCTTCAAAATGGTGCCCAAATCAACTCCATAGGCCGCAGGAAGCGTCTTCTCTCCGCCATTCGAGGTAACGACCCTAGCATCATTGGAATGAAAACCTATACCCGTCTTCAAAAAGAATTGTGCTCCTGGTGTGGGATTATAAATTGTGTTGAACTTTGGGCTAAAGGCCACCTTCTCCTCACTTTGATTATCATAAGTCTCACTCAATTTATTTGCATAGTCGAAGTTAAAGTAGTCAAGTCGTAACACTGGATTGAAGGTAAAATCTCCCGATTTATAATCAGCACTCACAAAGCCATAGGTATTTACCTGATCGACATCTCCAAAGGCCAAACGCTCCAGAACGGATTGACGGTTGAGTGTCCGGGAAAGTTGATTGTTATCCACATTGTCATAGCGAAAACCAATCCCCGCCTTGTAGTCAAAGTCAAGTTTCCCCAGTGAGATATTGTCATTTTCCCATACGGTATTGGCACCCATTAGTAGTCTTTCCTCAAACTGGCGAATTTGATCTCCATTTTCGGGATCCTCCAAAAAGAAGGTGAAGTTTGAAAAGAGATCAAAGTCATAACGGGATACGTAGGCAGACGTTTCCAAGGTTTGTCCTTCATTGATCTGCTTGCTATGATTTACAGTTAGATTGGTGCGGCTGGTTTGTCCTCCTTCGGTGTCGTCAATGGCTCCAAAGCGACCAATGACACCTTGATCTACTGCCCGTTGGGGAATTTGACCGGAAGCGTCCCATTTACTTTGAAAATGAGAGGCCGTCATCGATAGCTCTTGATCGCCCGGTAGGCTAAAAAGATACCGCCCCATTAGATTGAACCGATTGAAGTTCTGAGGCGATTCGAACGGACCATCTGTTACATAAAGTTCCGAGGCGATATAAGCCGAACTCTTCTCCTCTTCAAGCAAATTGAACATTCCAACGAATCGTTGGGTACCAAACTGTCCCAATTCAGACGAAATGAGGCTGTTGTCAATCTGCTTCTTTAACTTCAAATCAACAAACCCAGCGGTGTTGAAATCCCCTTGATTTGCATAGTATGGGCCTTTTCCAAATTTGATATTCTTCAAGGTTTCAGGAATCACAAAATGAAGATCGGCATAACCCTGACCATGTGCATGCGAGACCATATTAACTGGCATGCCATCCACACTTATGGCTACGTCGGTACCATGATCTACATCGAAACCGCGCAAGAAGATTTGCTCGGCTTTACCGCCACCAGCATGTTGTCCGATAAATAGACCTGGAACTTTTCGCAGTATTTCCTGAGACGATTTTACCGGATTCACCTGAATATCGGCTGCAACAATCCTACTCAACGCATCTACCTTAGAGACCAATACCACCTGCTCAAGCGATACGGAGGTTCTTTGTAATGTAACTGTAACAGGATTTTCCAAATTTTTCTTCAGAATCATTAGGGAATAGGAGGTATGACCCAAGCGTGAAAAATAAACGGTATCATTGACGCTGGTTTGGGGAAGCGAAAAATTACCATTCCCATCGGTGTGGCTGTGCTCTCCATTGTTCTTATTGAATACGCCGACATCCTCTAACGGAATACCGTCTTCGTCGATAACAGTTCCTTCTAAGGTTTGTGAATAGGTATTTTGCATGGTCAAAAAGACCAAAATGGGTATGAAATATTTCATTCTTTTTATCGGTTCCATTCATTAAACAACATGAAAACTTATTTGTTCTTCCACACTTACGTAAAATCCTTTGGAATGGTTTTAGGCTTCTTTGGAAGCTTGACCATAAATGCTCTAATGGTATAGCGAAGCTTGTAAATAAAAAAAGGTTTGAGTCTAAGCGGAGTCAAATACCCATTGTATTGAGGAATAGCAGCTTTATTCGGTTCGACAATAGTCCATCTGTTACATATGTTGCTATTTCTGTTACAATACTATCCACTTACTTCTTGTGCAATAGGTACTTTTAGAAAGCGATGAAACGACATACAATTTTAAAACTTGCACCATGAAAACAAAAAAACTAATTCCAATCCTGGCCCTATTACTAACAAGCATAGCGAGCTCACAATATCATTGCAGTAGATTCTACCCCTTTGAAGAGGATGTGGTATGTAACTACCAATTCTACGACGAGTTGGGAAATCTAGCCGGAGGCGTTGTTTACTCCATAAAGAGTGTGGAGGAGGTTGCTGGAGTTCAGTATGCTAATATGAGTCATGTTCTACGTGACAACAATGGAAACCAACTTACAGGGTCCGAATATAAACTGAGCTGTGAAGGAGGAACCGTTTCTATCGATTTCAATTCTTTTATACGTCCGGGTATGTTAAGCCGATTGGGGTCGGATTATGATATTACAGGGACCAATCTGGTTATCCCTAACGAACTGAATATAGGCGATGCGCTGCCTGATGCCAACTTGAACATCAATGCTACTGCGGGAGGGGCAGCTGTAAACTTTAGTATTTCATTTAACGATAGGAATGTGATACGAGAGGAAACCATTACCACCGAAGCAGGTACTTTCCATTGTTATGTGATTGCCTTTACTATGAACATGAACATGGGTTATCCGTATACCATTTCTTCACGAATGTGGCTGTCTGAAGGCGTAGGAATGGTACAACAGGAAGACTTTGATGAAGACGGGAACCTCATGAATCGCATTGTTCTGCATTCCTTTACCCATTAGAAAAGCGAGTAGATAGTTTTGCAGCTGAAAAAATCCAGTCAAAAGACTAGGTTTTTTATTTATACATATTTGGTCTTAAACGCAAGGACACAACAAGGAACAGCCTGACCACTCGCTTTTGAGAGCAAATAACCTAATCAAAACACCAAACTAAATACAGTTCCTTCTCCTTCAATGCTTTTTACTAGTATCCTCCCTCTATGGAGCATCATGATCTGCTTACAGAGACTTAGACCAATACCACTACCCGTCTCTTTACTGGTGAAGAAAGGCACAAAGATGTTTTCCAAAATTTCTTGAGGAATACCAGAACCGTTATCATAGACCTTTATAACAACTGCTCTATTTGGGTTCTGTGATGCCAATACTTTAATTTGTGCATCTTCTTTATGCTTACAAGCATCCACGGCATTTAAAATCAGGTTGATCATTACTTGTTCGATAAGATAGGCATCTATATCCAGTTCTAGTCGAGAACCTGAGACACCAAATTCAACGGTAATATTCTTTGCTTCAATGGATGGTGCCATCAATAACTGAATGGTATCAAATAATTCACTAACACGAACTTTTTGAAGGTTTAGCTTAGTTACCTTGTTCAAACTGCGATACGTTTTTGCGAATTGCAGTAAGCCTTCACTCCTTTTCTTAATGGTTCGAATCCCTGCGTTTAGATCATTTAATTCTAAGTGCTCTTTCGAATTTTCAATGGCGTAGGCCACATTCGATTGAAGCGTATCTGCAAGGGAAGATATAGGTGCAATAGAGTTCATGATCTCATGGGTCATAACGCTCAATAATTTCTTCCATGATTCAGATTCATTTTTATTTAAAGTATCATCTATATTCTGAATTACAATAAGCTTGAAGGCATCATCATCCACCTGAAATACCGTATCTGAAATTAAAATCTTTATCCGCTCGTTCTGTAATGCTATCGCAACAGAATCAGGCTCTCTGTGATAGGTTTCAAAAATTGTATTGAACAATTCAGGTTTTCTATTCTCTACAAAGCGTATGTTTTTAAATGAGGGTACATCTAAAATATCACCAAAGGAATCATTGCTCCACAACACGTCACCAGACTCCAGATTATAGGCAATAATCCCGATATCGACCATCTCCAAGATCTTTTGTAAATACACATATTGGGCTTGGTTTTGTGCATTGATTTCCTTGATGGTACGATTAATTTCATTAAAGCCTGTATATAAAAAACGAATGTCTTTTGGCCCCCTATCTTCAGGAAACCAACGTGAAAAATCTCTGTATTTTACCGCCTCAAAAAAATCATCCATAGCCACGAAACGCCGTTTTACAAACGTATAGGTGTTGACGATAAAGTACAACAACAAAGCTCCTGCCAGTATAGCATACAAGGTCTTGTCACTGTAAACACAGTACCCTAAGGCAAGGATAAGACCGACTATTACAAAGATTCTAACATAGAGTCTTAGGATGTAGCCTTTATAGTTCATACTTGTCTAATCTTCTATACAAGGCCGCTCTTGTAATACCCAATTCTTTCGCAGATTTAGAAACATTCCCTTTGTACTTTTCCATTACAGTGAGAATGGCATTTTTTTCTATATCATCAAGATTCAAGCTTGAGGTTTTCAAGCTTTTGGTTTTTGTTGATCTTTCTATGGAAGAGAATACCAAATCTTCCGATTTCAAGACGCTATCATCAGCCATAATTACAGCACGCTCTAATACATACTGAAGTTCCCTTACATTCCCTGGAAAATCGTGAGTTTTTAATTTTTTTATAAAATTCGGATCGAATTTGAAATTCCCTTTATTGTACTTCTCCGCATATACGGAGACGAAATGATGCACCAATTCAGTGATATCGGCACCTCGATCTCTCAGTGGAGGAATGATAATATCCACGGTATTAATCCTGTAAATCAAATCCTTTCTAAATTTCTTCTCATCCGCAAGGACTTCCGGAGCAACATTAGTAGCGCAAATCAGTCGAATATCTACAGGAATAGCCGTATTGGAACCTAAGGGGGTCACCTGTCTATTCTGTAAAACAGTAAGCAGTCTCACCTGCTGACCTAAAGGGATATTTCCGATCTCATCTAAAAATAAAGTTCCTCCATTGGCAGCTTCAAAGCGACCTTCTCGATCTTGAGATGCTCCTGTGAAAGCCCCTTTTTTGTAACCAAATAATTCACTTTCAAAAAGAGAAGCTGTCAAGGCTCCAACATCAACTTTCACAAAGGGCTTATCGCTCCGATTAGAACTATCGTGAATTGCCCTGGCAAGCAAGTCTTTGCCTGTTCCATTTTCTCCGAGAATGAGTACATTGGCATCTGTAGGTGCTACTTTATTAAGTTTCACAAACATATCTTGCATGATAGGGCTATTTCCTATAATGGTTGTACCTGAAGATTGTAAACCCTTAGTCTTTTGGTCATTGGACTTTTTCTTCGATAGAAGGGTCGTGATGGTCTCAATAATTTTTTCATTCTTCCAGGGCTTTACAAAAAAGTCTGCTGCACCTTCTTTGAGCCCTTTGATGGCCAAATCAATATCTGCATAAGCTGTCATGAGTATGACTGCCAGCTCAGGGTTTGATTTTTTAATGGAATTCAACCAATAGATCCCTTCATTCCCCGTATGGACCAAACCGCTAAAATTCATATCCAGAATAACGATATCGAATGCATTTTTCTGAATTAAAGAAGTAATATGATTAGGATTCTTCTCTGTAACTACATCTTTTACCATCGGTTTAAGTAGCAGCCTTAATGCCGTAAGCACATCTGAATCATCATCTACAACAAGTATACTGGCATTTTTCAAGATCATTATACAATATTACGATTTTCTACTCAAGAGGTAAAGACTTAAAAACTAAAAGTTCGTGACATCTAACGGTGTACATTTTTGAACACAAAGTGTATCAAAACCGGACACTTATATGATATGAAATTTACGTAAGTAATTGACTTTCAGATATATAAATTTATGGCATACTATTCATTACATATAACATCAAAATGAGTTAAAAAATGGATGTACCCATCGAAAAGAAAAAATTTTCAATCCAAAAATTAGGCCTCTATGGAGGTATTGCGTTGATCATTGCCTTAATTGTTTTTGTCATGGTAAAGACGTCTGGAGGTTCGAAGTTAAATGTTGAAAAAGAGCGTATTTCTATCCATACGGTTTCTAAAGATGTTTTTCAAGAGAACATTCCCGTGAGCGGAATAGTATTGCCAGTGACTACAATCTATCTCGATGCCCTTGAAGGTGGCCGTGTAGAGGAAATTTTTGTGGAGGACGGCACCATGATGAAGAAAGGAGAACCTATTTTGAGACTATCAAACACGGACCTGGAGTTAAGTCTTATCAACCAAGAAACCTCGGTCTATAATTTGTTAACTCAAATGCAGATTTCCCAGAATCAGGCACGTCAAAATACGATCAATCGAATGAATCAATTCACAGATGTGGAGAATGGTCTTATTGAAGCCAAGCGTGTTTACGAGCTTAATAAAAAGCTTAATGAAAAAGGCGCTATTGGCAGACAGGATTATGAATCTTCAAAAAATAATTACGAATACCAACTTGAACGTATGAAGTTGGCGCAGCAAGTATTGTCTGAAGACTCTATTTCTTCTAAACTCGAAATAGGTCAAGCCAGAGATTCTTATGCAAGAACTCAAAGTGCCTTAGAGCTTATGCGAAAAAAAGTAGGAGATCTGGTGGTACGTGCTCCCATAGACGGGCAATTAACCTCGCTAGATGCGGAGATTGGTCAATCCATCACTAAAGGAACGCGACTGGGTCAAGTGGATGTAACCACGGGCTATAAGGTAAGAGTGGATATTGATGAGCATTACATCTCTCGAATTTATAATGGACAGGTAGGAACCTTTACCCTCAACAATAAAGCCTACACCTTGGTTATTAAAAAAGTATTTACACAAGTCACTAATGGTCGATTTCAAGTAGACATGAAATTTGACGGCGAAACGCCAGAAGGTATTCGAAGAGGGCAAAATCTGCAAATACGTGTGGCGTTAAGTGCAGAGAAAGAGGCGCTCCTGGTTGCGAAAGGAGGGTTCTTTCAGAAAACCGGTGGAAATTGGATGTTTAAAGTGAGTGAAGACGGTAGCTCGGCTTATAGAGTTGACGTAAGACTTGGAAGTCAGAATACAGAATACTACGAAGTGCTTGAAGGCTTAAACCCCGGTGACAAGGTGGTAACGTCAAGTTACGATTCGTATGGAGACGTAGAAGAATTGATATTAAAATAGAACACAATCAAAAAATTATAACGATGATACAAATAAAAGATCTAGAGAAGTTTTATCGTACGGAAGAGGTACAGACTATTGCCTTGAATAAATTGTCCTTTGAAGTTAAAGAAGGAGAGTTTGTCGCCATTATGGGCCCTTCAGGTTGCGGAAAATCCACCTTATTAAATATCATAGGGTTACTCGACGATCCTGATGGGGGTAGCTTTAAATTTAATGGAGAAGAGGTCTCCGGGTATAAAGAGCGTAGACGTTCCGAACTGAGAAAACACAATATCGGTTTTGTTTTCCAAAGTTTTAACCTCATCGATGAACTCACTGTATTCGAGAACGTGGAACTTCCATTAATCTACACAGGGGTAAAACCTGCGGAACGCAAAAAGAAAGTGGAAGCGGTTCTGGAAAAAATGCAAATCATGCATCGAAGAAATCACTTTCCACAGCAGCTTTCCGGGGGTCAGCAACAGCGGGTTGCCGTGGCAAGAGCGGTAGTAAATAACCCTAAGCTCATTTTAGCCGATGAGCCCACCGGAAATCTGGACAGTGTCAATGGAAATGAGGTAATGGATTTATTGATTGATCTCAATGAAGGAGGTACCACCATAGTCATGGTAACACATAGTGAACACGACGCAAAATACAGTCATCGTATCATAAGAATGTTAGACGGTCAAAAGGTTACTGAAAACATACTGGCCTAACCTTAAATTTCATCAATCAAAAGGGAGGCGCACTTCAGTATAACGCTAATCGACCAAAATCATATACTGAAGTGTTTGCTCCCAATACATCAGAACAGCGAACAGTAATCCACAGAAATCATGCTTAAAAATTATTTCAAAATAGCGTTTAGAAACCTTTTAAAGAACAAGGTATATTCATTCATTAATATTTCTGGATTGGCCATAGGTATGGCAGCGACTATACTCATTGGTTTATGGATCTATGATGAGCTTAACTATGATAGTCACTTTAAAAATAAAGCGACCATTGCACAAGTTTTTCAGCACGAATCTGCAAACGATGAAATTGGAACAGGGCCTGCCATCCCAAGGCCTTTGGAGTTTGCCTTGCGTGAAGAGTTCCCGGATAATTTTAAGCATCTCATTATGTCCTCCTGGAATTTTACGAGATACATTAGTTATGGCGATAAGAACATCAATGTTTCCGGTAATTATATGCAAGAAGGAGCTGTTGAGATGTTAGAACTAAATGTAATTAAAGGCGATAAAGAAAGTCTTAAAGGGGCTAATTCCTTACTCCTTTCCGAGGAGACCGCAAAGGCATTATTTGGTTCTGAAGATCCGCTGGGGAAAATGGTCAAGATCAATAATGCCCATGTGGCCGAAGTAACCGCTATTTATGAAGACTTACCTGAAACCAACTCATTTAACGGACTAAAGTATTTAATGCCATGGAAGTTTTATTTATCATCGGAAGAGTGGGTTACTAATGCCAAGGATCACTGGGGAAATAATTCTTTCCAAATGTTTGCCCAGATCCATGATAATACCACCATGGATGCCGTTACCGCAAAAATCCTGGATATCAAGAAAAGAAACGCCCCTGAAGAGGCTGAGTTTAATCCTCAAATTTTCTTATTTCCAATGAAAGATTGGTATCTCAGAGGTGATTGGGAAAATGGAGTGCAGTCCGGAGGTCGTATAGAAAATGTCTGGTTATTTGGTATCATTGGCACTTTTATTCTTCTTTTAGCCTGTATCAATTTCATTAACTTAAGTACGGCAAGATCCGAAAAAAGAGCCACTGAAGTAGGTATTCGTAAATCTATTGGCTCTCAGCGAGGACAGCTTATTTTTCAATTTTTGACAGAATCATTTCTTATTGTCGTGCTGGCGTTTGTATTCGCTTTAGGCATCGTAATCCTCTCGTTAAAGGGCTTCAATACATTGGCCAGCAAAGAAATTCTTTTCCCCTGGTCCAATAGTTTGTTCTGGTTGACTTCCATTCTATTTGTCTTATTTACTGCTATATTGGCCGGGAGCTATCCTGCTTTGTATTTGTCTTCCTTTAACCCTGTTTCTGTCTTGAAAGGTACTTTCAAAGCTGGGCGCAATTCATCATTACCAAGAAAAATTCTGGTCGTAGCGCAATTCACAATTTCTGTGGCTCTTATCATAGGAACATTAGTGGTAATGAATCAGATTGAGTATAGCAAAAATAGACCTACCGGATATGATAAGGAAGGTTTGGTACAAATTCCTGTAATGAGTTCTGAGTTTGTTGGAAAACAGGATGTAATGCGCGAACAATTTATTCAGTCCGGAGGGGCAACTCATATGACGGCAATGAGTAGTCCTACCACTCAAATATGGTCTAATAGAAGCGGCTACACTTGGGATGGTAAACCTGAAGGCTTTCAGGAGGATTTAGCACACACTTCGGTGCATTATGATTTTGTGGAAACCTTAGGACTGAAGTTACTGGAAGGTCGCAGTTTTTCAAGAGATTTCGCAACGGATTCTACTGCTGTTATCCTGAACAAAACGGCTGTGGATTATATGGGAATACAAAACCCAGTGGGTAAGTATATAAGAGATTCTGATACAGAAGACCCATTCACCCCCATGAAAATAATTGGTGTTATTGATGATATGATCGTTCAATCACCATACACTCCAGTAAAACAAGCCATGTACGTGTTTGAACGATATGGTAATATTTCCTATTATAATGTGCGATTGAACCCGCAAAATAGTACCAGTAAAAATCTTGAATTAATTGAAAATACTTTTCAGGCAAATTTTCCGAACGTTCCATTCGATTATCAATTTGTTGACGAAGAATATGGTAAGAAGTTCAGATCTGAGGAGCGAATAGCAAGTCTCTCCAGAGTGTTTACCGGTTTAGCCATCTTTATAAGCTGCTTAGGCTTGTTTGGTTTGGCATCTTATGTGGCAGAACAACGTACCAAAGAAATTGGGGTTCGTAAAGTTTTGGGTGCCTCCATTAGTCAGCTATGGTTACTACTCTCAAAAGACTTCATCACCTTGGTGATCATTGCGTTAGTGTTGGCTTCTCCGCTGGCCTATTATGTAATGAGTAATTGGCTCCAGAAATTTCCATATAGAACAGCCTTAGGCTGGGATGTATTTTTCATCGCTTGTGTAGGTGCGCTCATTATTACATTGATCACCGTGAGTTTTCAAGCCATTAAGGCAGCTACAGCAAATCCTGTAAAATCGTTGCGTACGGAGTAAATCAATCAAAAAAAAGGAGTTATGCTTAAAAATTATTTCAAAATAGCGTGGAGAAACATTATGAAGAATAAGGTGTTCTCTTTTATCAATGTTATTGGTTTAACTATTGGTCTCAGTGCTTCCTTTGTCATAGGGTTAATGGTGTATTATGACTATACGTTTGACAACTTTCACAAAGATGGTGATCGTACGTATCGCATTGTTACCGATTTTACCGGACCGGATGGCAAGTTTTACAACTCCGGTGTCACCTTAGCGCTAAAAGGGGCCATTGAAGAGAACTCCAATTTTGAAGCCATTAGTGAGTTCTACAGAGAGCGACCTATGACTGTTGAGAACAGAGCCAACGACTTAAAATTCAGGCTACCCCAATTTGTGATTTTTGCCGATCAAAACTACTTTGATGTTTTTGATTATAACTTCATCGCAGGAGATGCCTCAAGTCCACTATCCAATCCCAATGAAGTTATTCTAACCAAAGAACGTGCACAGAAATATTTTCCGAATGAGCAAATTTCAAATATCCTTGGAAAAACAATCGTCTATAATGACTCGATCAATACAAAGGTTACCGGTATTGTCGAAAATTTCAATGGCAGAACCGATATTGTATTTCAAGAATTTATCTCACATCCTACCCTTCTTCAAACAAGGCTCAGAGAAAACATTATAGGCAAGAATTGGAATAACACCAACTCAAGCTCTCAGCTCTTCGTGAAACTTAATCCTAACGCAGACATGGCGGCTATTAATTCCAGGTTCAAAGAGCTCGCTACAGAACACATGGATGAAAATGACATTAAATATGGCGAAGAGCGCATTTTTAAATTGCAACCGTTGGCAGATATTCACTTCAACGAAAATTACGGTATTTACGATTGGTCCAACGGACGCGCCTCCAAATCGCTGTTAAAGAAC
>JBCBDM010000012.1:0-31564 GCA_038529705.1 Bacteroidota bacterium
ATTGTCAAGAACTCCCACATCTAATCCAAATTCCAATTCCTGAGAAGTCTTCGGTTCTACCTTCACACTATACAACCAAAGTAATATTGGTGGTAATGGAGGACAGTCCTTGAACGGACTACGTGGTGACCCGGAAATTGAACCGGAGACTTCTCAGGAATTGGAATTTGGATTAGATGTGGGAGTTCTTGACAATAGAATTACCTTCGAAGCGACCTATTATAACAGACAGGTAAAAGATCTGATCCTTCAGAGAGACCTGCCGGCTTCTTCCGGATTCACTTCAGAAATTACCAACCTCGCCGATCTTGAGAATAAAGGGGTTGAATTGATGGTGAACGCTCAGGTGTTGGATATGGAAAACTTCTCCTGGAACACAGGGATTCAATACTTTAAGAACCAGTCAGAGATCACACGTTTGGATGTGCCCGCTTTTGCCCTTCCAGGAGCCGGTTTCGGAATTGGATTAGGTAGTTTCTTTATCGAAGAAGGGAAGCCTGCTACTCAACTAGTAAGTAACCTTGATCTGGATGGTGACGGAGTGGCTACACCAACTCAGTTTGGTGATGTAGAGCCGGACTTCCAGATGGCCTTCAATAACAGCTTTACTATCTTAAAGCAAATTGACGTTTCGTTCCTGATCCAATGGAAAAAAGGAGGAGATAACGTAAACCTAACAAAGCTGTTAACAGATTTAGGACAGACTACTCCGGATTTGAACACGCCTGAAGGACAAGCTCGTTTGGACCTTCCGTTCAACGGACTTCGTTTCGTGGAGCCTGCCGGATATGTAAGACTTCGTGAAGCGGCGATCTACTATCGTTTGCCTTCTAAGATCATTGAAAGTATTTTTGGTGATAATCTGGAAAGTATCAAAATTGGTGCTTCAGGTAGAAACCTATGGTTGAGTACAGATTATTCTGGATACGATCCTGAAGTTTCTGTAAACGGTGCTGGAGGACTTTCTACCGGAATTGACGTAACTCCTTTCCCGAGTTCGAAGCAATACTACTTCCACCTAAATGTTAACTTTTAATAAAATTGATTATGAAAAATATAGTTAAAAATTTGACTAAGTACGGGTGGGCCTTGATCGCAGTTATGTTGATAAGCTCATGTACCTTCGATGAGGTAGTTAGCCCGAATGACCCCAGTGTCGATGGTGTATTGGAAAATGCCTCCATTGGACAACTAAATGAATTGGTAGTAGGAGTGGAATCTTCTTCCAGAAATTCTATGGGAATTGAAACCACCGCCAGTGGTACTATGGCAAGAGAGTTATATCTATTTGATGCAGACCCTCGAAATACCAATGATCTTTTAGGAAAAAATGGTACGCCATTGGATAATGATTCCTTCTATAGCACAGCCCAATGGGGTGGAAGCTACCGTTGTATTAAGAATGCCAACTTATTAATTCAGGCGGCTAATAATACAAGTTCGGTAACCGCTGCCGAGAGAAACGGCTATGTTGGATTTGCACAAACGATGATCGCTTCCGAATTATTGAACATTCTGAAGTCGTATAACAGAGCACGTGTAGATGTTTCGGATCCGGATAATTTAGGGCCTGTTCTTGAGTTCGATGCGGCTCTAAGTGGAATTAGAGCGTTATTGTCTGAAGCCAATGGCAACTTAGGTAGTGCAGGAGGTTCTTTCTTGTTCGAATTAAGTAGTGGCTTCGATGGATTTGACACACCATCTAGCTTTAGCCAGTTTACATCGGCCTTAGCTGCCATTGCTGCCGTGTATGACGGTGATGGTGGTGCCGCTATTTCTGCGCTGAACAATTCGTATTTCGACTTGAACGGTGATCTTACTGTAGGTCCAAAGCACGTGTTTAGCCAATTAGCAGGAGATCAGGTGAACCCAGTGTTCAAGGTGCCTTCTACCGAAGAGAATCCTAATAACGGGGATCAGATTATCGTACACGACAGTTGGATCAACGATGCAGAGGCGGGCGATGCTCGTGTTGCTGCTAAGGCGGCCGAAAGACCAGATCCGCAATCTCAGGATGACCTGAATGGTACTCACGAGACTCGTTTGTATGCTTCTCTGGATTCTCCTATCGATTTTGCTCGTAATGAAGAGTTGATCCTGGTATATGCAGAAGCTAGTATTCTTGCCAACAACCTTGGAAATGCAGAAAATGCCTTGAATGTCATTAGAAATTCTGCAGGTCTGGGTGATAAGGATTATGGAGGAAGCCCAACAGCAGCTCAACTAACTACAGAGATGTTAGTTCAAAGAAGATATTCTTTATGGTCTGAGAACCATAGAATGTTCGACTTACGTCGCTATGGACTATCCGGTAGTTTGCCTATTGACAGAAGTGGAGATCAGATATATAATACCTTACCGGTACCACTTTCAGAAGGACTTTAAAATAATTATCAAGAGTTTAAAAAACCCTTTCAGGAAACTGAAAGGGTTTTTTACTTAGTTATGTTATGCAGCCGCTTTATATTCGGGCTTTTCTTTCGCTTTAGGTTTCGACCTCAAACTGCGTATCCATATCTTGATTCTGTAAATAATATAGAACAGCGTGGGTACAATGATCAATGTTAAGAAGGTCGCGATGATGAGTCCATAGATCACGGCCCAGGCCAAGGGTCCCCAAAAGATCACATTGTCTCCTCCCAGGTAGAAGTTGGCATCGAATTCAGAAAATAAACTAAAGAAATCAATGTTCACCCCTATGGCCAACGGGATCAATCCTAATACCGTGGTAATGGCAGTTAAGATCACAGGTCGTAAACGAGCACGCCCTCCCTTTACGATAATGTCCTTGATGTCTTCCTTTGATAACAAGGCGTCATCGGGAAGTTCCAATTCTACGATCCTTCTGTCAATAAGAAGTTGTGTATAATCCAGAAGCACTACTCCGTTATTCACCACAATCCCCGCTAAGGAAATAATTCCCATCATAGTCATCATGATCACGAAGGATGCCCCGGTAATGAGAATACCTCCAAAGACCCCGATAAAACTCAGGAAAATGGCGATCATAATAATGGTAGGTTTTGAAATAGAACTGAATTGGAAGATCAAAATAAGGAAGATGAGCCCCAATCCGGCGAAGAACGCACTCATTAAGAAAGCCATCTGCTTATTTTGCTCTTCGATCTGCCCGGTATAGTTGATCTCAACACTCTCAGGTTGTCCCTCGAAGCTTTCCATTTCGGCCGTGATCTGATCTACGATGGCAGCCGCATCGGTATAGCCAGGGGCTAATGCCGAATAAACCGTTACCACCCTTTTATTGTCCCGATGTTTTATGGCGCTAAAGGAAGAGGCATTCTTCTGCGATGCTACGGCAGAAATAGGGACCTCTTTGATCTTTCCACTGGCTTGATCTCTGAACGTAATATTCTGGTTAAATAAGGCGGAAGCATCATAACGTTCATTTTTATCGAAACGAACGTAAATATCATAGTCTTCCCCGTCTTTCTTATAGACACCGGCCTTCTCTCCAAACAAAGCGCGACGCAACTGATTTCCAACTCGGCCTGCCGGCACACCCAGTTCTCCGGATTTCTCACGGTCTACAACTACCTGCATGGAAGGTTTTCCTTTGTTAACGTCTATTTTTAGCTCATCAATACCAGGAATATTTTTAGTATTGATGAAGTTTCGCATTTTCTCCGCTGTAGCGATCAACTCATCGTAATTGTTTCCTTCCAATTCGATATTGATGGGATATCCAGCTGGGGGACCTACAGCATCTTTCTCCACGGAAATCGCAACTCCGGGATAAACGCCCTTTAGTGCTTCTTGAACCCTTTTCCTAAGGATTTCAGAATCTTTCCCATTCCTAAACTTATATTCTCGCATGGTAGCTGTGATCTTCGCCCTGTGAGGCATTTCGGCTGCACTTCCTCCATCCGTTTGCGGATTTCCGGCACCCTCTCCCACTTGAGAAACTGCAGATTCTACCAGAAAATTATAGTTATCTCCTTCTATATATTCGCTGTTATTTACCTCCTCGTACACCCGTTGTTCGATTTCTTTGGTAATGGCATTAGTGCGATCTATATCTGTACCTTCCGGATATTCAATGTATACGATGATCTGGTTAGGGGTATTGTCCGGGAAGAATTCCACGGCCGTTCTCTTGGCTCCGATGGAAGCACCAAAACCTCCAAATGTTGCGAACAATAATAAAAATATTCCTAGTACAAATAAAACAGGCCTCCATCCGCCCAGCGCCCAGGTGAGGAATCGTTGATATCTATTTTCAACCCGGGTCATGATCCTGGTCTGGAATCCTACGGCCAGTTTCTTCAGCACATATTTATAGACCCAAAACATAATAGCTATAAAAATGATCAAGGTTCCTAACCCACTTACGGCACCTCCTACAATGGCTATAAATAATCCAATGGGTACCATGATCAAGGAGAGCCTAATGAGTTGTTTTACCGTTAGATTCTTTTCCCCTATTTCCATGAATTTTGAAACCAACATGGAATTCATGAATATGGCAACGAATAGGGAAGACCCTAATACAACAGACAAGGTGATAGGGAAGTAGATCATAAATTCACCCATAACACCGGGCCACATTCCAAGAGGTACAAAGGCCGCAACGGTTGTGAGGGTGGAGATAATAATAGGGAAGGCGATTTCACCGATCCCTTTTTTAGCAGCCTGTACCCGGGTCATGCCTTCTTCATCCATTAAGCGGTATACATTCTCAACAACCACAATTCCATTATCCACGAGCATACCTAATCCCATGATTAAGGCAAAAAGGATCATCGTGTTCATCGTATAGCCCAGAGCACTTAGTATCATAAAGCTCATAAACATGGACATAGGGATGGCAAATCCCACAAAAAGGGCGTTTCTGAAGCCCAGGAAGAACATCAAAACCCCAACGACCAGAATGATCCCAAAAATAATATTGTTTACCAGGTCACTTACTTGATTATTCGTCTTGGCAGACTGATCATTCGCCTTGGTCATAGTAACATCCGGCGGAAGTACTTTGGCCGCATCCACAAGAATTTGATCGATCTTTTCCACCGCTTCGATCATATTCTTTCCGGAACGTTTTTTAACATCCAACATCACCACACTTTCGCCTTGTTCCCGTGCGTAGGTCGTTTTGTCTTCCTCTTCAAAACGGACTTCGGCAATATCTCTTAAATAAATTGCCGATCCGTTTTCAGACTTTACCACAAAATTCCTCAATTCTGACGGTTGGTCTATCTCTCCCAAGATTCTAATGGTACGTCGTTGTCCACTGGAAATAAGGTTTCCTGCAGACATGGTCATATTTTCGTTTCGGATGGAATTGATTACATCATCAAAACTTACCTGAGCTGCCATCATTTTATAGATGTCTACAGCTACTTCCACCTCTTTCTCCTGGGCACCACGTATATCCGCCGCTTTGATCTCATCGAGGTCCTCGATCTCATCCTGGAGGTACTCTGCATACTCCTTTAACTTTTCTACCGGATAGTCCCCATAAATATTGATGTTAAGAATAGGCATTTCTTCCGAAAGACTTAGATCGAACACATTGGGTTCTACCTTGGCATTGTTAAAAGTAGGCCAATCTTCATTGGCGGTTTCGCTATCTACTTCATCTTTTACTTTCTGCTTGGCCTGCTCTACCGTAATATCTTCGTCAAATTCGACCGTTATAATGGCGTAATCCTCCTGAGATGTAGATAGGATCTCTACCACATTGGATATACTGCGTAATTTATCCTCCAGGGGGTCGACAATAAGGCGTTCTACGTCTTCTGCCGTATTCCCAGGCCAGGGAGTAGAAATATAGATCTTGGTCTCATTGATCTCTGGGAAATTCTCCCGAGGCATACTAAAATAGGCCGTAAGTCCCAGCACAAAAAATATGGCGATCATCACCCAGATCACCGTGGGATTGTCAATGGCCCAACTAGAGAGCCTAAATTCTTTGTCTACCTTTTTCTTTTTAGCTCCCATATTTATAAGGTTTTGATATTAACTTCTTGTCCATCTTTTACGCTGCGCGCACCTTCCACGATAATCGCATCCCCTCCGGAAAGTCCGGTGAGCACTTCAATAAAATCTCCCTGGGTTTTTCCAGTAGTAATGATTTGCCTTTGAGCGATGGCTTTGTTGGTAGAGTCTTTTACCGCTGCCGTATAGACATACTGCTCGCCATTGGCATTTTCTGAAATAACGTTCAAAGGAACCAAGATGGCCTTCTCATTGGAGTAATCGTTGATCTTAACCCGGGCCGTTAAGTTGGGTTTGATCTTCCCGTTTTTGTTAGGAATATTCACTTCAATAGAAAAAGCCCTGTTATTGGGATTGATATAATTTCCAGTCTGTCGCACCTTTGTTTCAATGGTCTCGTTGAGCATTGGAATTTCAACGGCGACACTTTTTCCCGGAGTCACACTGGACAAATAGCGCTCAGGTACGTCTGCCTTGATGTACATATCCCTGAGATTTACTATTCTAAAGATTCCCTGTCCCGGAGACACCACGGTTCCCTGTTCCGTAATTACGTCGTCAATGACCCCGGAGAATGGAGCTCGAACTGAAGTCTTGCCTAACTGACTGCGAAGCTGGTTGACTGCATTTTGAGCCGATTCATAATTGGCTTTGGCCTCCAGGTATTGAATTTCCGAACCGATCTTCTGCTCCCATAATCGCTGCTGGCGTTCGAAGGTGGTTTTGGCCAATTGCGCCTGTACTTCCAACTGGCTCACCTGGCTGCTCAAACCTCCGTCATCGATTCTGGCCAGAGTCTGTCCTTTACGGACCCGGTCTCCCTCTTTAACCAGGACTCTTGTAAGTGTTCCCTGGTATTCAGGATATACGATCACATTTTGTTTCGTCTCCACATTTCCCTGGATTTCAATATAATGCTGAAATAAGGTGTCCTTGAGTACATGCGTTGTAACCAGGGCCGAATTGTCTGCTGGATCCAGTTTTTCCAGGGCTGCGTTCAATTGTTTGAGTTGCTCCTGAATTTCGGTCTGCGTAACTTTCACTTCCGCTTTCTTGGCGCGAATCGCTTTTACGTCGCCTTCGGAAATAAGATCTTCTATCGATTTTTCATTGTTATCCCCACCACAAGAGGCGATGATAAGTGCAGTTAGTGTAAGGGTTAGAATTTTTTTCATTGCTCGATTAATTTAATGTGGAGGCTTTTAATAAGCTGTTATTTTTTTGATCTATCTTTTAATATCGTCTGAATCTATTCGAACCTTAGGTACATTGAGAACCGTTTCAATATTGGCCTTGGCGTTGATGAGGTCCAGCATACTTTGTATGAATTGCTGTTGCGCTGTATATAATTGAGTCTGCGCTTGGCGCAGATCGAAACTTGTGGCCAATCCTTCTGTGAATTTCACCTGGTTTTTCCCTTCTATTCGCTCCGCCAGAGTGAGATTCTTTTTGGCATTCTCGTACTTTTCAATAGCAAACTGATAATTACTTCTTGCCGAATTGAGTTCTAAGGTGACATTCTGAACCGTTTCTTCCAACTGAGTTTCGGCCTGATCCAGGGCAATTTTTGCTTGCTGGGTTTTAGCACTTCTCATACCACTACTAAAAATAGGTACGTTGAGACTTACTCCAAGAATCGATTGTTGAAACCAAGGTTGGTCGCTGTCTAAAAAGGTAAAGGAGGTGCTATTGGCCTGAGTTCCGTAATTGATGAACGCATTGAGACGGGGTAGGGCCCTGCTTTTTTCCAATTTCATCTCTAAGCTGCGTTGTTCGGTAAGGTTGTAGGCAATCTTGTAATCTATATTGTCTTCAATGTTCAGGCTATTCTCCAGGAACTCAAGCTTAATATTTTCTTGTGCGAGCGCATCGAGATTCTCAGTGAACGTCACCGAGCTCTCTGTAGGAATTCCCAGGGCCACATTGAACATCTGCCTTGCAATGGTGCTAGACCGTTTGGCGTTGCTCAATTGGGTTTCAATATCGAGTAACGTTATTTCTAACTGCTCGACGTTCTCTTCTTCCGTAAGGCCATTCTCATAGATCTTTTTGGTTTCGAACAGATTCTTTTCCAGGGTAGCTTTGTTTCTTTCAAAAATAGCGATCAATTCATCGGCTAAGAGAACACTTCCGTAGGCATTGATCACTCCTTTTCTAACTTCAAGATTGGTCTTTTCTGCTGCATTTTCAGAAAAATCCAGAAAGGCCTTGGCGGCCTGAAGTCCAACCAGATAACTCCCATCGAAGATTAGTTGATTTAAAGTTGCCGTAGCGCTAGCGGTCTGAGCCCCCCCAAATGTGGCTGTTGTAAAGGTTCCGGGTTCGCCACCCACTATTTCGGCCGGTAGAAAAATTACCGGTTGTTTTAACTGGTTTTGATAGTCTACTACGGCGTCAATTTGAGGCAGCCCAGTAGCGGTTGTTTCCCATTTCTGTTTTAGAGCTTTAGCGATGTCGCGACGGGCATTGATAGCAGTATAATTGCTATCCAAAGCGAAACTAATAGCTTCTTCTAGGGTGAAATTATAACTTTTTGGGGATTGGGCCAGCGAGGCTGTAGCCATCAATACAATAGGTAATAGACAGAAGATCTTACGCATTGTGTACGGTTGTTTTGATGAATTTATTTAATGTTTTTAATCCTTGTTTGGTAATAATTCCACGTAAGTGATATTCGAGATAGTCTTCGAATAATTCAGCTTTCGGGAAGTTTTGAGTGGGAAACAAATGATCGTCTTTTATCCCGTTAACTCCAACAAAGTAGATACGGGAGACAAACTCTATATCGATGTTTTCCCGGTATAGTCCTAATTCGACCCCGCGCTGGAGGTTTTTCATAGTGCAGTCATACATTTTTTCGAAATGTTTATCCTTGAAGGTTTCGTGTACTTCCGGATAGTATTTCTGAAGCTGATACTGAGGTGAAGAACGTTCATCCTTCAGTTGAAGCATAACAAACTTCTTGATCTCGTAGAGCTCTTCAATAGGGTTCTTGTTAAGGTCGCAAATACAATCAATACCATGGGTAATATGATTGAATAATGTCATTGTAGTGTCGTGCACCAACTGGGTTTTATTCTCAAAATGAGTGTAGATGGTCTTTTTCGAAATTCCCATTTCCTGGGCAATATCATCCATAGTCACGCTCTTAAACCCCAGGTTTATAAATAGTTCAGTTGCTTTTTGTATAATCTTATCTTTCATATATGCTTCACCAAAAACGACCACAAAAATAATTCAGGAAACTTTAAAAACATTAAAAGTTTCCATAGTTTTACAATTATTTAACATTCCGTTGAAATATCTTACCGTTAGCTTCATTTTATCGATTCTTTAGTAACTATTTTCGAATCATACCGTATTTTAGCGTGAAATTTTGTGAATGGAATTATTGAAAAATTACGGCGAAGCACTTCAAAATCATTTGGATAGCGCCGTGACAGTACAGGAGCCCACTCAGCTTTATGAACCTGTGAAGTATATACTCACCTTGGGGGGGAAACGGCTAAGACCCATACTTACGTTAATGACAGCCGATTTTTTTGGCGATAATTATGAAAAAGCGATGAATGCTGCCTTGGCCGTTGAATTGTTTCATAATTTTTCTTTGATCCATGATGATATCATGGATAGTGCTCCCTTGCGCAGGGGTAAGATTACAGTACATGAAAAATGGGACGTGAACACTGGCATCTTGAGCGGGGATGCCATGCTTATTTTGGCATATCAACTATTTGAGGATTACGAGCCTGAACTATTTCGGGAACTCGCTAAACTATTTAGTAAGACGGCGATAGAAGTGTGCGAAGGGCAACAATACGATGTCGATTTTGAAACCCGGGATGATGTAACCCTTCCCGAATACATTAAGATGATCGATTATAAAACCGCTGTATTGGTTGGAGCCGCTATGAAAATGGGTGCGATTGTGGCTGGGGCTTCGGAAACCTGTAAGAATAGCATATATAATTTTGGAAGGAATTTGGGAATTGCCTTCCAATTACAGGATGACTATTTGGATGCTTTTGGAGACCCCAAAACTTTTGGAAAACAAGTGGGAGGGGATATTATTGCCAATAAAAAAACGTTCTTGTACCTAACAGCTCTTGAGAGAAGTGAGAGGGCAGATGCCGAGACTCTCGAACACTTATACAGTGTGAGTCCGAAGGACCCTTCGGATAAGATTAAGACCGTCACTTCCATCTTTGAAAGCTCAGGGGCAGCTCACGCAACCGTCGAAGAAATTCAAAAATATACGGAAAAGGCGAATGACGTATTGGAAAAGATCAACCTTTCCGGAGAGAAGAAAGAAAAATTAAAATCTTTTGGAGAATGGTTGATGATGCGAACGGTTTAGTTTTGTAGTAAGAAGTAAGCCGTAGGCTGTTATGGATAGTAGATGGACGATATACGATATACGATATACGAAGGAAGATGAATTTGGAAGATCTCTTTGTGAAACTCAGGGATTCTTTGTGAAATAGCCTGAAGTTGGAAGCCTGAAGTCCGAAGCTTGTAGTCCGAAGCTTGAAGTTAGAAGCCTGAAGTCCGAAGTTTGAAGTCGGAAGTTGGGGGTAAGTAGGCATTGGGCGGTTGTGGATAGTAGATGGACGAAATACGAAGTAAGTTGAATTTACAAGAACTCTTTGCGAAACTTTGGGGTTCTTTGTGAACTTTGTGGAATAGCCTGAAGTCCGAAGTTTGGGGGTAAGTAGGCAGTGGCAATAAGCAGTGCCAGAACTAATTAAAAAAAGACTCTCACAAAGGGAGCCCAGGCATCGGCATATACTCGATCATCATTTTTGAACAGTAGATTATAGCGTACTCCAACCGTGAAGTTTCCTGTACGGTAACCTCCTCCTACGAATAAGGCCGTATTCCAAAAGTCATCATCAAGGGTACCATCAAAGGTTTCGAATTCCTGATTCACTCTTAGTTGCTCTAACTCCGCAGATATCTGTATCTCTCTAATGGGGTTGGCTAAAGCAATAACACTTCCTCCGTACAAGGTGTTTTTAAAGAAATCATCTTCCTGATAACTAAAGATCAACGAAGGGCCCAGACTAAAGTATTCATTGAAATCGTAGATAGCACTTGGGGAGATGCTTCCACTAAAGAAACCATTGCCAAAGCCTAATCCCAATCCACCGCCAAAACGAACCTTTTGCCAAAAAGCAGAAGGAGCATCTTTGGTTTGCGAAAAGACAGGGGTGATGCAGAATATTCCAATGGTTAAGATAAGCAACCACCGGACTGGATGAAATGAATTGGAGTGCATGGTAAAAACTTTAGTGGATTCGTCTCATAAATATACAAAGAACCACAGCCTGTTTATGGATTTGTTGTATTTTTGTATCGTTTTATAACAAAGAAGCCTCTATGTATTCCTATTATGGATAGATTTTCATTTCTAAATGCGGTTCACCCTTCTTACATCGCAGAGCTTTACGACACCTATTTACAATTTCCGGACAGTATAGAGCCCAGTTGGCGTTCATTCTTTCAGGGTTTTGATTTTGGGTTGGAAAATGGTTCTCTGGAAGCGCTGGGGATAGAAACTGCAGCGGCAGGATTGGACGAGAATGTGTTGAAGGAATTTCAGGTCATTAAATTGATCGATGCTTATCGAACTCGCGGACATCTCTTCACCAAGACCAACCCGGTAAGAGAACGCAGAAAATACAGCCCTACCCTGGCATTAGGGAATTTTGGGTTGACAGATTCCGATCTGGATATGCAATTCGAAGCCGGCTCTATACTGGGATTGGGTAAGACAACACTCCGGCAGATCGTTCAACATGTGGAAGCCATCTATTGCGATGCCATAGGGGTAGAATATATGTACATTCGAAATCCGGAGGAGATCAAATGGATACAGAATTGGTTGAACAACAACGACAACCATCCCACCTATACTTCCGAAGAAAAGAAACATATCCTTAAGAAATTAAACGAAGCACTCTCCTTTGAAACCTTTCTACATTCCAAATATGTAGGGCAAAAACGGTTTTCAGTCGAAGGAGTTGATGCTCTGATACCTGGTCTGGATACCCTAATTGAATTAGGAGCGGAAAAGGGAATTGAACAATTTGTGGTAGGAATGGCCCATCGTGGACGATTGAACGTTTTGGCCAATATTTTTGGAAAATCTCCGGAAGCCATTTTTAGTGAATTCGATAGTAAAGAATACGACGAAGCCGAGCTATTCGACGGCGATGTGAAATACCATATGGGATGGACCAGTTTTCGCGAAACCGATGGTGGAAAGAAGGTGCGTATGGACCTGGCGCCAAACCCCTCTCACCTCGAAACCGTAAATGCGGTCGTTGGTGGAATCGCCCGAGCGAAATTAGATGATCATCTGGGAAGTGACGAAAAGAAATTGCTTCCTATACTTATCCATGGGGACGCAGCAGTTGCGGGACAGGGAGTGGTTTACGAATTCATACAAATGGCTCAACTGGACGGTTACAGAACAGGAGGAACCATTCATGTGGTAGCCAATAACCAGGTTGGATTTACGACTAACTATTTGGATGCGCGTTCGTCCACCTACTGTACGGATGTGGGGAAGGTAACTCTTTCCCCTGTTTTACACGTAAATGCGGACGATGTTGAGGCAGTTTGTCATGCGTTTACCTTTGCTCTTGAATTTAGAATGGAGTTTGGGCGTGACGTATTTATCGATGTATTAGGGTATAGAAAATATGGGCACAACGAAGGAGATGAGCCGCGTTTTACCCAACCTAAATTATATAAAGCTATTTCCAAGCACAAGAATCCACGCGATATCTATGCCGAACGATTAGTAACCGAAGGCGTCATTGACGAGGCCTATGTAAAGCAATTGGAATCCAATTACAAGGGTGAATTGGAAGAGGATCTCGAGAACTCACGTAAAAAGGAGAAAACAGTAATAACGGAAATACTAGCGGACGATTGGAAAGACTATACGCTAGGAACCTTGGAAGATATTTTGGCTTCGGTTGATACTACCTTCAATTTGTCGAAACTCGATGAACTGGCAGATGGAATTTCAAAACTTCCAGCGGACAAAAAGTTCATTCGAAAAATACAGCGCATCATCGCCGACCGGGGGAAGCGTTACCATGAAACCAATGAACTGGATTGGGCCATGGGTGAATTATTAGCCTATGCCACCCTGATGGCCGAAGGATATAACGTAAGGATGACCGGACAGGATGTGGAACGAGGAACTTTTTCTCATCGTCATGCCATTATCAAGACCGAAGACGATGCGGAAGAGATCAACCTTCATAATACCTTAGGAGTAGAAGGGAAAATGCATATTTACAATTCCTTACTCTCCGAATATGCAGTGGTGGGATTCGATTATGGATATGCCATGGCGGCACCTAAGACGTTAACGATTTGGGAGGCGCAGTTTGGAGATTTTTCCAACGGGGCTCAAATTATGTTGGATCAGTATATTTCTGCCGCAGAGTCAAAGTGGAAGACACAAAATGGCCTGGTCATGTTATTACCTCATGGCTACGAAGGACAAGGTTCCGAACACTCGAGTGCGCGTATGGAACGATATTTACAGTTGTGCTCTCGAGATAATATGATCGTAGCCGATGTGACAACTCCTGCGAACTTCTTTCATCTCTTGAGAAGACAAATGAAGTGGAATTTTAGAAAACCGCTTATTATTTTTACTCCAAAGAGTTTGTTGAGGCACCCGAAAGTAGTGTCGACCAAGGAAGAGCTTGCCACAGGTAGTTTTCAGGAGGTAATTGATGATGCCGAAGTAGATAAGAAAAAGGCAACCAGCTTGGTTTTTTGCACAGGGAAGTTCTACTATGATCTCCTGGAGCGGCGTGAAGAAACAGGAAGGAAGGACATGGCCCTGGTAAGAATTGAGCAACTATTTCCGCTGCCGCAGAAGCAGTTGGAAAAAGTGATCCAGCAATATCCCAATGCAACAGATTATGTTTGGGCTCAGGAAGAACCAAAGAATATGGGAGCATGGGGTTATATGCTCATGAATTTTGAACAAGTGAAGTTACGTGTTGCTTCAAGAAGGGTATACAGCTCTCCAGCAGCCGGTAGTAGCACCCGGTCTAAGGCACGCCATAAAGAAGTAATTGATAGTGTATTCGATACACCAAAAAAATAATCCTAACTAGGAAAAAAATAAAACTATGTTAGAAATGAAAGTTCCCTCACCGGGAGAATCCATTACCGAAGTTGAAATTGCACAGTGGCTTGTAGAAGATGGCGACTATGTGGAAAAAGACCAGGCGATAGCCGAGGTGGATAGTGACAAAGCAACCCTCGAATTACCAGCGGAAGCGAGTGGGATTATTACCTTAAAGGCCGAAGAAGGAGATGCTGTTGCTGTGGGCCAGGTGGTATGTCTTATCGATACCGATGCGGCCAAACCGGAAGGTACATCAGATGACGCACCTGCTGCCAAAAAAGAAGAGGCCCCCAAACCGGTAAAAGAAGAAAAAGCACCGGCAAAGGAATCTTATGCCACGGGAACACCTTCTCCTGCTGCCAAAAAGATTTTGGATGAAAAGGGTGTAGATGCAAAGGATGTAAAAGGTACGGGTCGGGATGGTCGTATTACCAAAGGAGATGCGCAGAAGGCAACCCCTTCTATGGGAACTCCTGGAGCAGGTTCAAGAGGTACTGAGCGCAAGAAGTTGTCTATGCTTCGCAGAAAAGTGGCAGAACGATTGGTATCCGCCAAGAACGAAACGGCCATGTTGACTACGTTCAATGAAGTGGACATGGGGCCGATATTCGAACTGCGTAAGGAGTATAAAGAGACCTTCAAGGCAAAACACGGGGTGAGCTTAGGTTTTATGTCTTTCTTTACCCTGGCTGTGGTAAGAGCATTGGATCTCTATCCCGATGTGAACTCTATGATCGATGGAGATTTTCAAATAAAGCACGATTTTAAAGATATTTCGATTGCGGTTTCTGGACCTAAAGGGCTTATGGTTCCGGTAATTAGAAACGCCGAAAACTTAACCTTTAGAGGAGTTGAAAGCGAAGTAAAAAGGTTGGCGATCCGAGCTAGGGATGGTCAAATTACTGTCGATGAAATGACGGGAGGTACTTTTACCATCTCCAACGGAGGGGTTTTTGGTAGTATGCTTTCTACACCTATTATAAACCCTCCTCAATCCGGCATCCTGGGAATGCATAATATCGTGGAGCGTCCGGTGGTAAAAAATGGCGAGATCGTTATAGCTCCTGTCATGTTTGTTGCCTTAAGTTATGATCACAGAATCATCGATGGTCGCGAGTCTGTTGGATTCCTGGTAGCGGTAAAAGAGGCGCTAGAGAACCCGACCGAGTTATTGATGGACAATAATGTGAAGAAAGCACTCGAGTTATAAGAGGAGTGTCTTACACTATAAAAGGAAAAACCCGACGTGATCGTCGGGTTTTTCAATTTAACCTAGTTAGTTGTTGTAAAAAAACGTTCGAATATGATACAAAGTAATTTGTTACCTTAAGCAGAACATTAAACCCTATCAACGGATCCTATCTTGAGAATTGGCTTCCAAATAATATGGGATCCACGAAGTTTTCCTCATGTAGGGGTTGTTCTTTTTTTTTTACATGGTAAAGATGCCTATTAAAAGTGAAATAAGAAATACGTGCTAACACGTAAATTTTACCTGGTTCCCTTAATGGGACTACTGAAGTTTGTCCTGATGTTCCTTTGCCCATATCAATAGGCTGTTCGTTTTTTGTTCCAGTTTCAGTTTGGTAATGATGTTGCTTCGGTGTTTTTCTACGGTGCGATACGATATGAAGAGCAGGGATGCAATTTCTTTATTGGTCTTGTCTTTGGCAATGAGTTTCAGAATTTTTTTCTCTGAAGGAGTCAAGATATTGAGGGCATCGTCGTCCAATGAATTTTCGGCCAGAAGTTCCTTGATCTTTGGACTAAAATAAGGCTCTCCTTTGGAAACAGTTTGGATGCAATTTTCAATCTCTTCCAAGGCAAACTCCTTCAATATATAACCAAAGATATTCAGGTCCTTGGCCTGCTCATAAAGTTCCTTTTCCTTGTGAAAGGTTATCAAGACAATTTTGGTATCTATTCCATTGCTATTGCATTTCTTTGCAATCTCAATTCCAGACATATATGGCATTTGAATATCTAGAATTGCGATATCCGGCTGTAATCTGTTGATGAGGTTAAAAGCTTCACGTCCATTTTCACTACTTCCAATGAAGTTATAGCCTTTTTCGACCAAAAAATCACTGAGGCCCTTCAATAAAAGAGGGTGATCGTCTGCTATGATGATAGACTCATTTCTCATACGGTCGGAAATTGAAACTCTAACAAAGTTCCGTTATTTTTTTTAGAATGAACCTTCATTTGACCATTTAAAAATTTAGTCCGTTCCAAAAGTGTTTTTAATCCAAGGGATTTTACATTCTGATATTTCTCAGTAAAGTCGAAGCCAACCCCATTATCGCGGATGCTCACATTCACCATATGCGGGTGACGCTTTATGACCACTTTTCCAGCTTCAGCACTAGCGTGTTTTATCACATTACTCAATGATTCCTGAACAATTCTAAAAAGGTTGACCTCCTGTTTTTTACTGAAAAGGTTGTCAATATTATCTATTTCGGAAGAAATAAAGAGGGTGGTATTCTCATCAATCTGGTTGAGGGTATATTCAATGGCCTTGGTAATGCCGAGTTCCTGTAATTGGAAGGGATGAAGGTTTCTTGAGATGGATCTCACTTCATCGATAGCCGTTTCCACCAGTTTTTTGGTTTCTTCGTCCTTCGTTTTTACTACATTGTTCTTGATGAGCAATAAACGTTGGCCCAAACCATCATGTAGGTCTTTGGAAATACGGCGACGTTCTTCTTCTTGAGATACCAACAGCTCCTGACTAAACTGTTCCTGGACCTGCTTTTTGTTTTTAATTCGCATTCTGTTGCGATAGAGAAGGATCATTCCGAAGATAGAGATCAACGCAATAGAAATATATACCAAACGCTTCTTGGAAGATTCATTGTCTTTTTCCAATAATTGAATGTTGGTGTTCTTCTCTATAAGTTCGTTTTCCTTTTTTTCCGTTTCATATAGTGTTTGGTAGTAGGCTAATTTGTTTGCCGTTGTTTTGTTGTAACTGGAATCTTTAAGTGCCAGGTAGGCACTTTTGCTCTCCAATGCCTTCTTGAAATTCCCTGAACTTTCATAGATCTTGGCAAGAATGTCATAGGACTCCAGGATATCTTCTGCATATCCAAGCGTCTTGGCATTCTTCAATTTTTCTTTGGCGTGTCCAAGGGCTATTCTGTAGTTGCCCTGAGTATAATTATAATGTGCCAAAGCATCGCTGTAGTAGGCTTTGTTTACCAGGTCGTCCTGCGCCTGCTCATAATTAAAATTAAGTAGCTTCAGATAGGCTTCCGTTTTCTCCTTGTTGTATTGTTCTGCATAGTAGCTTACCAACTTTGAGTATACATATATTTTAATCCCAAAATTAACTTTCTCTTCCGGGAGCGAGTTAATGGCATCTTCCGCCTTTAGCAGGTATTCTAAATAACGTGTATTGTTCCCTAATTTTTTATAGTCCAGGGCCTGGTTATAATAAGCAGGAACCAGGTGATGATCCAGCTCAAGCTCTTTTAATTTCTCAATATTCTTGTCCCGTTCTTCTTTTGCCTTATCGTAAAAACCATTTTTACTAAACATGGCGGTAACCCCCTGCCTGGCATAGTACATATATTCATAGTCTTTCAGAGCCTCAAAATATTCGTAAGCTTTTTTGAAACTCTCTCCAGCAGGAACAAACTTTCCCATATTCGAATAAGTCTGTCCGCTAAATAGGTAGGCATCGGCAACGTATATCGAATCCTTTTCGCCATAAATATTAATAGCATTCTCAAAATCAATAATCGCTTGAGGTAGGTCCAATCTCTTATTCGCTGAGCCCCTTTTTAAGTATAGACTTCCCAAAAGAAAACTGTCATCTATAGCGTATTTTCTGGCTAGGATACCATCCACAAGGGTAAGCACCTCTCTGGGTTGATTTTTTACTGCTGTAAGACTGTAACTTACGTTGATCATCTTTCTTGCAGCCCCTTCAATGCTGTCCAATTCCTTAGCAAGTTCAATATATTGAAGGCTGTAGGAGACAAAGTCATCGGTGTTTTTAGACTTTCGGGTTTTTGAACAAAGAGAATCCAGAGCGACAAGCCGTTCCAAAGGAGTGGGTTTTCCTTCAAGGATACTCTGATAGTGAGAAATATCCTGAGCACTGGTTGACATAACAACAAGACTCAAAACTACCAGGATTAAAAACGTTAGGTTCTTTTTCAAATGGGTCATTTCTCGGGCTAAGATACCTATTATAATTTAGGACGGAATATACTAAAAACCTACTTTATGTAAAAACAGTTGCGTCCATAGTCGATCACAGCTCGATACTTTTTTAATAGGTCGGCGCCAAGGATTCCATGAACCCCTTTTTCCTCTACCTGCTCCAATGCACTGTTCACATGACTTAAGTCGAAAAGAATAAGGTCCAGGGATTTTGTTTCTGTCCTACCTATGGAGAGCGTATTGTTTTTAGCAATTTGAGTTTCCATGTCAATAGCTCCCGCGCCAGCCGCCTTAATATCACTTTCCTCTGTTTGAAGTTTGAAATACGAGACGAATTCCAGTCCAATGCAGCTGGTAGAGGCCCCTGTATCCAAGATGAAATCGCCTTTGTTCTGATTGATCTTTAGGGAGAGTTGGTAATGTCCGGTTTTTAGCTTTTTTAGTGGGATTCTTTGAAAGCCTTGATCTTCTAGAAATTTTCTTAATGTCACCCGTCGTTTTTTTGTAAAGATAGATAACAAAATGCTAGCTTTGCTGCTATGCTCACAGATACCCACGCACATCTATACAGCGAAGCCTTTGACGAGGACCGGAAAGAAATGATACAACGGGCCATGGATATGGGGGTGAAACGGTTTTTCATTCCTGCTATCGATTCTTCGTATACCCATTCCATGTACAACCTGGAAGCGAGTTATTCTGAATATGTTTTTTTAATGATGGGGTTACATCCCACATCGGTTAAAGCTAATTTTGAAGAGGAATTGGCACATGTGAAAGCCCAATTCGAGAAGAGAAAGTTTTATGCGGTGGGGGAGATAGGGATTGATTTGTATTGGGATAAAAGTACTTTGGAAATTCAGAAGGTCGCCTTCAAGACGCAAATTCAGTTGGCTAAAAAGTACGGATTACCTATTGTGATACATTGTAGGGAAGCCTTTGACGAAATATTTGATGTGTTGGAAGAGGAGCGTGATGATAAACTCTTCGGAATTTTTCATTGCTTTACCGGTACCAGGGAGCAAGCCGATCGTGCAATAGGGTTTAATATGAAGTTGGGGATAGGAGGTGTGGTCACCTTCAAGAACGGAAAGATCGACCAATTCCTAAATGAGATACCCATAAAGCATATTGTTTTGGAGACAGATTCCCCTTATCTTTCACCCGTGCCTTATCGAGGGAAGAGGAACGAAAGCAGTTATCTCACATATATCAACAGCAGAGTGGCACAACTTTATGGTCTGTCCGAAGAAGAAGTGGCCAGGATCACGACGGAAAACTCTAAAGAGGTTTTTGGAATTTAAGCGCACAGTTATGACACAAACAGCCCGTATACTACTTATTTATACCGGAGGGACTATTGGAATGATCAAAGATTTTAAGACCGGGGCACTTCGGAATTTCAATTTTAAAGATCTGCTCAAGCACATTCCGGAATTGAATCATTTGGGTTGCAGTATTGAAACGCAAAGCTTTAAAACGCCTATTGATAGTTCTAATATGAACCCTGTTTACTGGGGTGATTTGGCTACCATCATCGAGGAGAATTATGAGAACTTTGACGGTTTTGTAGTCTTGCACGGCAGTGATACCATGTCCTATACCGCCTCCGCTTTGAGCTTTATGCTGGAGCATTTGTCCAAACCGGTTATCTTCACCGGTTCTCAATTGCCTATTGGTGATTTGAGAACAGATGCCAAAGAGAATCTCATTACATCTATTCAGATAGCGGCTCTTCAGGAAAAAGGAAGGCCTAAGATCGCCGAAGTAGGGCTTTATTTCGAATATAAGCTGTATCGAGCCAACAGAACTACCAAAATCACCGCAGAGCACTTTGAAGCATTCAGTTCGTTGAATTATCCGCCTTTGGCAGAAAGCGGAGTACATTTATCGATTAATGAAAAAGCTTTGCTTCGTCCCAATAGAAGAAAGAAGTTTAGGGTTCACAAAAAGTTCGAGCCTAATATTTTGCTTATCAAGATGTTTCCGGGGATCAACTCCGAAACGATTTCGCATTTATTTGCCACCCCGAATATGAAGGGTTTAATTCTGGAAACCTACGGGAGTGGAAATGTTACTAATGAGTCCTGGTTTATCGATGCGCTTAAGACAGTGCACAAAAAAGGAATTCCAATTATCAATGTTACCCAATGTTCGGGAGGAAGTGTGGCTATGGGCTTATATGAGACCAGTGTGGAGCTTAAACAGCTGGGCGTGATCTCAGGGAAAGACATCACCACGGAGGCGGCTCTTGCTAAGCTGATGTATCTTTTAGGACAAGGAATTTCTGCTGTCAGTTTCAAAACCTTGTTCGAGACGTCTCTTAGGGGCGAAATGTCCTAAATAAAACCGAAAATTTTATTGTATCAACCGTATTTTTTTCGTTATTTGGCAGCCCTTTTAGGAATATCTGTTGAAAGGAAATTAGAGAGGTGGCCGAGTGGTCGAAGGCGCACGCCTGGAAAGTGTGTATACGCCAAAAGCGTATCGAGGGTTCGAATCCCTTCCTCTCTGCGAATGAAGTTACGAGTGATAAAATTTGTCGAAGCTTGCTTCAGCAAATTTTAAGCGAGTAACTTGGAGGTGCGAAGCACCGCAGTTCATTGCCAGCATTGTTTTATGGGATCACCGAGTGTAAGCGAGGTAATCCCTGATGTTCAAGCTTGCTTCAGCAAATTTTAAGCGAGTAACTTGGAGGTGCGAAGCACCGCAGTTCATTGCCAGTATGGTATTTCGCTACTTTTAGAGGTTATCTGAAAGCAAGAAGCGATTCGTTGTTGAGGTAGGTAGGGAAGTGTTGAAATGATCCTGCGTCGGGCGTAAACGTTTGTCGGAGTTTACTCTTTGGGAAATCAAGGCACGTAAATTGCGGGGCATTTGGGTGAAATTTTTGACGAGTTTTTGCACAAGATTTTTGTGTAAATATGAAGAACTTTTTCAATCGGGTTTTCTCGTTGGAGAATACCTTCAAATAGCTAATAAATTAGGTCTCAGTTGCTAAATCTTTACACTTTATAACAAGAAATTGTGATTTCATCGAAGAATTGTGAGATTGCCTTCCTCATTCCTATAAATATTGTTCATTAACTAATTATTTTTATATCTTTAAACCTTTAACTAAAAACAAACTTTAAGTCGATAGCAATGAAAAAATTATTTTCTATTCTAGCAATTGCAGCACTACTATTTGCAGGAACTACATCTGCCAATGCAACTGCTGCTCAAACTATGCCAACTAATGCACAATCTTTAGTAACGGCAGCCACAGTTACTTTTGTCCAAGAGGAAGATGCGTCTGCAGATTCCGGAGATTCTCAAGGATTCCATCAGGATCTTAAGCAACGCTTTATCGAAGGTGGCCCTGGATTTATGGGAATCGTACTATTGTGTTTAATTCTTGGTCTAGCCATTGCTATTGAAAGAATTATTTACCTTAACCTATCTACAACCAACACTCAAAAATTGGCCAACAATGTGGAAGATGCATTGAATAGTGGTGGGATCGAAGCTGCAAAGGAAGTATGTAGAAATACAAAAGGTCCTGTTGCTTCTATCTACTATCAAGGTCTTGAGCGTGCCGGAGAGAGCATCGAAGCGGCTGAGAAAGCTGTAGTTTCTTATGGTGGTGTTCAGATGGGACAATTAGAGAAAAACGTATCCTGGATTTCATTGTTTATCGCTTTGGCTCCTATGCTTGGTTTCATGGGTACGGTAATCGGTATGATCTTTGCCTTTGACAAAATTCAGGCAGCGGGAGATATGAACCCTTCGTTAGTAGCAGGAGGTATTAAAGTAGCACTTTTAACAACCGTATTTGGTTTGATCGTGGCTATTATCCTTCAGATCTTCTACAACTATATTATCGCTAAAATCGATAGTATCGTAAACAGCATGGAAGATGCTTCTATCACATTGATCGATATGTTGGTAGACTACAAAAACAAAAAGTAATCTAAATAAGATACCATAATGGGTTTACATAAAATTATTAAAATAGTAGCGTGGCTCTTAGGAATTGCGGGAGTGGTGTCTCTTGTACTTATTCTATCCAAAGGAGACGACGTAATAAAGAGCGCCGCAGCGGGCGGTGATACCGGTACAGTTGATCCTATGTATGCAATCGCTATGGTCATACTGGTGCTTGTAGTGGTTACAGTACTAGTATTTGTATTGAAAGGGATTTTCGCTGGTGATATTAAAAAGACCTTACTGTCTGTTGGAGCATTCCTGGTAATAGTAGCGATTTCCTATGGTCTGGCGACCGGGACGGAACAACAGCTTCAAGATGGTTCAATGCTTTCTGCTGGCGGATCTCGCTGGGTGGGAGCAGGATTGTATGCCTTCTACATTTTGGCTATCGTAGCCGTAGGAGCAATGGTACTAAGCGGAGTAAAAAAATTAACAAGTAAATAATGGCTAGAAGAGCAACACCCGAAGTTAATGCAGGATCTATGGCAGACATAGCATTCCTACTGCTTATCTTCTTCCTGGTAACAACTACCATCGAAAAAGATAAAGGGATTGCGAGACAGTTGCCACCTATTGAAGATGTGATCGATCCTCCAGTGATCAAGCAGAAGAACTTATTTATTGTAAATGTCAACAGAAACGATCAGTTATTGGTGGAAGAAGAGTTGATGGACATTAAAGATCTGCGTCAAGCTGCTATCGATTTTATCGACAATGGAGGAGCTCCTGCCGGAAGCCCGGAACACTGCAGTTACTGTAAAGGGAATAGATTACCCGATTCGTCGGATAATCCGGACAAAGCAGTAATCTCAGTGCAGAATGACAGACTTACATCCTATAAAATGTACATTGCCGTTCAGAACGAACTGGTAGCAGCCTATAATTTTCTGAGAGATAGAGAATCTCAACGAAAGTTTGGATGGAAGTTTACCGAAGTAAAGCGTGCTATTGACGATGGTAGTTTTAACGGGAACATTGAGAGAACTGAAGAACAACTTCAGGAGATTCAGAAGATGATACCTTTAAAATTATCGGAAGCAGAACCGAAGAAATCCGGATCTTAAAAACAAAACAAGATGTCAAAATTTAAAAAGAAAAAAGGAGGAGATCTTCCGGCTATATCGACAGCCTCGTTGCCAGATATCGTTTTCATGCTTTTATTCTTCTTTATGGTAGTTACCGTATTAAGGGATAATAATCTCTTAGTGCAACAAAAATTACCGCAAGGAGATCAAGTTGAAAAGCTGAAAAAGGACCGATCCGTGTTTATCTATGCTGGCAAACCCAGCCCAAGATATCAAGGGAAGTATGGAACAGAAGGTAAAATCCAAATAGGGGATAAATATACCGATATCAGTGAATTACCCTTTGCTTTGAACGAGAAAGTGTCCGCACTAAGACCGGAATTGCAAAGTAAAGTAATGATCGCATTGAAGGTAGATGAAGATACCAATACCGGTTTGGTCACGGATATCAAACAAGAGCTTCGAGAACAAAACTTATTGAAGCTTATTTATATTACCTCACCAGGTAATCAAACAGAGCAGTAAGTATAATTCCTTACTGCATAAGAAAAAACGCCTTGAATATTTCAAGGCGTTTTTTGTTGGGGACCATTTGCAGAATTGCTTTATCTTTAAACAATGATTTTGGGTAAAAAAATGATCGGCTTCTTATTTTTATGCACTTTTCCGGTGCTGGTTTGGGGCCAGGATACTATTCCGAAGGTGGCAGAAGGAGACCTTTCATATAGAGAAGATCAGTTTTATGCAGGGGTGACGTATAATCTCATAACCAATGTTCCCAGTGATGTAAATCTTAGGGGTGTTTCCGGGGGAGTGCACTTTGGTTTTTTGAGGGATATGCCTGTGAATTCCGAAAGGAATTTCTCCATAGCTTTGGGAGCGGGATTGGCCTTCGATAGATACGGTTATAATCTCTTTATAGGGGAAGATACCAACGAGAATACCATTTTTAGCGTGCTGGATGATTCTCAGATTAATTTTAACACAAATCGATTTAGCACGGCGACGATTGAGGTTCCGCTAGAAATTCGCTGGCGTACATCTACTCCTACCGATTACAAATTTTGGAGGATATATGGTGGAGTTCGGGCGGGATATACCTATTGGTACAGAGCATTTTTTTCCCAGGATGGCTACCAGGTGTCCCAAACAGACATTCCAGAATTCCAGCAATTTAACATGGCGGCTACCTTGAATTTTGGGTATTCTACTTTTAACTTCTATGCCTATTACAGCATCAACCCTTTCTTTAAGGATGCTGTCATAGCCGAAACGGGAGAAACCCTCGAACTTCGAACGCTTAAATTGGGAGTCATCTTTTACATTTTATAACCAGAAATTGACCATCAAAAGTTGAGGGATCAACCCTACAAAGAAACCCAAAATGAGTTCCGGATAGGTGTGAGATTGCGTATGTAATCGGGAGGAAGCCACCCATCCATTCCCTATGATAAAAATACCGATCCAAACCAACATATTGATCTTAAAATGCACGGATAAGGCAATAACAAACATAGTGGCACCCGCTATACCCATTTGATGCAGGCTTACCTTCAGTTTGAACATGACCAGAAGCAGAGCGGAGATACTTGAAAACAAGATCCCCACAAAGAAGAAATACATTTCAGGGCTGTCATAAGGGTCAAAGACCATCTTAATGATGAGTAGGAGCAAAACGCTTTGTAACATGAGAGGGATCTTCCGTTCCTTCACATCTTCCAGTTCCAAAGTAGTGATCCATCCAATGTTCTTGAGCAGGAAGAATAGCACAATAGGAACAAATAGCGTAATAATGGCAATGGCAAAAAGCTTCGCTTGAATGATTTCCGAGTTGATAAACCTCGGTGTAATTACATAGTAGACAAACGCACCCAACAGCGGCATAAGCAGTGGATGCAGCAAATAAGCTCCAAACCGAAGGAAGTAGTTCATTAAATTTCTTTTCGAAGTCTGGCCACCGGCAGGTCCAGTTGTTCCCGGTATTTTGCCACGGTACGTCGTGCAATGGGATAGCCTTTTTCTTTTAGGATCTTGGCTAATTTATCATCCGTAAGCGGTTTCTTTTTGTCCTCTTCTGAAATGGTAATCTCCAGTATTTTCTTGATCTCACGTGTAGAAACATCCTCTCCCTGGACATTCTTCATGGACTCGCTGAAAAATTCTTTGATCAGTTTGGTCCCGTATGGAGTGTCCACATATTTACTGTTCGCTACTCTGGAAACTGTGGATACATCCATGTCGATCTTGTCAGCAATATCCTTCAAGATCATAGGTTTCAGTTTGCGTTCATCACCGGTCAGAAAATATTCTTCCTGATGATGCATTATGGCATTCATAGTAACATATAGAGTTTGCTGACGTTGTTTGATCGCATCAATAAACCATTTCGCGGCATCCAATTTTTGTTTGATAAAAAGCACTGCATCCTTTTGAGACTTCGATTTTTTCTTGGAATCTTTATACCCCTTGAGCATATTTGTATATTCCCTGGATACATGTAACTCCGGAGCGTTCCGCCCGTTCAACGTAAGTTCTAAGGCGCCGTCTACGATCTTAATGGCAAAGTCTGGCACCACATGTTCTATCATACGGGTATTGCCCGAATAGGTACCTCCAGGTTTCGGGTTTAGCCCTTCAATTTCACTGATAGCCTCTCTAAGTTCATCTTCCGAAATGTCAAATTTGGAGATTAACTTTTTGTAGTGTTTTTTGGTGAAGTGATCAAAGGCTTCATCAATAATCTTGATGGCAAGAAGCACGGATTCACTCTCCACTTTGCGGTGAAGTTGTAGTAACAAACATTCCTGAAGGTCTCTGGCGGCAACCCCGGCAGGATCTAACTCCTGTACAACTTTGAGCACAGTTTCGATTTTTTCTTCCGAAGTATACACATTCTGGGTAAATGCCAGATCATCTACAATATCCTGAAGGTCCCGGCGGATATAGCCACTCTCATCAACACTTCCCACCAGGAATTGAGCAATCTCACGCTCTTCATCATCCAAACGATACGTGTTTAGTTGTTGAAGTAAATGCTGGTTGAAAGATGTTCCCGAAGCATAGGGGGTTTGCTTTTCCTCATCGTCCGAACTATAGTTGTTGGCAGATAATTTATAACTAGGAATCTCATCATCACTGAGATAGTCGTCCACGTTGATCTCTGTTTCGATCACTTCTCCGCCATCGTCGAAATCGTCATAATCGTCATTGCTAAAATCATCCTCCATCGAATCCTTATCATCCTTGCCGCTATCCAGCGCAGGATTTTCCTCCAACTCCTGAGATATACGCTGTTCAAAAGCCTGCGTAGGCAATTGAATCAACTTCATCAACTGGATCTGTTGTGGAGATAATTTCTGGGATAACTTAAAATTTAACTGTTGCTTTAGCATGAGTTTCTAACTTGTGATAAAATTAAAAAAATCCAACTACATAGGGCAGTATGTGGTTGGATTTAATATAATGTTGTGATTCCGGTATAAAGGCTCGAGATCTGAAACGTGAAGTACTTTCGTCGGGTATGCCAATGGTACTAAAACTCTGCATTTCCAGGGGTGCGAGGATAAGGGATCACATCCCTAATGTTCCCCATTCCGGTAACAAAAAGTACTAAACGCTCAAATCCAAGTCCGAAACCACTATGAACACAGGTTCCGAACTTTCGCAGATCCAGGTACCAGTATAACTCCTCTTCTGGAATATCCATAGCTTCCATTTTCGACTTTAGGACATCATAGCGCTCCTCTCGTTGAGAACCTCCCACAATCTCACCGATACCTGGGAAAAGAACGTCCATAGCACGTACCGTCTTCTCATCGTCGTTCAGGCGCATATAGAACGCCTTGATCTTAGCCGGATAATCGAAAAGGATGACGGGACACTTGAAATGTTTTTCCACTAAATAGCGCTCATGTTCGCTCTGTAGATCTGCTCCCCATTCCTCGATAAGATATTTAAATTTCTTCTTTTTATTCGGTTTGGAATTTCTCAGGATGTCAATGGCTTCCGTATAACTCACTCTCATGAAGTTATTATCAATCACGAAATGCAATTTCTCCCGTAAAGTCATCTCACTTCTTTCCGCCTGAGGTTTTCCTTTTTCCTCCTGAATAAGCCTGTTTTCAAGAAACTCCAGATCGTCCTGGCAATGGTCCAGTGCATACTGCACCACATACTTTATAAAATCCTCGGCAAGATCCATATTGTCCGCAAGATCGTTGAAAGCTACCTCTGGCTCGATCATCCAGAATTCTGCCAGGTGACGTGAAGTATTCGAATTTTCCGCCCTGAAAGTAGGGCCAAAAGTATAGACTTTCCCAAGGCCCATGGCATAGGTCTCGGCCTCAAGCTGTCCGCTAACGGTTAGATTAGTCTCTTTTTCAAAAAAATCTTCTTTATAATTAATTTCTCCGTCCTCGTTTAAAGGAGGGTTTACCGGATCTAAAGCACTAACTCTGAACATTTCACCGGCTCCCTCGGCATCGCTTCCCGTAATAATAGGAGTGTGCATATAATAGAACCCATTCTTCTGAAAGTATTCATGCACGGCAAAGGCCAATTTGGAGCGCAATCGCATCACTGCGCCAAAGGTATTGGTCCGAATACGTAAATGAGCTTGTTCCCTTAGCGTTTCCAGTGTATGTCTTTTGGGAGAAAGAATGGTGAGCTTTACCTCTTCGGGGTTTGCTTCTCCGAGGATCTCCACGTTCTCCACTTGTATCTCTACCTTTTGTCCTTGTCCCTGGCTCTCCACTAAAACGCCTTCTACTCGAATCGCCGCGCCCACGGTAATTTTTTTAAGAATGTCTTCTTCAAAATTTTCAAAATCAATCACACATTGAATGTTCTTAATGGTCGATCCGTCGTTCAAAGCGATAAAACGGTTGCTTCTAAAAGCGCGTACCCAACCCGAAACGGAAACAGGATTCAGTGAGGGTTCACTCTGTAATAGTTCTATGATTTCTTTCTGTTGCATGCTTCAAAAATTGAAGTGATAAAGATACTTTTTTAATTCAAAAATTTACTTACTCTTCCTCCGAATCTAAGGGCATTTCGTCGATAACTTCATCCTCATTATCGGGAATAATCGCCAGTGAAGGTTTGCGTAGTGTTTGCTGATTGGCAATGCTTCGCTCCAGTGAAAGTAACAGCGAAGGTAACAATAGAAGATTGGCTAACATGGCAAACAAGAGTGTAGCAGAGACCAGAGCACCCAAGGCTACTGTTCCTCCAAAACTGGAGATGGTAAATACCGAAAACCCAAAGAAGAGAACGATGGAGGTATAGAACATGCTTACCCCGGTCTCTTTGAGAGCCGCATAGACAGATCTTTTGATCTTCCAATTGTTTGCCAGCAATTCCTGGCGGTATTTCGCCAAGAAGTGAATGGTGTCATCCACCGATATCCCAAAGGCAATGCTGAATACCAGAATAGTGGAAGGCTTAATAGGAACGCCAAGAAAGCCCATGAGTCCGGCCGTGATAAGCAACGGCAGAAGGTTTGGAATCAATGATACCAGGATCATTTTTACATTTCGGAACATCCAGGCCATGAAGACGGCGATGAGCAAAATAGCCAGGGATAGTGAAAGGATCAGGTTGTTTACCAAATACTTGGTACCCTTTTCAAAGATGAAGGCCTTTCCTGTAATGGAAACCTCATATCGGTCTTCCGGAAAGATCTTGGCAATCTTTGCCCTGAGATCCTCTTCGATTCGGTCGAAACGCTCCGTCTGTGTATCCTTCATAAAAGTGGTGATGCGGGCATACTGTCCTGTAGTATCCACATAACTGGATAGCAGACCCGTGCTATTGGCACTGCTCTTTGCATACGAAAGGATGAATGTTCTTTCCTGGCTGTTGGGTAGTTGGTAATATTCGGGGTTATTGTTGTAGTAGGCCTGCTTAGAATACTTCACCAGATCTACCACAGAAAGCGTCTTGGACAGTTCCGGTATTTCATCGATATATTCTTCTAGCTCGTTCATGCGCTTTAACGTGGCCAGTTTCATCACTCCTTTCTTTCGCTTGGTGTCGATCAATATCTCCAAGGGCATGATTCCTTCATATTCCTTTTCGAAAAACTTTATATCGGCAAAGAATTCAGTTTTCTTAGGCATGTCCTCGATGAGACTTCCAGAGAGCTTTATTTTATTAATCCCAATGAGGCTGGCACATAGCAAGAGGATAGTGACTATATAGATAGCAATACGATGCTCGCGAACCATGCGCTCCATCCAAGTTACAAAACTACCTATCCATCTTTTATTAAGGTGTTTTAGATGTTTGTATTTGGGTACGGCCATATAGCTATACACAATGGGAATGATGAACAGGCTTAGTAGGAATATGGCAATGATATTAATGGAAGCTACGGTACCAAATTCCCTGAGTAGTTTACTGTTGGTAAGAATAAATGTAGCAAAGCCCGATGCTGTGGTTACATTGGTCATCAAGGTAGCGTTTCCAACTTTAGCGATTACGCGTTGTAAGGATTTGGCCTGATTCCCATGTAATTTGATCTCCTGTTGATACTTATTGATAAGGAAAATACAGTTAGGGATTCCAATCACAATGATCAAAGGAGGAATAAGGGCCGTAAGCACAGTAATCTCATAGTGTAGCATACCCAAAATTCCAAAAGCCCACATTACCCCTATGATTACGGTGATCATGGATATAAAAGTAGCTCTGAAAGAACGGAAAAAGAAGAAAAAAATCAGGGAAGTGACGAGAAGAGCGGCGCCAATGAACATCTCGATCTCGTCGATAATATTCTGAGAATTAAGGGTCCTTATGTAGGGCATCCCGGAGGTGTAGACATTCAGGTTTGTCTCTTGTTCAAAAGCCTCAACTAACGGGATCAGGTCATTTACGATAAAATCCCTACGAGCCGGGGTATTCACTATCTCCTTATCAAGATATATGGCAGTTCTTACCGACTGCTTGTTCGGGCTATAGACCAGGCCTTCATAAAAAGGTAATTTGTTAAAGAGTTCGTATTGGTAACGATCCAGCTTTTTCTTGTCTAATAAAGAGTCGGATTCCTCAATGAAGGGTACTAGGTCGAAAGCCGAGCTGTCTTTCTTTTTTTCAAGCTTCTTGAGATCGCCTACTGAAAGCGTTACGTCTACCGCATCGTAGGTTCTTAAGTCTTCGGAAAGCCGTGTCCATGCCTTGAATATTTGAGGCTGGAACAAGGCCGTGTCCTTTACTCCCAGGATAATGAGATTACCCTCTTCTCCGAATGTATTTAAAAACTGCAGGTACTCTTCGTTGTACTCATGATCATCGGGTAAAAGGTTAGCTTCTGTATACGTAAATCGCATGTGTTTCCATTGCATGGCCATAAAAACAGTCATACCCACGATGGCAATAATAATGAGCGTTCTGTTCCGAAGAATAAATCGGGCCACAGCACTCCAAAAACCAATACTAAAAAGCTTGTTCACAGCTTGTGATTAAAAGTCGCGCAAAGGTATTAAAATACCTACTATTGAGTATGCTATACCACGTTATATTTTGAGGTTGAATGTAAACTTAAAGGAAACATTATCCTCAAAATCCGACAGGTTGTAAAAGCCGTATCGGTATGCAAAGCTCAATCCGAAACCAAAGAGGATTCTGTTCAGTTCAAACCCGGATTCGGAATAGAGTTGATCAAGCGTGCCAAAACCAATTCCCAGATGTTCTTCAGGATTGCTAAGATCGCCTAGTGCATGTCGCGTAATAAAAACCAATTCTGGTTTGAATGTTGAAGAAAAATAGAATCTCCTCAAGCTGTGTTTTACCTGAAGTGTTGCTAGCTTATCGGAAAAAAACTCACCAAAGTACATGGTCTCAAAACTTCGGACTCCTGCCACAGAAAAGCGCTGAAGGATCTCATCTTTGGTCGGGCTATTGGGATAGGCGTGAAACAAATGAGTAAGGGGTACATCACCAAAGGCCATGCCTCCTTCCAGCACAATATTGGTGGAGGAGAGATCGGTACGCTTCACATAATAATCCAATTTCAATCCTACCTTGGTGTAGTTGAAGTCGCTTTTAGCAATTCCTTTTAGTCCTTGTGTTATCTGTGCACTGATCTTTGGGAAACCGTCAAAATATTCAATGCGTCCGTCATCCGCAGTAAAGAAATTGGTCTTAGGGCTAATTCGAATGGATACCGTTGCTTCTGCTAATTGATAACTGGAATAAGTCACTCCATCCTGTAAGAAGGCATAATCTTCTATCTGGTCGATCTTGGCACGGGCCAAACGGACCTCCGACATAAATTTAG
>JBCBDM010000013.1:0-31510 GCA_038529705.1 Bacteroidota bacterium
AACGATTCCTCCCAACACTAGAAGGAATCGTTGGACTGATATTGACCATAGTTGGTATTGTCCGCAAAGAATCCCAATCACTCATCTATATTGCATACGCATTATCCATTCTTGTAATAAGCATTCCGATTCTTAGAGTTTGGCGATGGTTTATTTAAACAACACAACAACAACGTATGTAATTACTAACGCAAGTTCGCTTGCTCCGCCGCTAAAGCTTTGGCGACACGCGGTCGCTCGTGTCACGCCTCAAAAAGACTTGAATTGAAATCTCCCCTTTTATTGTACCTTAGATCTATCGGAAAATCCGATTAAGCGGCTCCACCAGGCTACGAAGACAGGTACAAAACCATAGCTAATATAAAACTGAATGAAATTATTTAGAAGAATCCGACATAGACTGATTTCAGATAATAAAAAAACTAAATACCTAAAGTACGCTTTAGGAGAAATCATATTGGTAGTTATTGGAATTTTGATTGCCTTACAAATCAACAATTGGAATGAATCCAGAAAAGGCGATATGGCCTTAAAAGAGTATTTAGTAAAAATCAAATTCAATACGTTGGAAGATATGTTCGAACTAGACTCGTTAACAACCGGAAGGAAACAAATAGCCGAGCTATGTAAACAGGCACGTACGAGTATTTTGGATAAGACGGAAGATGAAAACACAATGGTTTTTATGGCCAGTGGTTGGGCATTTATTGACCTCTATTTTAATCCTAGTATTGATGGGTATGAAGCCTTAAAAAATTCAAAATACTATGGAAAAATCAACAATACGGCTCTAGATTCGCTATTAACAAGATACCATACCATTATTGGTGAGATTGCATTAAATGAAAAGAGTTATAATGAATATGCAGAAAGTCAGGAGGCATATCTTTCCACTCAATTTGACAGGTCTTTGATTTTGGCATATGCCTTTTTACCGCCCGATTCACTAAACATGAGAGCCACTCCGCAAACTGAGTATTTTAACGATTTCAAGGAATATACTTCATTTGCTGCCTATCGAAACGTTATTAGTTTAGCTGCTTGGCAGTTTGATACGATGATTCATCGATACAATGAATTGGCGGATGTAGGCTTAAGCATTATTAAAGAAATAGACGCGATTATCGAAAATTAAAAAATGATAAAGAATAAAAAAGCCAAGTGGATTGTACGCATTTTGTTGTTCGTTGGAACGGCAATATCATTGTATTTCGTTCCATGGATTTTGGTAAAAGCTTGGATCTTACCATTACCAGATACGGTTCAAGAACAGGTGGATGAAGCCATCGGACATGGATTTGATGGCATGATTGTTTACGTAGATGAAGCAGGAAAACCGCCGGCATTTTACACAGGTGGTTGGAAAGATAGAAAGAAGAAAATACCAGCCGACCCAAAATCACTTTTTAAAATTGCCAGTATCAGCAAACTTTATACGGCGGTAGCAGCTACCAAACTGGTTAAAGAAAATAAGTTGTCTTTTGACAAACCCCTTATCCATTATCTACCAGAGCTAAAAGGAAGAATAGAACATGTCGAAGAAATCACTTTAAAAATGATGATTCAACATCGGTCTGGCATTCCAAATTTCACAGATAACCCAGCTTATTGGGAAAACGAACAGCAAAATGGGAAAAATGCTTTAGCCTTTGCCCTCGACCTACCCGCTAGTTTTAAGCCTGATAAAGGATATGAATATTCGAACACCAATTATTTGTTGCTACGCAGGATTATGGATACTGTTTTAGGATACAACCATAACGACTATATCAAGGAAAAAATATTAGATCCTCTGGAACTAAAGAATACCTTTTTTTCAATTACTGAAGTCGATTTAGATGATGTGATGAGTGGTTATTATGTAGGGTATGATGAAGATTTTAAAGCTCGTGAATACGGAATGCTAGCCACCGCAGAAGATATTGGTATTTTCTTGCGAGCCTTAAATGATGGTTCGGTGTTTGACGAAGGAGAACAAGAACTATATCCTTACGAATACAACCACGGAGGTTTGGTTGTGGGTTATCAGAGTCTTGCAGAATACCACAAAGATATGGATGCCATCGTTGTACAATTTATCAATACGACAGATTTTGAAGGGTATGAATGGAACTTATCGGAAATTACAATAAACCGAATTGTGAAAATAATAAGAAAGAAAAACTAACCACAACAATGTACATAAGTAATGGCGGTTGGATTAATACTTAAATTGTAACTTAGTTTTTCGTAAAAAAAGGTGAGCCAACAGTATACGAGATCATAATCCATATATGAACAAAGAACTTGCTAAGTTTTTAAATATCGTTTCCATTCCCGTTAATGCGATTTTTACATTCATTAATTTCTCCGAGTTCTATATAGTAGCCATCAAAAAAGATATAGCCGAATATCCTTTTGGTGGTAGCGGCCCAACACCGTACTATTACAAGACACCAGAATTATATTCTCTGGTTATTGGAAGTTATGCGACAATTTTTCTTCTTTTATTTTTACTGGGAGTCTGGAATTTGAAAAGTCGCAAAATTCATGGACATCTTATGTTAATGCTATCATTAGGCTTAATTTTTGTTCAAATTTTCCATGGCTTATCAGATTAAACCTATTACAACAAGTTTAAAAAAAGAACAAATGAAAATTAGATATCTGTTATTAACGCTGTTATTTCTTTTCACTATTGCAAGTTGTAAAGAGAACCAGGAAACCAAAGTTGACGGGAAGATCGAACAAGAATTGAATCCTGAATTGGAAAAACAAGCTATATTAGAAAGACTAAACAATGAAACGAAAGATGCTTTCCAAAGAGATTATGAGGCGTGGACAAAAAACTGGGTGCGTGACGAGAGCATTTCGAAAGTATATATCAACTTTGTAGACCATACTTTTTCCGAGTCTATCGGATGGAAAGAAATTAGCCAATTTGTTAAAACATTCATTGAGGAACATCCGGAGCCCGAACCAATTCCTGAATTGTTAGATAAAATAGATGTTAGACTATACAAAAATGGGGCTTGGGTCACTTATGAGCAAAAGGATTCTATTCGTGGGCTAAAGCGCGAAACACGGCTCATGGAGAAAGTTGAAGGCGAATGGAAAATCGCTGGAATGCAAACGACAATTTATGGATTTGAAACGGACAAAATAAATTAAATACGGACTATCCGGAATAATTAAGAAATATCCCTGTTCAAATCCACTATTGAAATCCCTGTGAAAATGAAGTACGAATTAATCCTAAAGAACATTGGTCGTTTTATTGATCTGAATCATCATGAACGGGAGCTATATATTTCTTTATTGAAAGAGAGGAAACTTAAAAAAAAGGAGTTCCTACTCAGACAAGGAGAAATAGCCCGGTACAATTACTTTACAACCAAAGGCTGCTTAAAAATCTATAAAATAGATGACAACGGCGCAGAGCATATTTCCATGTTTGCTATCGAGGATTGGTGGTCCGGAGATATAGCAAGTTTCATAACTCAACAACCTGCAAATTATTTCATACAAGCACTTGAAGAGTCTGAAGTATTACAGATGTCGAAAGAAAACTTTGATCTACTATTTGAAAAAATTCCAAAGTTTGAGCGCTTTTACAGAATCTTATATGAAAGATCATTAGTTTCATTCATCCGACAATCCAATCAAAACATTTCATTAAAAGCTGAAGACCGCTACCACAACTTCATTAAAAAATACCCTTCTTTACCTCAGCGAATTTCGCAAAAAAATATAGCCGCTTACTTAGGTGTCACCCCTGAATTTTTAAGTGTACTACGAAAAAAAATGGCCGCGAAGTAATTTCTTAATGTACATTATTTTTCTTTATTACAAAGAGCTTGTTCTTTGTAGTATGAAAGAGTAAATGCCATTTTTATAAGGTCTCTTTTCATACTGAGTCAAAAAAGTGGTCGCTCAAATTGTAAAACCGTAAATAAGCGATAAGATGAAAAAAGTAATAGCATTGGGAGGAAGCAATAGTAAAAACTCTATTAACAAAACACTGGCAATTTATACAGCAAATAAAATTCAATCTGTAGAAGCGAAAATTATAGATTTGAATGATTATGAATTGCCTCTTTACGGGGTGGATTTTGAAACTGAAAATGGAATTCCGGAGAATGCACTTAAATTGAATAGCCAAATAGAATCAGCAGATGGATTGGTCATTTCACTGGCAGAGCATAATGGTTCTTATACGGCATCTTTCAAAAACACGGTGGACTGGCTATCCAGAATAGACGTCAAAGTCTGGAAGGATAAACCCATGTTATTACTGGCAACGTCTCCCGGCGGCAGAGGTGGTAAAACGGTCTTGCAATCTGCCAAGGACTATTTCCCTTACCTAGGAGGTAATGTAACTGCAGATTTTTCATTGCCAAATTTCTATGATTCCTTTTTAGAAGATGAAATTATTAACGATGAATTAAAAACGGAATTGAACCATAAAATCCAACTTTTCGAGCAACAGTTGAATACATAGGCTGACAAAATGATTGCTCATGGTTTATAAACAATAGTGGCTTTGAGACTAAATCAAAGTCGCTTTTTTTATATTTACATTCGGTCTACATCGAAAAGACCAGTGTTTTAATTGCAAGCCTATGAACAAGTATTTCTGTTTTCTATTTTTTATCATTTTTGGCCTACATGCTGATGCGCAATCAGAAAAGAATGATTCCATAATTGATGGCGATAAGTTGTCTCGACAAGAGTTATACAGTCTTCAAAGCAAGGGATGGATGCACATGAAATACAGAGGGATGAAATATTTATTGAATCTGTCCAATAAAGACTACATTCTTCATTTTTCTATCAACTGCAAGGATTCCTCTCAAAAACCCGGTTTTTTGATCGAATTTTCCAACAACTACAGAGATGGTACGTATGGAGGAATCGATTTTGCTTCATCCGAGTTAAATACATCTAGAAAAATAGAGTTCTTTATTGACGGACAAGAATTTCAAAATCCGTTTGAAGATTTTGATGAAACTATTTTCAAATCCTTTAAAGATGCACTGAAAGAGGGAAAAATCCTCACCATCAAATGTTTCGATCTTGAATTCAATACCGAAACCGGAAAGGACGAATTAGAATTGAACAGAGAATTGAAGTTTATGTTAGCAAACGGCAAATTGTTGGATGAAGCTATCGATTGTATGAAATGAGCACTAAAACTATCGCCACCAATTATTGTTAAGACCCGTGTTGGCTTACTCTGCTGCTAATGCTCTGGCTAAGGCACAATTAATTGGCCACGAAAGCCCGACAAACGTTATAAGACACAATCCATAGTATGTAAAAAACCATGTTCATTCACCCTAACAATAATTTTAAAGGCAACTTTGAGTCCGATTTCAAAAAAGAAATTAATGCACTCAAAAGTATAGGGATTCTTAAAAGTTTTGATAAAAATGATATTGTATTGCGAGAAGGAAGTCGAAGCGATTTTATCTTCTTTGTTGTTAATGGGGCTTTCAGAGGATTTAGGGAAATTGATGGTAAAGAGGTCACCATAGGATTTTCTTTTGAAGGTGATATAGATTGCTGCCCTTTGTCCTACATACAAGATTTACCTAGTCTAGACACCATAGAATCACTGTGCGAGAGTACGATCCTTAAAGTTTATAAGAAAGATATACAAACTAAACTGCCCAAGGATTTAAATTTAGAAGTGTTTACCAACTATATGCTCAGTACCTATATAGAAACTTTGGTGAAAAGGTTTATGGAGTTTAAAGCATTCACTGCTGAGGAATGCTATACCAGGTTACTTGATCGACATCCTAAACATCTACACCTGGTGCCCCATATGTATATTGCTGCCTATTTGGGAATAACGAAAGAGCGACTTAGTAGGATAAGAAAAAAGCTCCAGTTGACCTAAGTCAATTCATTATTTCCGCAAAGTTATAATTTTGTTTAGGAATAAGAAATAACCTTTTTAGTCATGGCAAAACTAGTATTTTCCATTTGCATGATACTTGTCTCATTCCTTCTTAATGCGCAAGAATTAAGTAGTGGAGAAAAGTTGAATACGTTGATGAATTCGCATATTAATTGTGAAGGTAACAAACCCGTGTGTAGCTTTTTACTCTACCTGAAAAACTCAAAAAAAGGATTTACGTTTAACCAAGGACTTGGTGTAGTTGGAAGAAATCAAATTCCCGTAGATGCTTCATATCAATACAATGTAGCGAGTATTACAAAAACGATGGTATCCACAATCATCCTTCAGCTAAGTGAGGAGGGTAAATTAGCCATTGATGATCCTATAAAAAACTATCTGGAACATTTGGAATTTATTAATTACAACAAATTGCACATCTACAATAAGCAAAAATATCAGGATCTAATTACCATTGAAATGCTACTTAATCATACCTCCGGCATCGCAGATGTTTTTACAGATGCAGAAACGAGATTTAACCTAAGTGTGTTTTTTCATCCTAAACGAAACTATACAGCTCAGAAATTTTACAAAAGATATTTTAGGTATGACTTAAATAAAAAACCCGCCAATATTCCGGGCGACGGATATCACTATTCAGATATAAATTACATGCTGTTAGGCTTCATTATAGAGGACATAGAGCAAAAATCTCTGGCAGAAGTCATCCGTGAGAGAATACTTTCTCCTTTAAACTTAACAAATACTTATTTTGAATTTTACGAAGAAGAACGTGGCTCCGGTAAAAGAATTGACGCTTTCATCAATAAAATAAATATAACAAAGCGAGTAAACACTTCATATGAATGGGCCGGAGGCGGAATTGTATCCACTACCGAGGAAATGGCCATCTTTATCCAAGCATTATTTAACATGCAACTGTTTAAAGACAAGGCAACATTGGAAAAAATGACGGATGTATCGAAGACCTCACAATTTGGCAAGTCCTATGGACTGGGCATATACAAGTGGAAATTGGGAGGTAAAACCTTTTATGGCCACGGAGGATTCTACGGATCTATTTTGGCTTATTCTCCAGAATTCGAAATCACCATTTCTGCTAACATTGGTCAATCCTCTCCTCCATTCGATAGAGGGGAATTGATTGATAAGGCAATTCATATCGCCTTGCAATAATTAAAACTACAGTCAGCAACCTTTATAATTTACAACTTTTGGGTGGTGATTTGAATTTCTTTTCCTGCAAATTCATTAACTTAACTTCTGAAAAAAATAGAGCAAAACGTATCCTTTACCTTCCTCCCCCGAACCAAGTTGAGATGGTGGGAAACACTCTTGCTGCTCCGTCCTAATCCTTATGCAATATCTAAACAACATACAATGAAAAAATATTGGGGCCTACTTCTTCTATCTTTTTTTATCGTTTCCTGCAATGGACAATCTAATCCAGAAGTGGAAAGAAAAGTAGGTGGGCCGTGTCAAGATTGTACGGCTTTATTGGATTATAAAGTACTGGGGGTAGTCCCAAAATCTATCGATACGCTTCCCGGTTTTAGAGAGAATGAACCGAAAATAAAGATAACAGGAACTGTATTCCAAAAAGATGGGAAAACACCCGCTGAAAATGTCTTGCTGTATATTTATCATGTGGATAGAAACGGACTTTATCAACCCAGTGATGAACCCATGGGTTGGGAGAAGACCCACGGGCAATATAGGGAGTGGTTGAAAACAGATAAGGATGGAAATTTTACTTTCTTCACATTCCGACCGGCACCCTATCCCGAAGTGGATGAACCGGAACACATTCACCTTTATATCAAAGAACCTAATACCATACCTTACTATGTGGATAGCTATCTTTTTGAAAGCGACCCAACTCTTACGGAAGATAAAAAGCAATCTGAAAAGAACCGAGGGGGTTCCGGAATTGTAACGCTAAAAATGGAAAATGGAATTTGGACGGCAAATCGAAATATCACTTTAGGACTGAATATTCCCGATTATGAATGAAAAACCTTTCGCAGCAACGGACGACGTTATAGGACTATTGCTGTTCCAACTTACATATTTTCAATTAAAAAGTATACGCTATGAAGAATGACATCCGCGGAACCGACTATCTGGCTTTAGAAAGAACCAAATTGGCTAATGAGCGCACTTTTCTGGCCTATTTTAGGACTTTTTCCGTCCTTTTAAGTTCAGGCCTTGCTATCATCAAAATAGATGTGCTACAAAACCTAATGGGGTTAGGTTATTTCTTTCTCGCCACCTCTTTGGTGTTGATCATAGCCGGAATCGTTCGTTTTTTCTATGTAAAACGACAATTGCGAAAAAACTTTTACCGGAATGAACGATCATAGGATCGTGGACCAAAACCAGAGCGTATTCCCTTTCGAAAGTTGTAACTCATTGATACCTCTTCTATAGCCCATCATTTTAAGGCCTTCTTTGTGGAGCAAATTGCATAAAAAGCGGTATCTTAGGATTCAATCAAGAAACTATTTTATACATCACAAAAATGAAAACCAAAGTAAAATGGTATAACGACCCGCAAATCGTAGGTACTTTGTTGATTTTTTGGCTCCCGGTTGGAATATATGGGCTTCATAAAAGTGAGACGATACAACCGAAATGGAAAAAAATAACCTATGTAACAGTTGCACTGGCCTGTACATTGTTGGCAGCAATGTATCTGGCCTAATGTCTTTTTTGGTATTTACGTTGACTGGATTTTTCATAAAGTTCCATAAGGATACCTGAAAAGCTCCATTTAAATATGGAAAGATAAGGTTGAAGGTAACCCGTTAGCAAAGTAATTTTCACTCGGAAAATAAAAAGTTTCGCACAACAAAAATGAATCAATTCTCGAGTCACTTTAACCCTATTTTTAGGGGTAAATCACTACCTTCATGTCTGAAAAACAGAGGGAATACCTCCTGGCAAATCACGTATTAATAATGATCAAAAAATTAACTATGACGTCACCCGCAACTATTCGTCCCTTCACTTTAGGCTTTATGCTGCTATTCCTATTTGCTTGGAATTTGGGAGCTCAAGTAAGCGAGTCCATTGCTCTGGAACAAAAGATAGACAGCGTCTTCAGAAACTTTGACAACCCCAATAAACCAGGGGCTTCCGTGGCGGTCGTAAAAAATGGTGAGGTTGTTTTCAAAAAAGGCTATGGCAGTGCAAATCTCGAATATGGTATTCCTAATAGTCCATCTACAGTCTTTCATATTGCTTCAGTTTCTAAGCAATTCACAGTGTTCTCCGTTTTGTTATTGGAAAAGGAGGGAAAGTTATCTTTTGACGATGATATTCGCAAGTTCATTCCGGAAGTACCAGATTTTGGTCATACCATCACACTAAGGCATTTAGCTGCTCACACCAGTGGACTTAGAGATCAATGGAGTTTATTGGGAATGGCTGGATGGCGGTTTGATGATGTGATAACCAAGGAACATATTTTAAAACTGGTTGCCAAGCAAAAGGAATTAAATTTCAAGCCTGGAGATGAGTATAATTACTGTAACACCGGATTTACCTTATTAGCGGAGGTGGTGGCCAGGGTTTCAGGAAAAACCTTTGCCGAATTTACCGAAGAACGCATTTTTCGCCCCTTGAAAATGTCAAATACCCTATTTTATGATGACCATGAAAGAATTGTGAAGAATCGTGCCTATTCCTATTATACAGAAAATGACACCTATAAAAAAAGTGTCTTGAGCTTTGCTAATGTGGGGGCCACCAGTCTGTTCACTACCGTGGAGGACCTGGCACTTTGGTCTATGAACTTCTCCTCATTGGTAGTGGGTGACAGTGATATTATTTCAACCATGAATACACTTGCAACACTTAACAATGGTGAAACATTCGGGGGCGCCTATGGCCAGTTTATCAATACCTATAAAGGGATGAATCAAATTCAACATGGGGGCGCGGACGCAGGATACAGGAGCTACCTGGGTAGGTTTCCCGACCATAATTTTGCTGTCATGGTCTTTAGTAATTTAGCAGAATCGAATCCAGTGAATTTAGCCATGCAAGTAACAGACCTTTACTTGAAAGATTCCATTGCCGAAGAGGCGACGAACGGTTCGGGTAGTGGCATTGTTCGAGAATATATAAAGTTGGAAACGGAACAACTGGAACGTTTTAGCGGCGATTATTACAATGAAGCCGGTAGCTACGCAAGAAGAATATACGTCAAGAACGACTCTTTGAGGTACTTTAGAGGTGAAGGAAACGAAAGTGTATTAGCTCCTATTTCTCAGGACGAATTCCAGATGATGAATGTTGGGGTAGACCTAACCGTCCGATTTGATACTTCTAAGGAAAAACGTCAGATGATTGTTGTGATCGACGGAGGGGAACCTATCATTTCGAACGAATTTACGCCTCCCAATTATAGCGGAACCGATTTACGGCAGTTCACTGGAACGTACTACAGCTCGGAGCTAACAACCTATTATCATCTCATTGTAAAAGAAGAGAAACTTATAGTCACACACTCCCGTTTAAGCGATGTGGACTTAGAGCCTATTAAATCTGATACATTTACCGGAAACACTGGATTGATCGATTTTCAACGAAATGAGGACAATACGATCTCAGGTTTCAAAGTTTCCACCGGACGCGTGAGAGACCTTTGGTTTGAACGGCAGAATTAAAGCTTTCCGTATCACATGAATCGCATTACCATCCAGGGCATACAATTCGACGAGAAATCATCCTATCTGCAAGGTCCGCGGCTTGCTCCGGCATTGATTAGAAAGGCACTTTATTCCGGTTCCTATAATATGTATGCCGAGAATGGGCGCTCCATAGAAGAAGCCTCATTGGACGACAAAGGGGACTTTGAAATTACTCATTATTTGGACGTTGAAGCCATAACCGAAGACCATCTCAAGACAACAGATAAGGTCCTTACTTTGGGGGGAGACCATTCCATCACCTATCCCATCATAAAAGCCTATCAACGGAAATATGCAACATTAGATATCCTTCAGATCGATGCCCATTCCGATCTCTATCACGAATTTGAAGGGGACCCTTACTCTCATGCCTGTCCGTTTGCAAGAATAATGGAAGGTAAACATGCTGTAAGGCTAGTACAGGTGGGAATAAGGGCCCTTACGCCCCATCAGGTAGAACAAGCTAAAAAATACAATGTGGAGATACATTCCATGAAAGGGCTGGACCTCTCTTCCCCTCCGAAGTTTGAAAACCCCTTATATATCTCGTTAGACATGGATGGTTTCGATCCGGCCTTCGCTCCGGGCGTTTCTCACCATGAACCCGGAGGGCTTACTTCAAGACAAGTGATTGATCTCATTCAAGACATCGATGCTGAAGTGGTTGGAGCCGATATCGTGGAATACAACCCCAAACGAGATTTTCAGGATATGACGGCCTTCCTGGCCGCCAAAATGATGAAAGAACTCATCGCAAAAATGATGTAAGTATGATTAGGAGACTGAGCCACACCCAACTCGAAATGGCCCAGGAGATTTATCGAGTCTTCCAGGTATCTTATGCCGTAGAGGCCGAATTATTGGGCGCCGTAGACAACTTCCCACCTTTACAGAGAAAACCATCGGATTTCCTTACCAGCGATACCGATTTCTTTGGATATTTTGAAGATAACGTCCTGGCCGCCGTCATGGAAATTAGAACCCACCCATCCTCCACCCACATTCAGAGCCTTGTGGTGGATCCTGCTTACTTTAGACGGGGTATTGGCAAACAATTGGTAACCTTTGTCTTCGACCGTTATACGACCGAGATGTTTCATGTAGAGACAGGGACGGACAATGGCCCGGCCCGTGCGCTCTATGTTTCTATGGGCTTCGAGCTTATTAAAGAATGGAAAACCAAAATTGGGATAAGAAAAGTACGTTTTGAAAAAAGAGCCTAATATACACGTTAGAGAGATAGAGGTAAGAGACATTGATCTACTGGCCGACTATTGGTTTCAATCCAGTAAGGAGCACCTATTAGGAATGGGAGCGGATCCCGAGAAACTTCCGCCTCGAAAAAACCTGGTCGCTATGTTAGCACAACAGATCGCTACCCCTCTGAACGAAAAGCAATCGTATGCACTCATCTGGGAGTTGGATGGAAAGGCCGTTGGCCATACCAATGTCAATCAAATTAGCTTCGGAAAGCAGGCCTATATGCATTTACACCTATGGAAGCCTATACACAGAAATAAGGGGCTGGGTACTGCACTTGTGAAACATTCACTTCCTTATTTCTTCGATGGTTTGCAATTGGAGGTACTCTACTGCGAACCCTACGCACTAAACCCTGCGCCCAACAGTACTTTGAAACGTTTGGGGTTTGTATTCGTCAAAAAACATATAACTATTCCCGGTTCTATTAATTTTGAGCAAGTGGTTAACCTTTGGAAACTTCCCAGGGCGAAGTATTTGGAACTATAACACTTCAAAAAAAAAGGAACCCGAAGGTTCCTTTCTTTATATGGCTAAAGAGATTATTGTTTCACTTCTTCCAGTTTAACTTCCTCTCCTTCCTTATCTACCAATAACACTTCATCGAAGCCCATTTCCTTGAATTGAGGAAACTGGGTGGTAGCATCACCCACCACCAAATAAGCCATTTTGGACTCATCCAAATACTTATTCGCCAACTCTTTATGCTGTTCTAAGGTCATGTTTCGAACCACGGACTCTTCATCTTCGATGTAATTTGGGCTCAAACCATAGTTACTCATTTCCTGTAGCATCCCCAATAAGGAGAACTGCGTCTCGAAACGACGTGCATTGGACTTGATCAAAGCATTCTTTGTAAACTCAAGGTCTTCTTCAGAAATTCCCTCTTTATACTTGGCGATCTGCTCCTTAAAAATGGAAACAGACTCTCCCGTAGTGTTCGTTCTAACACTGGACGAGGCTGTAAAAGTTCCAGGAATCTTACTACCACCAAAACGAGTTCTGGCACCATAAGTATACCCTTTTTCCTCTCGTAGGATAAGGTTCACATTCCCACTGAAGGAACCTCCTAACTTGTAATTCATTACTTCTGCCGGGTAGAAATCCGGATCGGTTCTAGGCAAGGCGATGTAACCAATATTGATTACAGACTGTTTTGCATTTGGAATATCCACAAAATACAAGGAAGATTTGTCTCTGTTATTGGCAATTGGGTACTCTGGAATCTCAACATCCTTGGCCGCCCAGGAGCTTTCAAGAGATTTTAGCCCTTCAAGTGCAGTCCCCTGATCAATCTTTCCAACGATATGAAAACGGGTCACAGAAGGTGAAAAGTTCTTCTCGTAGAACGCCTTTAAATCATCTATCGTCAAATCTGTGACAGATTCTTCGGTACCACTCGTTGGATAACTGAAAATATGGTCTTTTCCATACAATAGCTTGTTATATACTCTATTGGCCACAGCATTAGGGTTGGCCGCAGAGCGCTTGATCTGATTGATAGTAGAAGTCTTGATACGTCCAAACTCTTCTTCGTCCCAACGAGGCTCTAAGAGGATCTCTTTTACCAGGTCCATAGTGGCATCGTAGTTACGTACTAGGGTGTTTGCCTGAATTACGATAGACTCTCGGGTGGTGTACATGTTGATATTCGCTCCCAACATCTCAATCTCCTCTTCCAGCTCTTCCGGAGTTTTGTTCGCGGTTCCTTCCATCATGATATCGGTCATGAGGTTGGCAACTCCATTTTTACTCATATCATCCAATAAATGCCCGCCTTCAAGGATCAAGCTGAAGTTTACTGTTGGAATCTCATTTTGTTCTATTCCATACACTTTCATTCCGTTGGACAATTCGGTGCTCCAACTGGTTGGAATATTGAGTGCAGGAGCTGGTCCTTGAGCCGGCTCCACTGAACGGTCAAAATTAGAAGGAGTCTTTGCGATCTCTGTTTCCTCATCTACGATGGTCTTCTCAACATTCTCCTTGATTTCTTCTTCCACTACAGGGGCCTTTTCCGAGTTCTCGGCTATAAGTTCCATTTGTCCTTTAGGTACGAAACTAGTAACCACGTAGGGCTTGTCTTTGATGTACTTATTGTACACTCGCATCACATCTTCCTTCGTCACTTTCTTAATATTTTCTATGTCCTGCTCAATGAAACCAGGGTCTCCTGCGAACACATTATATTGAGCCAATTGGAAAGATTTCCCAAGAACACTACTAATCCCGTTGTAGAATTGTGTTTCCAAACCAGCTTTTACACGCTCTATGTCTCTATCGGTAATTCCGTCCTGCTCAAAACGCTGAAAAGCTTCAAAAATTCCCTTTTCAACATCGTTAAGACTCTTTCCATCATTGGCGGTCACAACGATATGAAACTCTCCGGCGATTTCCTGAGAGTTGTTATAGGCAAAAAATTGCGAAGTAAGCTCCTTTTCTTTTTCTAATACCTTATAAAGGGGCGCTTTCTTTCCGTCTGAAACGATCTGCGCCAAAAAATCCAGAGCGTATGCATCATCTGTATACTGCTGAAGCGTAGGCCAAACCATATTCAATTGGGGCGCCTTTGCAAAGTTATCTTCGTGGTACAAACGCACAGTCTCCGGAATGGTAACCGGTTGTGGCTCCAATTTCGCTACTTCCTGACGTTTCTTGATCTCTCCGAAGTACTTTTCGATCAGGGCCTTGGCTTCTTCTGTTTCAAAATCTCCTGCCAACACTAAAGTTGCATTGTTAGGGCCATAGTATTTGTCATAAAACTCACGTACATCCTCAACAGTAGCGTTCTGAAGATCGACCAACTCCCCAATCACCTGCCAATTATACGGGTGTCCCTCGGGATAGATATTTTTGTCTAAAACCCAATTGGTGTGGCCGTAAGGGTTGTTGTCCACACGCTGACGCTTCTCATTCTGAACCACCTCTTGCTGATTGTAAAAAGCAGATTCGGTCACCGTGTTGATTAAATACCCCATACGGTCACTTTCTAACCACATGATCATTTCCAAAGCGTTATTAGGTACAATTTCGTAATAGATGGTTCCGTCTTTCCAGGTACCACCGTTTAAGGTACCACCGGCATCCTGGATTTTTTTGAAGAATTGGTCCTGACCCACATTTTCAGACTCCTGGAACAACATATGCTCAAACAAATGAGCAAAACCGGTCCGTCCTGTCTTTTCCCTGTTGGACCCAACACCATACTGAATGGCTAGGGATACGATCGGGTCACTCTTGTCTTGATGAAGTACAACATCTAACCCATTGGCCAACTCATACTTTTCGAACTCAACGGAAAGTTTGGCACTTTCCTCTTTACCAGCCTTTTCACCTTTACACCCTACAAAAAATAAGGTCGCTGATGTCAAAGCCAACAACAAAAATTTAGATAATTTCTTAGAATACATTTTTTGATTATTTAATGACGAAATAAAGATATACTCCCTATATAAAAGAAAACTTAAAATCATGTTAAATCGGGCGGTCCTAGGAGATTTTTATGGGATTTTAAGACGATAAAATGAAATGTTACGTAAATACTCCCCTCAGTTTAGTTCTACCGGAATTCATGGAGCTTGATGGGAGATAACACTGGTTTTTCAGGGCAGTAATTTCCTTTAAAAAATGGGTTTTTCAATTAGCGATCGGCCAAACTCCCAAACCTATCTTTGAAACCAATACGCATAACTAAAACATACTATTATGAAAAACGTAACCAACCTAAGGACCTTTTTCGTTTTTATTCTTGTTTCTACCCTTCCCATGGTCATTGCAATAGCCCAGGATGTAGGAGAAGAATGTGACAAGGGTAACTGTGATAGCGGACTGCACTGCGTTAATGTACGTATGAGAAGTGGACCGGCTCAACTCTGCTCAGAGTGTACACAGTCCGAATTAAATTCACTAACGGCCAATGTAACTGCAAAATGTAAATGGATGAAGAAAACCGGTGGCGGATGGTATCCCGATAAAAATCCAATGTATCAGGATGCTATTTCTAGTGCCGATCCCGATCAGGATCGGGTGCCGGTGGAGATCTATGACGAACTTCTGGAAAAAACCAAAGAATGTGGCCGTGCTCGAGAAAAAAGAGACAACGAATGCTGGGACGGTGGAGACCTTGGGCATAACGATGCGAGACAAGGTGTAAAAGAAATGAACACCAACATTGGGAAGTTAAAACGAAAGGACATAGATGACAAAAAGGTCTTCTATGGATCAAAGAGTAGCTATGAGAGTGCCATGAGAACTTATTTATCGGATTGCCGTGGATTGAACCTGTCGAGGATGGAAGATAACCTGGAAGCTGTACAGAAGCAACTCAATAAAGAAGAAAAGGTGGATTGCGATGATCTGGAAGAATGGATGGAAAGCTGTGAAGAATGCTTCGAGGTGGCACAAGACCTTGTAAATAGTGCATTTGGCGGGAGCTCGAGTAAAACTCCGGATGAGATCTACCGCACCATGGGAGACGCCGAAGCTCTTTTTGAGCTGGGAGAAGAACTATTGAAAAACGCTAAAAAAGAGAAACTGTGTAAATAGGGATCTGTTCAATCCCGGAAGCGTTCTTTCGCAGAATGCCAGTTTAAACCACCCTATCATGGGGTGGTTTTTAATGGAAAGAAACGACATGTCTGATTTTTATCATTTTTTGAGCTTTTAAAAATAACCACCTTGTCTTCATAAACGCTAAAAAACGAGTTTATGGGAGAACAAAAAGTCTTGCAAGCCACAAAGGATCACGCCAGTTTCACCAGGCATTTACTGGACGATATCAGTGCCCTGGAGTACATGCTCGAAAATAATCTTTTCGAGAAAGATATTGTACGGATCGGGGCTGAACAGGAATTTTGCCTTGTCGATACAGACTGGCGGCCGGCAAATAATAGTGTGGGCTTGCTTCAACAGATCAACGACCCCCATTTTACAACGGAACTAGCTAAATATAATCTTGAGATCAATTTAGACCCCTTCGAACTCAAAGGCAACTGCTTCAGGCTTTTGGAAGATCAATTATTGGCCTTGTTGGCAAAAGCAAGAGTGGAAGCTAAAAAGCAGGACACCAGAATTGTGCTAACCGGTATTCTACCTACCATTAGCAAAAACCAATTGGACATAGAATACCTTACTCCTAAACCCCGATATCATGCCCTGAACGAAACGCTAACCGAAATGAAACAGAGCCACTTCCAACTCCATTTACAGGGAGTGGATGAATTGAATCTTAGTCATAACTCGGTATTGTTTGAAGCTTGCAATACCAGCTTTCAGATGCATCTACAGATAGAACCTAATGACTTTGTTGCCAGTTTTAATTGGGCGCAAGCCATCGCAGGGCCTGTTCTTTCTATTTGTACAAATTCGCCACTATTATTAGGAAGGGAGCTTTGGGACGAAACCCGAATTGCCCTATTCAGGCAAAGTATCGATACCAGAACCATCTCTATGGCACTGAAGGAAGAGGATGCCCGAGTTTCTTTAGGTATCGATTGGGCAAAGGGATCTCCTGCAGATATCTTCAAAGATAATATTGCACGCTACAAAATCATTTTAACCAAAGACATTGATAGAAACTCTATGGAGGTTTTGGAAAATGGACGTATACCTAAGCTGAAAGCACTCAATATTCACAACGGGACTATTTACCCCTGGAACAGGGCTTGCTATGGAGTAGGTAACGGAAAGGCACATCTTAGAATCGAGAACCGATACATCCCTTCCGGGCCTTCAGTAAAAGATGAAATGGCCAATTTCGCCTTTTGGGTAGGGATCATGACGGCCCGTCCCAAGGAGTACGATGATATGTCATTGGTCATGGATTTCAAAGATGCGAAGTCTAATTTCATTAAGGCTGCAAGGTATGGAAAGGACGCCCTCCTCACCTGGGGTAATAAAAAATATGAAGTACCCGATCTTATGGAAGAAGTAATGCTTCCTCTGGCCTATAAGGGCCTGGGGCGACTGGGAATTGACACCAATGACATCGATGAACTGCTCGGAATTATTCAACGTAGAATAACGGGTACGGGCGGCTCTCAATGGATCACATCAAACTACAGGCGCCTGAGGAAGTTGTTCACAAGAGACACCTCACTTCGGCTTATAACAAAAGCCATGCACACAAAGCAGCAACAAAACACTCCAGTGGATCAATGGTCTCATATCAACGAGGCTGAAGCGCTAAAGCAATCAGCAAAAAAAGTAGGCCATATCATGTCTACGCAACTCCTAACAGTGAACGAAAATGACCTTGCAGACCTCGCTACCCATATCATGCAATGGAATGATATCCATCACGTTCCGGTGGAGGATGAAAATGGAAAGTTAACGGGTTTGCTTACCTGGAATCATGCCGAAAAGTTTAAGAACCAACCTGGGAATGACGCCCTTCTGGTGAAAGACATTATGGAGCATGATGTAGTGTCAGTATCGGCTAAAACCAGGATCAAAGAAGCTATTCGGTTAATGAAAGAAAATGAATTTGGTTGCCTTCCCATCACACAAAATAATGAACTGGTAGGAATCATTACCATAAAAGATGTAATCGCCTTCGACCATGATTAAACTCCATAGCCAAGTCCTGCAACAAACCATTGAGGTAGAACGGATTATAGGGAAGTATCAGGGAAATCAAAAAGGTCCAACCCTTATATTCATGGCCGGTATCCATGGGAATGAGCCTAGTGGTGTTTTCGCAATCAAGACTGTCCTGGATGAATTAGAAGGAAAGAAAGCAAACGTTGCCGGAACTGTATATGCCATCTGTGGAAATCTCGGTGCGTTAGAGACTGGAGTGCGATATCAACAAATCGATCTGAATAGAATATGGACGCATGATAAAATTGACGCTCACAAACAGCAGGTTTCAGAGGATTTGGAGCATGAGCTATCCGAACAAATAGATGTTTATAATTCGATTCAACAAATTCTGAATACGGAAAATGGCCCGTTTTATTTTTTCGATCTACACACTACCTCCAGCGAGACCTCACCATTTTTAACCGTGAATGACAGTCTCTTGAATCGTCAATTTACGCGACAATACCCAGTTCCTATTATTTTGGGCATAGAAGAATATCTGGAAGGGCCTATCTTAAGTTATATCAATGAATTGGGATATGTTGCTTTTGGTTTTGAAGGAGGACAGCACAACTCCCCTTTGGCATTTCAAAATCACAAATCCTTTGTTTATGTGTCGCTTGTACTAACAGGTTGTATGACCCCGTTGGAAGGAGAGTTTCTATATCACCAGCACATGCTTTCAAAAAGCTGGGACCTCCCTCAAACTTTCTATGAGATCGTTTATCACTACAGTATCCCGCCCATGGAATCCTTTACCATGCGACCCGGATACACCAATTTTCAGAAAATATCAAAGAATGAGTGCCTCGCCATAGCCAACGAACAAGTGATCCAGGCTCCTGTAGCAGGAAATATCTTTATGCCCCTATATCAAGGAAAAGGACAAGATGGTTTTTTCATTGTTAAAAAGGTCCCGAGAATTTTTCTGAGACTGTCGTCATTGCTTCGGAAGATATACTTTGACAGGTGGCTCGCCTTGCTTCCGGGAGTTCGATGGTCCTCACCTTCCAGGACCAGTTTGGAAGTGAATTTGAAAGTGGCCCGTTTTTTCACTCGAAACTTCTTTCATCTCCTTGGTTATAGAAACAAAAAACAGGATCACACCCATCTCATTGTTAAAAACAGAGAAACTGCATCGAGAAGGTCGGATTACAAGAATGAGAAATGGTATCGCTAGTTACAGCCCTTACCTAATCTTCAACCGTAATATATTCTTTTAAGGATACGGGCTTTCCTTCCATGGTAAAACCTTCTAACGAAATTTCGTATTCCCCCGCATTATCAGACGTATAGAATTGAAAGCGTACCTCACTACCTTCTAAGGTGATGGAAGGCTCCCATAGCAGTTGAGATCTGTAATCCGGAATCCGCTTGTCGGTTTCGGATGTAACCGCACGGTAAACCTGCCTATAATAAAGCTTCTCTCGTTGCGGTTTAAATAGCGCTACGGACTTCATATGGTCTCCATTTAGCATACTTTCATGATTGGCATCGACCGTTTCTATCATGATAATACCCTGATACTCCTTGTTTCCAAATTGATACTGATTCTGTACCACGTTAACCTTCTGAACTTGTAGCGCATTATAATCCAACAACTCTTGAGGGTCTTGTACAAAATGTCCGTCGATAAAGATAAGGGGGTAATCCTGATTGGGTAGGGTCGTCTTTTTATGAAAAACCTTTACAATTCTCTTCCCATTAGTATCGGTAGCGGTCCAAACCCGATCTACGATCTCCGTAAAAACCTCCTCCATGGTTGAAAATCGGGTATAATCCTTGAGATCATATCGCAAATGATTTTCATAATACATAAAGGGTTTCTCAGTGGCCAAAGGAATAAGGGTATCCGGTTTTATACTGTAGTATCCATTTTCTATCTGATTGTTCACACTGCGCTGTTCCAAAACAGCCTTCATAGAAGGAGTCATTGCATAGGATAGAAATTCTAAATTCGAATGATCAATTTCCTTCTGTTGGTCCAATTGGATGGTAAAGAGGTCTCTTCTATCACTCAACACCTGTACCACAGCCCTATCTTCTTGAGTGGGTACATCGATTGCAAACTGAAAGGCTCCCAGGGCGTTCGTAGTGGTTGCCTTAAAAATGAAATCCTCTCCGCCAATGGAAACAGCCACACTTTCATTTGCAGCAGGTTGGCCAGACGCTGTTTCCAATACCTTCCCGGAAATAATGTATCCTTTGGATTCCGGTTGAAAGCTTGATGAATTTATGCTACGCCCCTGTCCTGTTGTATGAGGCTTGTAGGCGTTCGATGTGGGTCGGTCCACCCTGGGCAGGGCATCCGTCTTTCTAACCGACAAGGAATAATGTCCCAGGCCTTTTTCCCTAATGAAATTTTTAAACGATAATGTCACCTCTTGTCTATTTTTATATAAACGCCCCTTGTCTAACCGTAGTTCGAACTCTTTGTAACCCCTTGATTCTGTAATCTTTTGAGGGCTTTCTTCGTCAATTTTTATATCGGTTTCACTCCCGCTCGATACCTCGAGAAACGCCCTTTGATCTGCTCTGTAGGGATTGACAATGGTGACATCCCCTTTAAAGAAAACGGACGAGCCCTCATTCCTCATCCACTGGGTATAAGCTACCAACTTATAATTACCTGAAGGTACGCTGGTAGGAATAAAGAAATCTCCCTGACCAATTCCTTTGTTCAAACTGATTCGGTGTTTGAAAACAACCTGTCCGTCTTCTCCTATCAGTTCGACATAGGCAATCTTGCTCAATCGGGAATACTTCTCACTTGCCTGTAAGCAGTATACCTTATAATACAAATACTCTCCGGAAAGGAAAAGAGAGGAATTGTAGTGTACAAATACGGTCTCGGGAGATACGTTCCCATACTTTGCTACCTCTGATCCCATTTTTGAGCTCTGGGCGTTCGTGAGATTGGCCACCATAAAGGCCATTACTATGATTAGTTTTTTCATACTCATAATTAACTTCATTATTCTATCCAAAATTCGGGTGGTTCACTTTCTCCAAGAGCTGTGCAGTCACCACATTCTCTGTCTAATATCAAATATCGACCGCCTAATGGCAATTGCCCATTATTGGGTTCTTTGTATACGATGGTGTTTGCTTTAATTCCAGCGACCAACCCTGCACACCTAAAGGAATTATTGCTAGTCGCCCTGCATCTAAAGGGAGCTCTCGGTATACAATTATTAAGGTAAGGTGGCAAAGGTTCGTTGGGATAAAAATCGTCGTAATTAAAAAATATTCTCTTCCTAGAAACAGAAGCTACTTCAAAATATCCCAGGACGGTCTCATTCGGATTCTCTTCAGAAGTAATATTCCCGGTTACAGATCCCGGTTGCAATTGGGAGAAGAGACTACCCTCACTGGAAAATGAACTTAGCGCCTCCAAATAATTGTACACCTCCGGGCTGTGTACAAACTGTTTAACTAAAATGCTGTAGCGATGAGAAATTCTGTAGTCATCACTTTTTACGAAGCGCGTTAGAAATCTGGAAACGCGGTCTTCATTGAAACTATTGCTACTGGTTAAAATGATACTTTGGGATGTTTCGGTTCGATAACAAACTCGTTTGTCTGGTGACCTAGGAACCATTTTCACAACACAATCAGGACACGGATCATTAACATCCCCTGGGCTTAAATCCAGCACTAAGTCTTCAGGTACAAAGAAAGGAGGCTCCACTCTAAAGGTTTCCTCATACTCGTATCGATAATATTTAGAGTTACCTGCAGGGTCGAAAGTATCTACATAAATGGACAGTCCGTTTACGTTATCATCATTAGTCTCTCTTTCCACATATAAGCGATCTATTTCGGTAGGGCTTGTTAATTGTTTTGTGGTTGAAAGATAGGTATTCCCGTTGGTGGAAATTTCCAGACGATAGTCTTTATTGGCATCGGCTTTGAATATTTCCGAACTGACATAGATCCCAGGCTCAACTTCTTCGAAATCGTAGGTTCCGTTATCTTCAAATAACGTTAAAACCGCTCCTTCTATCCTTTCGGATTCGTCCTCTTCAAAACGATAGGTCCTACTTAAATTAATTTGATGGTGTTTCTCTTCATTCGTGATCATCGCCTCGACTACAAGGGCGCTTTCAAAATTTTCATTTTCAAAACCGATCTCCTCTATACAACCCGTTAATGGGAGTAGCGCCAGAATGAGGAATATGTATTTAAATGTTCTCACTTCTCTATCTTCTATTATTCAGTCCAAAATTCAGGTATTTCAGGATCTCCAAGGGCTGTGCAATCACCACAGGCACGTCTTACCATAAGATAAGGTCCTCCATCTTCGATTTCTCCCAAATTAGGTTTCCAATAAATCAGAAAGTTAAGGTCTATGCCTCGTATTAATCTTCCGCATTCCCGACCGTTATCGTGAATTTGATTGGGAGCATCCGGATTACATCGATAGCGATAAGGTGGAAGAGGCTCTCCAGGAAAAAGATCCGTATAATTAAAGAAAATTCTGTCTTTAGTTACCGAACTCGCTTCAAAATAACCAATTACTTTTTCTTTGGGATCACTAATGGATTTTATATTCCCTTGAATATAACCCCCTTGTAACCGAGAGAATATGCTTCCTTCACTCGTAAAACCGGTAACTGCTTTAAAGTATTCGTGCGCCGCTTTAGTCTGAACGAACTGTTTTACCAAAATACTGTATCGATGGGAAATAATGTAGTTCTCATTACTTACAAATCGGATGAGATGTCGAGTGATCCTATCCTCATTGAGCAATTCGCTATTTGCCAAATTAATATTGCTTGAAAAATCTGTTCGATAACAAATTCGCTTTTGTTGATCCCTTTCCGTGAATGCCACTTCGCAGTCTGGAAAATCGGACACCTTAATGAGGTCTTCCTCCACAAATAAGGGAGGAATGATCTTATAGGTCTCTTCGTATTCATACCTATAATAGTTGGAATCTCCATTGGGATCCAGAGCATCTAAATAGATCGCAACCCCATCCTGATCATTGCTATTAAGTTCTCGAACAGCATAGACGCGATCGATCTGGGCTACCGAGGTAAGCTGGGTGGTGGACGAAGTGTAACGCTTACCACCGTAAGTGGTAATTTCCAGGTGATACATCACATTGGGTTGCGCCGCAAAAGGAGTTACGGAACGATACAGCCCAGCCTCCATTTCTTTGAATTGATAGGCTATTCCGTCACCCACTACCACTACGGTTGCATTGGTTTCCGGGTGAAATTCGTCTTCATCTTCAAATCGATAGGTACGGCCCAATCGAATTTCCTGATATACCTCTTCATTGGTAATGACGGCATCAATCACAAGTACATCTTCAAAAGTCTCATTTTCAAAATTCACCTCCTCCACACAGCCTAAGACCATGATCACTATTGTATATATACAGATATGTAAAATAATTCTATTCATGACGAGGCTATTCTATCCAAAATTCCGGTACTTCTGGCTTTCCGATGGCCGTACAATCCCCGCATACCCTTGGAACCATAATAAAGGGGGCAAAATCATTTCCGGTGGTATCCAAAAACACCACCACCCTGGTTCTTATACGACGAATAAGAGGGCCACAGACCTCTGTCTTCATCATATGTTCTGTAAATCGATCTGGTATACTGCGCTGGCAATCGCTTATATAGGGAGGGAGCAGTTCGTTTGGATAAAACTCCTCATAATTGAAGAATATACGACGAGAAGAAACGGAAGAAACCTCGAAGAAGCCAATAACCTTTTCGTCAGGATTCCGTTCAGACCGAATATTGCCTGCAATAAAACCAGGTTGAATCTGAGAGAATAAACTTCCTTCACTTGAAAAATTTCGAATGGTTTCCAGATAATTATGTACATCTTCGGATATCACAAATTGGCGGGCTAGAATGCTGTATCGGTGACTTAATCTGTAATCGTCACTAGGTATGAATCGGACCAATTGACGTACGATTCTGGATTCATTCAGATCATTCGTGCTTGCTAAAATGAAATCGATAGACTCCTCTGTTCTGTAACATACTTTCTGTTCTTCAGGCCTTGGAACCAGGCCTACGATGCAAAAGGGATCGTCCTCTATGACAATGGCGTCCTGATCCACCCAATCCGGAGCAATCACTTTGAATGTTTCTTCGAATTCATATCTAAAGAATTGGGCATTGCCCGTTGGGTCAAAACTATCCACATAAATGGACATGCCATTGACGGCATCATCGTTGGTCTCTCTCTCCGCGTACAGCTCGTCTATCTCCGTGGGCTGGGTGAGCTGAGTAACGGACGATATGTATTTTTCTCCTTCGGTAACGATCTCCAGATGATAATCTATATTGGGCTGGGCAGCGAACACCTCTTCAGACAAGTAACGTCCGTTGCCCGTATCTTGAAAGTTATAAGGTATTCCATCACCAATCACTGTCACCGCAGCATTTAATACCGGACTTGGGCCGTCATCTTCAAACCTAAAGGTTCTGCTTATGCTAATTTCCTGCTGCTTAGTCTCATTGGTCATGGTAGCACTTATCACTAGAGCACTTTCAAAACTATCATTTTCAAAGTCAATCTTTTCAACGCAGGAGAGGATTAGACCTGCAAAAAACAAAATCGAAAGAAGGGAAATAGGTCTCATGGTTAAAATTTTAAGTTATAACTAATCGTAGGTATGGGAATAGAGAATATGGAGCTTTGGAATGCTTTCACTTGTCCCTCTTCCGTAACAAAAAACACCGAATATGGATTGTTTCTACCCAGCACATTATAGATGGAAATGTTCCAAAAACTATGGGCTAATTTCTTGATCTTATGATTTCCTTCAATGTTAAAACTAACATCCAGACGATAAAAATCGGGAACTCTAAAGGCATTTCTTTCACTAAATAATACCAGTTCCGTATCATTAAGAATAAAATTACCCACAGGCACTGTGACGGGCCTACCTGTTTGATACACGAAATTAGCAGATACACTATATCGTTGAGTGATCTTATAATTCCCTACCAAACTGAAATCATGTGGCTTATCGAAATTAGAAGGGAAAAAGTCTCCATTGTTCACCTGTTCTTCCGTTGACCTACCGTTCAATCTAATTTCTGATCGGGAATAGGTGTAGCCTGCCCATCCATTCAATTTACCATTCACCTTCTTCACCAATAATTCGATTCCATAGGCCCTTCCTTCTCCCTGCAGTACTTCCTGTTCCACAGCTTCATTCAATAATAGCTGCCCCCCCACCTTGTAATCTATTAGATCATCTATTTGCTTATAATATCCTTCCAGACTTAGCTCAATCGTATTGTCCTTCAAATTTTTGAAAAAGCCAAGCGCATATTGCCGGGAACGTTGTGGTTTTATATTGAGGTCGGAGAGCTTCCAGGTATCAATGGGAGAAGCCGTCGTATTGCTCGATAACCGATGGATATACTGGTAATTCGAATTATAACTTCCTTTAACCGATAGGTCCGGCCTAATGAGGTATCTCGCCGATGCACGAACCTCAGGAGCTGCATAGGTTTCGATCACTTCATTGCTTCCAAATTCCCTTTGGTCTATCAAATTCCCTTCCGTTATGGGTAGGCCTTCTCCATAAATATTTTGCACCGAAGCCCCCAGTGCCGCAAAAAATGACAACCGCACGCCTGCCTCGAAAGTCCATTTTTCATCAGGGGAAAATAGGTCCGAAACATAGAGGGCAGATTCGAGCCCCCTCTCCTCCGGAATCCGAACCGCAGTAACAATGGACTGATCCCCTCTGGGCGCGATGGACCCAGGATCCACATTGTACAACTTACTGGAAAGTCCATAATCGATGGTGTGTAACTTATTAGGTTGATATCTGAGCCCTGCTTTTAACTCGGTTTCATTGATGGCATAGTCTAAATCGAAATTCGTATTGGTCTGACCATCAAACTCTATATCGAATTTGTATTGACTGTTGGTGATCATAAGATTACCATTGTGTTTATCGTTGAATTTGTGCTGCCATTTCAAAGTGGCCAGACGATTACTATATCCGAAAAGTGAATCTGAAGTGATACTAAAAGCATCCCGACTATAATATGCTGTAGCCTCTATCTTATTGTTTTCGTTGATTTGATCATTATATTTTAAGATCACATCATAAAATGAAGCCTCGCTCTTCTGAAGCTCTTCTTCATCCAAACTCCGTAAGATCCAATTGGAATAGGTACTTCTCCCTCCTACCATTAAAGCAGATCTCTCCTTGACCAGGGGAACCTCTAAAACCAGATTGCTGGTTACGGGACCAATCGAGGCCTCTCCCGACAGTTTCTCGGTATTGGCATCCTTGGTCTTAATGTCGAATACGGAGGACAATCTACCTCCATACTTCGCCGGAACGTGTCCCTTATAGATAGTGACTTCGTTGGAAGTGAAGGGATTGATGGCAGAGAATATTCCGAAGAAATGGGTGGGATTATAGATCACCCCATCATCCAGCAAGATCAAATTTTGATCCACCTTTCCGCCACGCACATTATACCCCTGTGCTCCCTCTCCGGCAGAACTAATACCCGGCAAGGTTGCAGCCGCCTTGAAGATATCCCGTTCCCCTAACACCAGGGGAATATTCTTGATCTTCTCTACATTGATCTTGGTAACTCCGGTTCCCGTCTCCTTTACATTCCTATCTACATTAGCCTGGATGAACACCTCGTCAAGACCTTCATAGGCTTCTCTCAAGCTAAAATTAAGTTCACCATTGTTGTATAGGATTACCCTTTTCTGAACTTTCTGAAAACCCAGTGAATTCGTCTCCAATACATTGAGCCCTGCAGGAAGCTGAAGTGAAAAAGAACCATCTTCTTTGGTAACCGTTCCAATGCCCCTTCCCTTTACACTAATAGCCACGTTGGGTGCTGGTCCCTGATTCGTAGCATTTTGAATAGTCCCCGCAAGAGTGAATTGCGCCCTATTGTTTCTGCCATCGGCCTTACCTATTCTAATGGTTTCTATAGGAACGGCTTCGGAAGTAGTAGTTTGATTAAAGAACACCGGAGACTGAATCCTTTCTTCGACCGGTGTCTGAGTGGATTCTTCGGATTCTTTGGTTCCGAAGAATCCCTCCGGTAACGAATCATAGATATTGTTGTTACGAGTTAAAATTACCTGACCGTTGGGAGTGATATAATAATTGAGAAGACTTTCCTTGAAAAGATCATTTAGAATTTCCTCCAACGAGATACGTTCATACGTACCTGAGAGCCGCTCTTCGCCCAGCCAATCCTCCACGAAAAAAAACTGATAGGAAGATTTGGACTCGATTTGTTCTATAATATCCTTGAGCGTAACTTCTTGAAAACTCAAAGACAGTTCTGTTTCCTGGGCGTGCATGGAAACACTTGAAAACATAAAAAAGAAAATAAAAGAAAACCTCCCAAACGATCTTAGGTAAAACTGCCCCATCTTATAATTGTTTCTACAAATTAGTGATATAAAAGTAGAACGATTCTCTCGGGAATTCAAACGAAGCGTATCGAGTTTTATAAATTTAGAGCCTGGAAATGAGTTGTCTAAGAACTTATTAAACCGCCATTTTATGGGACCTGGGAATAGGTCCTGACTGAAGGTTTATAAATTTCGAGCCCTAAGAATTATCAAAATTGAAATGCCCCACTGGCGCCAAACTCAGACAGGTGCCTTCACCCCAACCATCCATCTCTATCTAAACTTCGGTATTGGATGGCCTCGGAAATATGAGACCCCTGTATACTTTCTAAGCCTTCCAGATCGGCAATAGTGCGCGCCACTTTTAGAATACGGTCATACGCCCTGGCGGAAAGATTGAGTCGCTCCATGGCGTTCTTTAACAAGTCCAGTGAAGCCTTATCCAGTTTACAATACCTTCGAATTTGTTTTACGCCCATCTGCGCATTGTAATGTATGTTTCCGGATCCTTTAAAACGCTCCGACTGTATTAACCGGGCTTTGGTCACTCGTTCCCGAATCACTATGCTATGCTCTCCCTTGCGGTCGTCGCTCAGCTTATCGAAGGGTACCGGTGTGACTTCAATATGAATATCGATTCGGTCCAACAAAGGACCTGAGATCTTACTAAGGTAGCGTTGCATTTCCATGGGAGAAGAAACCACCGGAGCCTGGGGGTCATTGAAATAGCCACCGGGACTGGGGTTCATGCTGGCCACCAACATAAAGCTCGCCGGGTAGGTAACCGTAAATCGGGCTCGTGAAATGGTCACATCTCTATCTTCCAACGGTTGCCTCATGACTTCCAACACGCTTCGCTTAAATTCGGGCAATTCGTCCAAAAATAAGACTCCGTTATGGGCCAAAGATATCTCTCCCGGCTGGGGGTATTGACCACCTCCGACCAAGGCAACATCTGAAATAGTATGGTGGGGAGATCGAAATGGACGTGCAGTCATCACTCCTCCCTTCTCCAGGGTTCTGCCTGCCACACTATGAATTTTTGTGGTTTCCAGGGCTTCGGTAAGCGTAAGAGGCGGAAGAATGGACGGTAATCGTTTGGCCAACATGGTCTTTCCGCTACCTGGCGGACCTATGAGTATAATATTGTGCCCTCCTGCCGCTGCAATCTCCATACAACGCTTAATACTTTCCTGTCCCTTTACATCGGCAAAATCGAACTCCGGGTTTTGCAAATGTTCGTAAAATTCGGCTTTCAGGTCAATCTGGGTGGTGTCCAGAGGAATCTCCTTATGGAATAGATCGATCACTTCCCTGATATTCTCTACTCCATAGACTTGTAATCCATCAACGATAGCCGCCTCCTTGGCGTTTTGCCTGGGAAGGATAAAGCCCTTGAAGCCCTCTTCTCTGGCCTTTACCGCAATGGGTAAAGCCCCTCGAATAGGTTGCAGGGAACCATCCAGAGATAGCTCTCCCATGATGATAAAATCTTCCAGTGGTACCTTTTCCTGAATTTGTTCTGTCGACACCAAAATTCCAATGGCCAATGGCAGATCGTAGGCAGATCCTTCCTTACGCATATCGGCCGGGGACATATTGAGGATGAGTTTTTTTCCGGGTATCCGGAATCCATTGTTCTGAAGGGCCGCCGCAATACGATAATTACTTTCTCGAATGGCATTATCCGGTAATCCAACCAAATGGTAGCCAACTCCTTGGTCCGTATTGACTTCTACTGTGATCGTGGTAGCCTCCACTCCAAACACAGCACTCCCATATACTTTTGTGAGCATAGTTGTAGTCTGATAAAGTAAGGGAGGTAGTATGAAGTTTAAAGATAGAAAAAAATCCCGTGGCTTTTATTAAACCACAGGATTTCTATTTTAGTAATTTGCCCGGACACCCAGATGATCTGAAATCAAATTGGTAGTGACCACATCATGTAGGACAGTATGGGTGGCGGCATGATTGCTTGAAGCGAAGTAATCGTATTCCTTCTCATCTTCCAGATGATCACCCAAATAGGTAATATGTCCACTGGTATTCAATATACCGATAGGAATGTGATGGGCGGCGTCGTAGAGATGGTGAGGTTCGCAGTTGAAATCACCACCAATTACAAAATCTCCCACAGCATTAGCAGCATTGATCATTCCATTGATGTAGGTTCGCGTAAATGCCCTGGACTCTCCGGAAGGAGCGTGCATGGTATAATAGGTAGCGCCTCCCTGAGTAACCCCCAGGATAGGACGTGTTCCCGGAGCGGCGGCCACGGGATTATGAACAAGAATCTGGGCGGATAGGTCCTGCGACCATTGTTCATGGGTCGCGGGGTTGGCTACAGCGGCTGTACTTATTAGCACAGCAAACGACACTTTACTATTGCCTCCCCAGGCATGATGGGCCACAAAATAACAATTGGGGTTATTATAGGTTCCAAAATTTCGGGAACCTCTAGTTACATTAGGCGGTGCTCCAGGTATAGGAGCCCAACCGGGAGGTGTGACCAAATTGGGGACATTAGAGCATTCTTGAAGAAATATGATGCTAGGCGCTTCGGGAAACCCAAATGCGGCAGGATGGGTAATCCTATTGGACAGATCTTGCCATTTACTGGTATAGTTTCCATTACCTCCATCCATATTCCATGTTAACATTGTTGGCATAACTAAAATTTTAATAAATCAACTTGAATTAAAATGGAAGCGGGATCATCTGTTATGCTCCCGCTTCCGGGCTGTAATTATGAAACAGGCGGTTCCTGCGGTGGAGGTGGCATTGGGCTTTCGAAGAAAGTTTTTGATTTACCGATTGCGGCCTTCCTACTACCCTGAATGAATGCGTCAAAATCCTTTTTAACCTCTGGGTCCTCTAAAGCCTCATAGTCAAAAATTGAAGCTGAATAGAGGTACTCAAAGTTTATATTCACCTTCTTATAACTGGCACAGAAGAGTGAAAATTCATAGTTGGATCTGTCGAAGGCAGCTCCATAGGTTTTGATCTTTGGCGTATACACCACATTATCGCCAACCATAAATACTTCCAAAGCTCCACCAAACGTGAAAGTATCATAACTATCCTGAGTAGATTCTACACCGGCTCTTAAAGACTCTCCCTGATTGCCTAGAAAAGTCCTGAATTTGTCCATGGCATTAGAACCCTTGTCCACAACTGTGTCCAGAATTAATTCAATAAAATCTACGGCAATTTCTATACCTTGGGATTCCCGGTTATAGGTTTGACTCGAATAGGTGTTGAACGACATCAATGGAATATTTGAAATGGCCAACTCCCAGATTTTAGGGTCAGTTTTATACTTCATCCCATATTGTTGGGCATAGCGCAATACATAATCCGTAACAACGGAGCCAATTCCTACAAGAATTTTCTTTTGCTCTTCCAGCGTTTTCATTACCTCTTCATCATCAATAAGTTCGCTGGCGATAATAAACTGGATAAGGCCGTCTTTATCGGCATAAGGATCATCCCCATCCTGAAGCAAAGATTTCTCCGGTAATCTTGGATCGTTAAAAAAGTCTTTTGCTCTTTGGAGCTGTGCTTGAAATTCGGTTTTAGAAGTAACCGCTCCCTTTTCTTTTTGTAAGGTTATTTTCTAACTAAATAGTATAACTATGAAAACCTTACAAAAAGAAAAGGGAGCGGTTACTTC
>JBCBDM010000014.1:0-31508 GCA_038529705.1 Bacteroidota bacterium
ATGCCTAATTTCAATTCGATTTTAGCTTTGAGATCAAATACCGGTTTTCCGATATGGGAATGCACCTCAGTTATGTAGTAAGAAACACAGGAAAGCTCTCTTTCCCCTTCGGAATGGGTTGGCACCCTTACTTTGCTCTCGAAAATCCAAATACAGCCACCATTCACTTCCAAGCCGATAAAGAATATAAAGTAGATCATAATCTCATCCCAAATGGCACTGTGGACTACAAAAAACCTTTCATATCATTAGCTAACACACAATTGGATACTGCTTATAAATTGACTTCATCCAAAGTCATTTTAGATACCGAGACGTATCGACTAAAAATGACGGTCCCTTACCAGAACTTCTTACAGCTCTTTATTCCTTCCGATAGACAATCCATAGCTGTAGAACCTATGACTTGTATCGCTAACGCCTTTAACAATGGAAACGGTGTAAAAACATTGGCCGTAGGAGCTTCTTTCCATTGGGAAGTACATGTAGCGTTAGAAAAAAAATAACAACCTTATCATATTTCTTGTCATATAGGTTTACTACTTTTGATAGAAACCTGGCGCAATAATGATCTCTACTACCGAAGCCCAAGCTATTGCATTATCTCAATATGATATAGACACTACCGCTCAAAAACTCCCCGGGGATGTAGATGAAAACTTCCGGTTAAAGGACACAGAAGGAACTTACCACATCCTAAAGATTTACAATCCGAGTGTAGACCAGGGACACCTGGATTTTCAACATACCATCCTGGAACATTTGCAATCCAAAAATTTAAATCTTTCTTTACCTCATAGCATCAAAAATAAGGAAGGGCAATCCTTATCAAAAATAATGTTGAAAGGCCAGAACAGAATCGTACGCCTATTGAGTTGGGTGGACGGGAGAATATGGGCTACTATTAATCCAAAAACAATATTACTAAGACAGGACCTTGGATCGAAAGCAGGAGAACTTACCATGGCCTTACAAGATTATGATCACCCGGAAGCCCATAGAAACTTCGACTGGAATCTGGCCAATGCCCAATGGACTTATGATCACCTCAACCTATTCCCTTCCGAAGAGCAAAATACGGTCCACTACTTCCAACAACACTATCGCGAACTGCAAGATCTTTATGAAACCTTACCGAAAAGCGTAGTTCACAACGACATAAATGATTACAATATCCTGGTTTCCGACGATCTCCATAATCCGGAAGTTACCGGAATCATTGATTTTGGAGATGCCGTATACACGCAAACAGTTAACGACGTTGCCGTCCTTTTGGCCTATGCCATTATGCATGTCCCGGATCCTCTGGAGGCAGCAGTCGATGTGATCAAAGGATATCAGCAGCATTACCATTTCAACGAAGACGAATTAGCCTGTATATATACCCTAACCGGCATGCGACTTGTTACCACCGTAACCAAGGCGGCCATTCGGAAAAAGGAAGATCCTTCCAATACCTATCATGTGATTAGTGAAAAACCCGCCTGGGATGCACTTAAAAAATGGCGATCTGTCAAGGAGGAATTCGCCTACTACAGTTTTAGAAATGCCTGTGGCTTTACAGCGCACCCCAATGAAACTGTCTTCGCAAAGTGGGCTTCTAAAACCGCTGTAAGGTTTTCTGAATTATTTCCTTCGGAAAGAAAAGAGGAAATCTACCTCCTTGACTTAAAACTATCCAGTACCTGGATTGGCAGCCGGCATCAATTCAATGATCTCGAGTTATTCGACTATAAGATAGGGCAACTTCAGAAAGAACACCCGGACAAACTCATTGCCGATGGTTATTTGGAACCGCGACCTATTTATACGGCTACCTCCTATGACAAGGAAGGCAACAACGGTCCGGAAAGCAGGACGGTTCACCTGGGGATCGATTTTTGGCTTCCCGCGGGAACTCCGGTTCACGCCGTATTCGATGGAGAGGTCTTCACTGCCGTCAATGATAAGGGTTATAAAGAATATGGCGGACTTATTATTCTGAAACATACGGAACATGATCTTATTTTCTACACACTACACGGGCATCTTTCAGAGGCAAGTCCTGCCCAATGGATGGTGGGTGATACTGTAAAAAAAGGAGATTGCATTGGTTATTTAGGTACGCATGAGGAGAATGGGGAATGGTCCCCCCATTTGCATTTTCAATTGATGTTAACAATGTTGGATTATACTACGGATTTTCCCGGCGTAAGCTACCCTTCACAAGTGGACATTTGGAAAAGTATCTGTCCGGACCCCAATCTTTTATTTAAAAACAAGGATTTGGTAACGGCCTATGATGCTCCTACCGAAGAGATACTTCAATACCGCAAACAACATTTGGGTAAAGGTTTGAGTATTTCTTACAGGGAGCCTCTCCATATTGTGCGAGGAGATGGGGTGTATTTGCTGGACACCTTCGGAAGAAAATATCTGGACACTGTAAATAATGTAGCTCATGTTGGGCATGAACACCCTGCCGTAGTGGAAGCAGGTCAAAAACAAATGACCTTACTCAACACCAATACACGTTATCTCCATGAGAGCATTAACAATTACGCCCGAGCCCTCATCGAAAAATTACCGAAAGAACTTTCCGTATTACACTTTGTTAACTCTGGCAGTGAAGCCAATGAGCTGGCCATTCGAATGGCGAAGACCATAACAGGAAGAGACGATATGCTGGCCATAGAAATAGGGTATCACGGAAATACGAATGCCGTAATCGATGTTAGTAGTTATAAGTTTGATGGAAAAGGAGGTTCCGGAAAACCAAAAAACACGCATATTTTACCCATGCCAGATCCCTTTCGAGGGATGCACCCCGGTCCCGACAGTGGAAGCCAATATGCCAAATACGCAAAGGGTAAAAAAGTGGCTGCGTTCATCGGGGAACCCATTATAAGTTGCGGCGGACAGATAGTTCCTCCCAAGAATTATTTTAAAGAAGTATATCAATACGTACGTGAAGAAGGTGGACTCTGTATTGCCGACGAAGTACAAACGGGTTTTGGCAGGGTTGGAAAGACCTTTTGGGCCTTTCAATTGCATGATGTAGTCCCAGACATCGTCACGATGGGGAAGCCAGCCGGAAATGGACATCCGCTCGCCATTGTAGCTTGTACCCAAGAGGTCGCAGCACAATTTGCCAATGGGATGGAGTTCTTCAACACGTTTGGCGGAAATCCGGTAAGCTGTACTATTGGACATGCAGTCCTCAAGGTGGTCGAGACAGAAAACCTTCAGCAAAACGCATGGGAAGTAGGAGGCTTTTTGAAAGACCAATTGATGGCACTACAAAAAGAATTTCCCATCATAGGAGATGTGAGAGGCGAAGGTCTGTTCCTGGGGTTTGAGCTAGTGAATGCCATCCAATCGCCATTAGCAGAGCAGGCATCCTATCTGGCCAACAGAATGAAGGAATTCAAGATACTCATGAGCACGGATGGACCGGACCATAACGTCCTTAAAATAAAACCCCCTATGGTTTTCAGTGTAGATAACGCCAAAGAGCTTATCTTTAGACTGAAACAAGTATTTTCGGAAGATTTTATGCAAAACTATTAACCTTGTCCCTTCGAGCGCACTCCTATCACTGAAGCCTTTCAGCCTTGGTCATCGAACCACTTCGGCTAAGAAAACTCGCCTAAGCACCGTCGAGAATAGGCTAAACCTGGTCTGCACTCCTTTGGATTAACTTTTAAAGAAATGAAAAAATTACTATTCATCTGTTGCTTTATCACCCTATGGAATGGCAACGCTCAAACGAGTGAAACGACGGACAAGGAGGCCATCCTGGCTGTAATGAAAGCACAACAAGAAGCTTGGTCCAACAACGACCTGGAAGGGTTTATGGAGGGATATTGGAAAAGTGATTCCCTAAAATTCTACGGAAGTCGGGGCCTTACTTTGGGCTGGCAACAAACTCTCGACAATTATAAAAAGGGATATCCCACTGAGGACGAAAGTGGAACTCTAGAATTCACTATAGATGATATTACTAAAGTGGATGAAGGTAGTTATTGGGTGATGGGACAATATCACTTAAAACGAAAAGTAGGCGATGCCAATGGTGTTTTCTTTATTATCTTTAAAAAGATCAACGGCCAATGGAAAATCGTGGCAGATATGTCATGCTAGATAGGAGATATAAGATGGGAGATATAAGATTGGTGTCATTGTAAAATTAATAATGAATTCATGAAACATACGGTTCGGAAGGCAACCTTGGAAGATATGCCCGTGCTATTGGAGTTTAAAAAAGGCCTGATCGCAGCGGAGCTTCCAATGGATCCCACTATAAAAAAAGATACCACCACCTACTACGATTTAGCCGGATTGATACAGGCCGAGGATTCTGAGATATTTGTAGTGGAGATGGAAGGGGAGATCGTGGCCACAGGTTATGCAAAGATTTTGGAGGACAGGGAATATTTGGTTCACGATCGATTTGGTTACCTGGGATTCATGTTCGTCCCGGAGAAGTATCGAGGCAATGGGTATAATCAATTAGTACTGAATGCCCTACTCGACTGGTGCAAGAGCCGTAATATCTTTGAAATAAAATTAGACGTATACGACAACAATCCTCCCGCCATAAGGGCCTATGAAAAAGCAGGTTTCAAAAAGTACCTAGTAAATATGCGATTGAACCTTAAGGATCTTTAGGGCTACTATCTAGCTATTCGGCGAATACTTCGTAGTGGACCACCTTTTCTTCAAAAGTTAGAAGAAATTCTTCGTCTTCAGGATAATATTTGGCTTTTTCCAAATCTTCCCCTGCAAAATTCTTAATCACTTCCATATTCTTCCAAAAGGTAATTAGCGTAAAATGCCCTACTCCTCCTTGTATATTTCTTAGGAAGGTAAGTTTTTCAAAACCTTCCGTTTGCTTATAATCGGGTATTGCCCTGGACTTCATAAAAGCAGTATAGGTTTCATAGTCTTCAATACTGGTAGTTCCGTGCCAAATTCTTGCAATCATAGGTTCTGTAGTTTAACTGTATTAGAAACGTCGATCCGGATGAAAGGCCTCTATCTTCATTGAGGTCTTCTTTTCTGAAATAATCTCGGCGATCAGCTTCCCGGTTGCTGGTGCCATACTCCAGCCCATCATGGCATGCCCTGTGGCTATGGTAAGATTCTTACACTTTGATGATCTTCCAATATAAGGTCTTCCGTCCGGAGACACAGGACGTAATCCACATGCCGCCTGATCTTTTTCGTCCTGCGCAATACGTAGCTTAGGGTAATATTTATGGGCCGCATTTGCTATGGCCGTTACGCGTACGGGATTCAGCTTATGATTTATTCCCGCTATTTCCATCGTTCCGGCAAAACGTGTAAATCCGTTCATAGGAGTCACCGCCACCCTGGCTTCGGCTAAAATGGAGGGGATCGAAATTCCTGTTTTCCGATCTACATTGATTCGATAGCCTTTTCCTGCTTCCAAGGGGATCTTGATTCCCAACTTTGCGCTTAACAAATGGCTCCAGGAACCAGCTGCCAGTACAAATTCATCTGCCTTTATGGAGTCTTTTTGTGTTTGGATTTCGGTTATTTTTCCTTGGGAAGTCTTGAGGTTCTCTACGCGTTCATTCTTTAGAAACTGAACCCCCTTTTCCTCAAGCCAGATGCATAACTCCTTCATAAATTCATGGGGGGTGGTATGCCAGTCGCACTTATAATGTATAGCTCCCAGGGCGTTAATTTCCACATTGGGTTCTATGTTATTTAATTCTGAAGGAGATACTGCGACCACATCCAGGCCTTCGCTTTTTCCAATTTCCGCCATGTGCAGTTCCTCATCCAACATGCTCTGAGTCTGGCAAAGCATAAGAAGTCCCTTATTCTCCAATTGAAAAGTAAAACCTTCGGCATTGCGTATTTCTGAAAAGAGTTCGGCACTGAACAGGTTCATATCCTTGATCACACCCACAGATCGTTTGACGTTTTCTTCAGAACAGGATCTATGGAAAGCCCAGGCCCATTGCAGGAAGGACTTATTTAATCTAGGCTTAATGTAGAGCGGACTCGTGCTATCGAACATCCATTTAATCCCCTGCTTCATTACTCCCGGAGCAGCAAGCGGCATAAAATGACTGGGGGTTAGATAGCCCGCATTCACATAAGAAGCCCCATGGTCCATAGAAGATTGATCCACCACAGTCACATCATATCCGGCTTTGACCAGATAATAGGCCGAACACAATCCTATAACTCCTCCTCCAATAATGACGACTTTTTTCAATGATTGAATGGTTTGTGGTTAAAATTATTCTATTTCCATTAGATCATTTTCTCATTCACTCATTAATCCCTTATCTAAATCACCTGAAAACCATAGGCATACGGATCATCTTCCGGGTCGATGCTAATGGTATTATACCCATATATCTTGGCCCAGCCCTTTATACTGGGAACAATTCCTGTTTTACCGGCTATCTCAACGATCTCTTCCACGCGACCCACAAAAGTGGACCCAATAAAACTCTCATGAACAAACTCCTCTCCTTCCTTCAACTCCCCTTTCGCAAATAATTGAGCCATTCTGGCCGAAGTCCCCGTACCGCAAGGAGACCTATCGATTGCTTTGTCTCCGTAGAAAACAGCATTCCTGCCCGAAGATTTTGGATCGATAGGAGTTCCGGTCCATTGTATATGACTTACATCGCGAATCGTATCATTTTCCGGATGGATAAATTGATGGGGATATTTGTCATTGATCCGCTCCCGAACTACTTGAGAGAATTGAATGAGCTTACTCGCTGTAAAATCTTGCACCCCACTAAAATTTCTCTGGGGATCGACAATGGCATAGTAGTTCCCTCCGTACGCCACATCGAAAGTGATCTCTCCGAGTTCGGGACATTCAACGGTAAGCCCTTCTACAGCCAAATAGGAAACAACATTCTTCAGTTTAACCCATTCTACCTTTCCCTTCGTCTGCTTATATTCAATTTCCACCAATCCCGCCGGAGTCTCCATTCGTATTTTCCCCGGAGTTTTCGGAATAATAAGTCCCTCTTCTATGGCAATGGTGATGGCTCCTATGGTCCCATGGCCGCACATAGGTAGACATCCAGAGGTTTCTATAAATAGTATTCCAAAGTCATTTTCCTGAAACTGGGGCTTAAAAAAGAAACTGCCACTCATCATATCATGTCCTCTGGGTTCGAACATTAAGCCCTTCCGAATCCAGTCGTATTCTTTCAAAAAATGTTGCCGCTTTTCACTCATGGAATCCCCTTCCAGGGGTGGATGCCCTGTAGTGACCACCCGAACCGGGTTTCCACAAGTATGAGCGTCTATGCACTTAAAAATAGACTTCATCATTTATTTCTTAAACTCTCCGGGAGTAGTTCCTCTGGAAAATTCTGATAACTAAAAGGCCGCACCCAGCGTTTGATCGCCTGGTTACCCACTGCGGTAAACCGGCTATCGGAACTTGCAGGATAGGGTCCTCCATGAGTCATGGCATCACAAACTTCCACTCCTGTGGGAACGCCGTTGAATACTATTCTCCCCACGCGATCTTGCAAGGTTTCAACCAGAGAATGCAAGGATCCATAATCCGATGTTTCGGCGATGATCGTTCCTGTGAGTTGTCCTTCCAATCCAGCTATTACTTTTAACATCTCATCATTATCTGCACATTGCACCACCATGGAAAATGGCCCAAACACTTCTTGATGTAAACGAGGGTTCTTCAGAAATGCGTCTCCCGTAACCGTTACAATTTTAGCTTTGGCATAATTGCGAGGAGTTTCTCCCTTGTAAACAGCTACTAACCGCGTTTCTTCCTGATCTATTACATCCTTTGCTTTATGCTCGAAAGCGCTATGAATAGTAGGGTGTAACATACATTGCGCATCCATGTCCATCGTTTTCCTCGCAAGGTCGTCAACAAAACTTGTGAGCTCAGGACCTTCAACGGCCAACAATAGTCCCGGATTTGTACAAAACTGTCCGGTGCCCAAGGTTATAGAACTCGCATAGGTGGTGGCTATTTCTTCTCCTCGATTTTCCAAAGCCGTTTTGGTGATAATCACCGGGTTGATGCTTCCCATTTCAGCAAAGACCGGAATAGGTTCGTCTCTTTGTGCTGCAAGATCACAGAGAGCCCGTCCTCCTTGAATGCTTCCTGTAAATCCGACAGCTTTTATTTGAGGATGCGCTACCAATTGTGTTCCCACCTCGATTCCAGCACTATTGATATTAGAAAAAACACCCTCAGGCATTCCTGTATCCTTGGCAGCTTTTATGATGGCAGAGGCCACGAGTCCTCCGGTACCGGCATGCATGGGGTGCGATTTTACAATGACGGGACAACCGGCGGCCAGAGCACTGGCCGTATCACCTCCCGCTGTTGAGTACGCCAACGGAAAATTACTCGCTCCAAAGACCGCTACAGGTCCTAAGGGAATTAAAAATTGTCTGAGATCCGGTTTGGGAACGGGCGTTCTATCCGGAACAGCCTCATCCAGCGTAGGATTCCTCCATGTTTCGGTTTGGATAAGATCCGCAAACATACGCAACTGCCCCACGGTTCGGCCCCGTTCCCCTTTAGCCCTTCCTTCCGGAAGGCCGGTTTCGCTCACATAGGTTTGTATAAGAAGATCGTCTAACGCCAAGATCTCATCGGCAATGGCATGTAAGAATTCCGCTCTTTTCGCGCCTGGCATCCTTCGAAAAACTTGGAAGGCCTGAGCAGCGAGCTGAGCCGCAGTGTTAATTTCTTCTAACGTGGCCTCAACATAGACCTGGGTATTTTCTTTGTCTTCTTTTGGGTTATAGGTGCGATAGGCCTCGGTGCCTTTTGCGCTGGACGAGAATCCAATATAGTTTTTTCCTTCCATCATGAGTTCTTTATTCTTTCCAGATGTGCTTTCACATCTACAGGTTTATGTACCCTCTTTTGAGAAACCGGATACTTTTCCAGTAAGTGTTCCGGACGTATGGGTCTGGGAGTAAAATTTCCTCCACAGTTTGGACAAACTTCTTGCAAAATTTCATGGACGCAATCCTGGCAAAAGGTACATTCGAAAGTACAGATCATTGCCTCTTCAGAATCAAAAGGCAAAGCCTTGTTACAATTTTCGCAGTTGGGTCTTATCTCTAACATTACAAATTCTTATAATCCGGCAAGGTTGGTCTGGAGGCCATACCCTCTTCTATCACCTTTAAAACGAAGGCTCGTTCCTCTCCAATCAATGGAAGTCTAGGAGGTCGAAGCGTTTCGGTGCCAAGTCCTGTCGCAACTTCGGCCAATTTGATATTCTGTACTAATTTAGGGTTAATATCCAACTCCAACAAGGGCAAGAACCAGCGATAGATATTGAGCGCCTCCTGTATTCTTCCCACCTTCTGAAGCTCATAAATAGCTACCGTTTCCCTCGGGAAAGCACAAACCAAACCAGCGATCCAACCATCTGCACCCATGAGTAAGCTTTCCAATGCCAGAGTATCCACTCCCGTCATGATCTTTAATCGATCTCCGAAATTATTCTTGATCCTTGTTACATTAGAAATATCACGCGTAGATTCCTTTACGGCTTGAATATTATCACATTTTAACAGTTCATCGAACATAGGAAGCGTGACCTCTATCTTATAATCAACCGGGTTATTGTATACCATAATAGGTAAGGATGTACTATAAGCCACGGCCTTAAAGTATTCCACCGTTTCCCGATCTCCTGCCTTGTATCGCATGGGAGGCAGCATCATAAGTCCTGAAGCCCCGTCCTCTTCGGCCAACATGGCTGAAGCAACGGCTCCCTTTGTAGTTTGTTCGGCTATATTAATGAGCACAGGAACCTTCTTGTCCACCAGATCTACCGTGGTTTTTGTAAGGGTTCTCTTTTCTTCTTCGCTCAGCGTGCTGGCTTCCCCAAGAGTTCCTCCCAGCACAATACCATGTACTCCTGCCTCCAACTGTGCTTGGATGTTATGCTGGAACATCTTAAGATCCAGGGTATCATCCTTATTAAATTTGGTAGTAACCGCCGGCATCACGCCTTTCCAATCGAATTTCATAGGTTTTGAATTTATATCAAAATTATAAGATATCCCTCGACGATTATAATATCTGATTATTCATAATTAATACTATTTTATCCAAAATTACTTTAGAAATCCAAAATTTGACTATTATTGTAATACTTATGAAGGTACTTCCATTTACAATACCCAAATCTGAACGGGATGCTCTTATCCTTCAGGAAGACCGTCAAATGGCATTTTACGGGTTTCTGCATCAGCATACGGAGCTTCAGATAAGCTATATAAAAGAGGGAAAGGGTTCTTTAATCGTTGGAAACAGCATTAACCGCTATACACAGGGAGATATTGTTGTATTGGGAAGTAATTTGCCACATGTCTTTAAAAGTGACACCGGTGAGGGAGAAATTTCACATATGATCAGTATTTTCTTTACCCAAGATTCGTTTGGAAAGGAATTCTTTCTTACGGAGGAATTGAAATCCTTAAAGACCTTCTTCCAAAATGCTGAAAACGGGTTCAAGGTATCCGGAATTTCGGAAATGCTCCCCACCCTTTTTGAAGACTTTTTACAAGCTCAAAAATTAGATCGATTCATCTTATTCTTTCAACTGCTGAAGGCATTAAACCAATCTCAATGGAAATCTCTTTCTTCTTTTAACAGCGGAATTCCTTCAGAAAAAATTACTAGGAAGTACAGTGATAATGAGGGGCAACGTATGGACGCCGTGATTCGATACACCATGGATCATTTTAGGGAAAAGATCTCGTTAGACACCATTGCCCGGCAGGCGGCGATGACACCCAATGCCTTTTGTAAATACTTCAAAAAACGAACGCGTAAAACCTATATGTCCTTTTTAAATGAAATTAGAGTAGCCGAAGCCTGTAAGCTTCTTCAACATTCTAGAGAAATGAGTATCGCCGAAATAGCCGAACGAAGTGGCTTTCGGAACATCTCCAATTTCAACCGCAAGTTCAAGGGGCTAAAAGATAAGAGCCCCAGAAACTTTAAAAAATCTCTCTCTTTATAAATTTTCAAGTTCGGCCCTTGCCTTTTTCGTGAGTTTCTCCACCACCAGATCGTAGGAATGATCGATCAATTCCAACAGCAGTTCATGCGGCACTCTATCTTCTATCACCACGGTATTCCAAAGAAGTTTATTCATGTGATAGCCGCCAAAAATAAGACCATCGTACTCCTCACGTAGTGCTACAGACCGTTCCGGATCGCATTTTAAATTCACCTGACTGGGTTTCCGCTCCAGACCGGTCAAGGCAAACATCTTCCCCATCACCTTGAAAACCAACGTATGTTCATCGAACGGAAAGGACTCTGTCACTCCTTTTTTCGCCAGACAATAATCTCTAAATTCTTCGATATTCATGTCACTCAATTTTATATCCCATAGCAGGTTTTCCATCAAAATAAATTAGTAACTGCCTGCTTCCTAATTTCAAAGGAATATGAAACTCTAAAAACCCGTCCTGCCTCAAAAACGCTACCGTCTTTTTCTCACTTCCGAAGGAATAAGTGATCCTTTCTACCTGCCTACTCCGAATCTTAAAATCAATTTGCCCATCTTCATCCAAAGAAGATATTACACCCTGCATGGGACTTATCACATCTTGTATACGGAGTCCTTCTTCTATTAAAAGAGGTAATGCAGCGAAGTCTTCTCGGCTAAATTCTCGCTCCAGGAAAGTGTCCTCTGCCATATGAGGATAATGGGTTTTTGCAAAAAGTTCCGGTGGTGTCTTATAATAGAAATAGGTAGGTTCCTTGATAAAGCGATCGTTATATTTTCCAGCACCCCAGGTAGGATCGAACAAATAAGGATTCCCATCGATCACAGCCACGTTCCACATATGTAATTTTTTAAAGGGACGGCCAATATCGTTGAAATTTGTTTTAATGTCTCCACGCACCAAATAGTTGGATATCCCCTGTAGTTCGCAAAGTCGTTCAAACAACATAGCGTAACCTTCACAAACCGCAATCCCCTTATCTATGGTACGTTGAATGACCTTTTGTCGCGTTTTCTCTTCTTTGGTATTCCGCTCTCGATAATTCTTAAAATTGAAATTGAACTGTTTATACTCTTCCGGTTCATAAGCTACATTTCTGATGATCCAGGTATAAATGGCCCTTACTTTATGTTCTTCAGATGTAAAATCGCGAGAGATCAGGCGGGATAGCTCTTCTGCCGTGGTAAAGCTCGAGGGATATAACTCGATGGTGGCATCTACCTGCTCGTAGTCCTGGCCTCTCAAACTCATGAACGCAAATAGTAGAAGAACCCCTATGTAATATTTTCCCAACACCTTTCTATTTCTTTCCAATGGGTCCCAAATGTGTGTTTTTAAAACTGTCCGGATACTTCAAGCCGTATCCTAACATCCTATCGAAAGCTGCATGGGCAAATAAAATAATCCCTATGAGTGTTACTACTTCCCCCAGATAAAAATGACCCAACACCATGGTGAGGATGGCGAGGGCTTTGTGATGAAACAAGTTATAAAGAAAAGCCCCTACTTTCGTGTTCACCAAGTAACCCAACATACCAATATCCGGAGTGAGCAATAAGGCAGGAAACACCCACCATTTGTATTCTAGGGCTGAGAAGAAAAAAATTCCCAACACAAACTGAGCCAGCTCTTCAATTTTGAGTGTTGTTTTCATCATTAAATAAATTTGTACAGCACCGGTTTACTTGGACTTGCATCATTCTCGAAAGGAGCTATTTGTAAATTGAGCAGATAACTTCCATCCTTAATTCTGTTGTTTACATAAATGAATTCCGTAATGGTTGCTTCCCGTCGAGTGGCCTTGGGATAATTCCAAAAAGCTCTATGAGCGAGTAGTTTTCCATCGTCCTTCTCTTTGTCGATTGAAGGCAGATCGATCAACAAATGTTCTACTCCCAGGGTCCGTAAGAACAACGCAGCAGCTTCTTCTAAATAGGGCCAGTTGGTATGGGAATACTTTTTAGATCTTTTGGATGCATCGTTAGGAAGGGTTCTAATGACAACTGCCTCCGGATGCATTCCTCTGAGTAATTTTTTCAATTCTGAAGCGGTGATCACCTGGTCTTTGCCTTTCTTTTTAGGCGTCACTGTAATGACCTCTGCCTGAAAGAAAAATCGTTTCAACCACTTATTAACCGAATGAAACTCCCTGGAAATATGTCCAACACATTCCGTATGGGTACCATGGGCATGCGGGTTGAACCAAATACTTCTAAAATTAACGGCAGCCCCTTTTTCAATACTTCCCACCCAATCATCCAGTTGAACAGGCTCTATACTGGGACGGTCCAGATACCAGGCCTCCGGATTCCTGGAAGAAGCCTGCAATGGGATGGAAATATCCAAAGGCTTAGAAAGGTCAACTTTTACTTTTTCACCGTTAATATCTAGGATTGTGATCAATAGCTTATACTTGAATTCAGTCTAAATTTACTAAGAAAAGGTCACTTGCAATCCCATCACTTAAGAATTTTCCCTTTCGGGTGACTCGTAATTGATCTCCTTCCAGAAAAAGTCGATGGGCCTTGAGATGCTCCCCCATCTGCTGTAGTAAGTAGTCAAGATACTTTCGCCCGAAGCTGTTTTCCACTTCTTTCAAGGAAATACCATCCAACGTCCGAAGACGTGTCATTACATATTCGTTATACTTATCCTTTCGAGATAAGGTTTCCCTCTCTATGAGTAATTCGCTCTTGTGAATAGCCTTGATATATCTTGAGTTATTGGCAACATTCCAACTTCGCTGGTTTCCGTCGTAACTGTGAGCCGAAGGCCCTATACCCAGGTAGGGTTTACCCTGCCAGTAAGCGGTATTGTTTTGTGAAAAGAAACCGGGTTTTCCAAAGTTGGAGAACTCATAATTCACATAGCCAGCTAATTCCGTTTCTGCTACCAAAAGTTCGTGATGCTGTTGAGCCACCTCATCTTCAACCGGAGGAACAATCCCTTTCTCAATAAAGCTTTTGAGTGCCGTTTTAGGCTCGACCGTAAGTGCATAGCAAGAAATATGAGGAATATTCAGCGCAATCGCTTTCCTCAGATTTTCAAGCCAACGCTCATTGGACATCCCTGGAATTCCGTAGATAAGATCAATACTATAATTACTAAAATGCTCTTTGACCGTCTCAACACACTCCAGGGCTTCTTTGGCATTGTGGGCTCGATTCATAAGTTTAAGATCCTCCTCGAAAAAGGATTGTATCCCAATGCTAAGGCGGTTGATGCCGATGGAAACATAATCTTCCAGAAGACCTCTCGACTGCGCTCGAGGTAACATGAGGTCATCGGGGTTGGCCTCCAGGGTGACTTCGGGGACCTCAGCCACCGTATAATTTTTATAAATAGTATCGAAAAGCTGGGTCAACTCTTCCAAAGTAAGTAGGCTAGGCGTTCCTCCACCGAAGTAAATGGTATGTACAGCCCCATGCAATTCTCCTTTCCGAAGCACTAACTCCCTACATAAGGCATCCACCAGTTCTCCTTTCTTCTTGATTGATGTAGAAAAATGGAAGTCGCAGTAATGACAGGCCTGTTTACAAAAGGGGATATGAAGATAGATTCCGGACATGTATTGCTTTCTACTTAGTTCTTTCTTTTTCGGCCTTTCACATATCTCCTGGAGTCTTGACGAATGACCCGCAATTCGGGATTCAGCCTCTTAATTTCTTCAATATTCTCATCTGTAATGATTTCATGGTCGATCAAAAGATGAGTGAGCCCCTGCATTTGAGCTACCTCGGTAGGAATTTCTTTAAAGCTATTATTATGAACCCAAAGGTTATGCACATGGTGTAAGGTCAATACTTGAGATGGGAACTCTTTAAATCTATTATAATCCAAAGAGATAAATTCTAAATTCTCCAATCTTTTAAATTCTTCCGGCAGGCCTTTCAATTCGTTGGAACCCAGATGCAGGTCCTGCAATTCCTGCAAACCTCCTATCGACGTAGGAACTAACTCAATCCTATTGGCAGCCAGGTTAAGATGTCGTAGTTGTTTGAGGTCTCCTATATCCATAGGGATACTAGCAATTCTGCTAGCATTTGCGGTTATATTGACCAATTGAGTACATGCTGCCAGTTCGTCGCGTAACCGCTCCATTCCAGACGCGGAAACGTCTAAGGACTGGAGGCATTTTAGTTTAGCAATGGAGGCAGGTAGGTCTTTAAGTTGGCTGTTCCCCCGAACCGATAATAGTTTCAATTTCTCTAAATCCCCGATATTCTCGATACTTTGGAGATTGGCTCGGGATACGTCTAAAACTTCCAGGTCTTGAAGTAGTCTCACATTAGATGGTAAAGTCTTCAAATTTGAAGAGTTTAACCTTAAGATTCTTAACGACGGCAGTAGAGACAGCTCTTCAAATAATTTTTCCTTATCCGTAAACCGGTTTCCAGAGATATCCAGATATTTTAAATTAGGAAATTCCCTCAAGGTTTTAGGTAATGCGTTTAGACTTGCATCACTGAGATCTAACTTTGTTACGTCTTCTTTTATCAATAATAAAGCGTCTAAATCACCGTTCATTGCGGTGCGCGCAAACTCTTCAAGAATGGACGACCGGAATGGGAACTTGGAGTCGAATAATTCCAGTGTTGAACATTTGCTATTCGAGCTGGTCATATCCTTATGGCTCTGGTCCATTTCGGCGGTCGTTTCAGAATTCTTAGGCATATCACTACAATGAATACAGGTTAAAAGTGTGAGGCATAAACCCACCTGTTTCATAATTTTCAATATCATAGTTCTCATTTGAGTCATGTCCCTATAAGTATTATAATGAATGCCAGTCCCAATCCCAGGACAACGTACAAAGCGAATCCAAAAACGGTGGTTAATATGGACTTAAAAAACACCAGCAACTTCCGTTCCTCAAAATAACTCACCATGGCCCATATAAAATAGAAAAACATAAAAATTCGGCTAATGGGCTGAAAGATATTCTTCACAAAGGTAAATACGAACATGTTAATGGTACTCAGCAAGGTATAGGCTCCCAGCATATAAAAAGAGATAGCCACAAATTCGGCCAGGGTATTCTTTCTGTAAAAAAACAACTTCATTGAGATGGCCAGGCTAAAGACAAATAGGAATAACATCTTATCGATATTAGAAAACATAAGCCTCCCGGCATCGATTAAGAACTTGGCAGCTTCCGGAGTGGACGTATTTTTCTCTGCATCGATCATAGGATTATAATCGAGCAACCATCTGAATAAAAGAAAGACAACCGTGGTTAAAATAAAAAAAGTAACAGGCTTGTAGTAGCGTTTTCGCTGCCCACTCAAATAGCGCCTAAAAAGCTTCCCCGGATTAGAAAATAGCAAGCCAAGGGTCTTGAGTATGGGTGCATCCAGAGAGAAGAGCGAACTCATAATATCCTGAAAGGTTTCTTTGAAAGTGACCTCATGTACGGAAGTACGTTGTCCGCAATTAAAACAATAATTTCCACTTATCTCGGACTGACAATTTTTGCAGTATGTGGTTCTTTCATCCGGCATCTACTCCACTCTATCCTCATTCTGTTTCACAAAAGCCGCCCAACCACTATAACTCTTACCCACATCTACTTTTCCGGAATTGTAGAAATGACAGACGGCCGCCGCCAGTCCATCCGTACTGTCCAGGTTTTTGGGCAATTCCTTCAGGCCCAGTGTGCTTTGAAGCATTTTGGCCACCTGCTCCTTACTGGCGTTCCCATTACCCGTAATCGCCATTTTAATCTTTTTCGGGGAATATTCGGTTATGGGCACTTGACGGGATAACCCAGCCGCCATAGCAACTCCCTGCGCTCTCCCCAGCTTTAACATGGATTGTACGTTCTTTCCAAAGAAGGGTGCTTCAATGGCGATCTCATCCGGGTGATAGCTGTCGATTAATTCTACGGTACGCTCGAAGATATGTTTGAGGCGTACGTAGTGGTCATCATACTTAGAGAGTTTTAATTCGTTCAATTGCATGAACTGCATCTGCTTTCCCAAGACCCTAATGAGTCCGAAACCCATGATCGTGGTTCCCGGATCTATTCCAAGTATGATTCTTTCTGTTTTCATCTATAGTTGAAGACCACCCAATAGAAAATATGCTAAATTAGCCCTCATGATGGCCCTTTCCCACAAATCTAAGCAATATGGCTTGATTGCCCTAAAAGTTTTGATCCTTAGCCTAACTTTTGGCTATATCTATCTAAAGATTAAGGATGGAAATGGCATCTTGCTTTCCGAATTCCTTAGGTCCATTCAACTTGAAAATGCATTCTCTCTGGCATTATTTATGGGTTTCGCTGCTGGAAATTGGTGCTTCGAAATCTTGAAATGGCGAACGGTCACCTTACCTTTGCAACGATTATCTTTTCACCAGGCTATGCGTCAGAGTCTTGCAGCACTTACGGTGTCATTGGCCACTCCAAACCGTGTGGGAGAATACGGTGCCAAAGCCTATTTTTTCCCATCAAAGCAACGAAAACAGGTGTTATTGCTCAATTTCATCTCAAACGGAGCACAGATGTTGATTACGCTATTCTTGGGAGTAATAGGACTCATCATTGTAATTTTTCGATTCGATCTTTCGGTCTCTATTTTGAAAGTAATGATGGGTATTGTCGTCTTTTTGGTTTTCGTAATAGCGGGTTATATCTTCAAAGAGAAAGAATTACTTGTTAAAGGCCTGTCTCTGGCCAAAGTGGGGAGGTACATCCAAAACCTTCCCGTTTCTATTAAGATAAGAACCCTACTGTATTCCTTCTTACGGTATATACTATTTGGCAGCTTATTCTATGTATTATTGAGTTTTTTTGGAGCGGAACTTAGTGCTTTGGAAGCTGCTCCTATGATCATGGCGATGTATTTGCTAGTATCCGTGATCCCTACCATTTTTGTTTTCGATGTAGTCGTGAGAGGTGGGGTTGCCCTATGGCTTTTCAGCCTGGCGAATGTTTCTGAATGGACCGTGCTATCCACAGTAGTTGTTATGTGGGTGCTCAATTTTGTGCTTCCGGCGATTTGGGGAAGTTTTTATGTATTAACCTATCGAAATTCATGATCTTATTCCTTTCCATACTTTGCCTGTTCTATTTTTTGGCCCTGATCTGGGTGTTGACAGGAATGAATAAATTGGGTGATAAGAAAATCCCTCGTGGTCAAGGTCGCACCCAATTTTCCATTATCATTCCTTTCAGAAATGAAGCGGGGCGCCTTCCTGCTTTACTCAGTTCCTTAAAAGGTCTCGAATATCCTTTAACTCATTTTGAAGTGTTGTTCGTCGACGATGAATCTGAGGACTCTTCAAGGCAAGTGATTGAAGAGGCATTGGAAAATAAGGACCTCAGCCAATTGGACGCATTATTCGATTTTCGAATTCTGCGCAATAGACGCCTCTCTAATTCGCCTAAAAAAGATGCTATTAGTCTTGCGGTACAACATGCCCGGCACGACTGGATTCTTACGACAGACGCAGATTGTATTCTCCCAGGCACCTGGTTAAAACAACTCGACTCTTTCATAGAAACTGCTCAACCCAAAATGGTTTGTGCTCCAGTAATATACTCAGGTTCTCAGGGATTAGTACAAAACTTTCAGTTTCTCGACGGATTAAGTCTTCAGGCGGTGACTATGGGGAGCTTCGGATGGAGACAACCTTTGCTAAGTAACGGCGCCAATATGGCCTACAGGAAATCCACCTTCCTGGAGGTTCATGGATATGCAGGAAACGACCACATTGCCAGTGGAGATGATATTTTCCTATTGGAGAAAGTGCAAAATGCGTTTCCTGAAGACTTATACTACCTTAATGGTATTGAGGCTGCGGTGTATACCCAACCAGAGAATACCTGGAAAGAAGTAATAAACCAGCGGGTTCGATGGGCGTCCAAAACCTCAAAGCAAAAACGCTGGGGCCCTAAGATCTTAGGAGTTGTTGTACTATTAGGGAATCTTGCATTTTTGATCGCTCTTTATGGCTTGATCGTTAATCTTTCCGAACATCGGGCTTATATCGCTTTTTTACTCCAGAAACTAGTTATGGATCTGGTTGTAGTGACCTTTGCTGCGAGTTATCTAAAGCAACCCATACCCGTAGCTGGGTATTTCATCAATGCTTTTATATACCCGTTTCTGACCCTTTGGGTGGTCATCCGGAGTCTTTTCGGAAGCTATCTCTGGAAAGGCCGAAAGTTCAGGAAATAAGCCGTATTCAATTATTTTTTTACCTTTAGCTATACCAAATCAATATAGTATGAAACGCCTATTGCTTATTCTGGCCCTTGTTTATGTAGCTGGACTCACAGCCCAGAACAACTATACTGTCGATGGTGAGACCTACTCCCTTGAAACCGAAGTAGACGGAACCCTTACCCTCCTGTGGAATACCATTCAAGGAGAATACCGTTACTTCTTGGAAAAAGGAGGGCAAATCACAGAACTCAAGAACACCAAAGTCGATGGTGATTATCAGGAAGAATACAAACAAGTCCTGCAAGATCAGACATTAGATCAAGCGATGTCTGTGGATGATCTGAAACTCACTTTACCTAGTTTAAGAAAATTCTTCAACGCTTACAATAAAGCCGTGGATCCTGCTTTTGCAGGAGAAGATATGCCGGTTCAATTGAAAACCCGACTAGGCTTTTTCGCAGGGATGACCAATTACGTTTATTTTGTGAACCCAGACAACACCCTGTTACCTCAATTGGGTGCCGATTTCGAGGTTATTGATGAAGCTAAATTGAAAAATCATGCCATTGTTTTTCAGTTCAGGCAGTTATTATCCACCAGCGATTTCGACCTATCTTCCTCTCAGTTTTCACTCAATTACCGATTTAAATTTGTGAATTCCGAAAAGGTAGCGCTCTTTGTCAACACCAAGATCGCTAATTACACCTATCTGTCTCAGAACATTGATGATCCCAATGGGGATGGAGATACAGAAGATGCTATCTCCGGTTCGGGAGGGGAATTTCAAGCCCCATTTGCCTTAGGACTGGGTGCGGATATTGCGTTAGGAAAGGGATACCTTACGATAGGTTATTTCGATGTACTGGCATTGAACCTGGAAGATAATGGTGACTTTTCTGTTGATTTTGTGGTAGGTTATAAATTCAATTTGTAGCAATCACTACGGGCAAGGTAAACTTGGTTTTAACCGGAATCCCACTTTTATAGGCAGGCTCCAAAGGAGGTAAAGAATCTATACTGGTTGTTAACCATTCCTGTAGCAGCGGAAGACTATGACGCAATACCGAATCCATCTCAATTTGAAGATCGGATATAGCACCTGTCTTGGATATGGTTAAATCCATTAAAACCGTATGATTTAGATCCTGATAGGTGACCATGGGCTTACCCTCTAACCAACGGTAGACATGATTTCTCAAGCGGGTTTCGAAGCAGTGCTTCTGCTCATTCTTTTCGGTGAATGCCTCGCATTCCTCAAAGGCCGGATATTGCGTAACAGATTCCCAATCGATGGCTTGCATTTCTTCTTCGTAGAACGCGTCTGAAGAAATTTTTTCCATCTCAAAGAACTGGCAGGATGTTGCCAGCATTAAAATCAAGACCCATTTTATCTGTTCCATTTTCAGAATAAATTCCTATCGAAAGTACAAATTTTAATGGGAATACGCTTGAGTTAAAAAATGCCAAACTTTTGTGAAAACTGTTTATTCTGAAGACTTCCTACGACCAAGTGAATACTATTTTGAAAAACAGTACCCTACTTCTCGTTATTTTTCTCAGTCTGATACCTCTAATGTCCTCAGGCCAGGAAACTGTGCGCAAGGATTTTTCATTTTTCATCGATCTATTACATACCCATTCGGAGGACATAAAAAAGGAATCCCTAAGACATATCGAGACCCGGTGGAAAGATTCGTTCGAGATATATGCCGTGGAAACTCTTTATTTTATGAAGGATTCTGAGACATTCGCCAAACTTTTCGTTATCCTCCAGAAGAAAACTGGACAGCATTTTGGTTTCGACTTCAACGCCTGGTACGAATATATTTGGAGTAAAGATCCCACCTATGATGATGATTACTTTAGCTTTAAAGCAGCGGTCCATGCCGCTATCGATCATCGTTTCATCAAATACTTCCTGGACCGATCTCATGAGAGTGATATAAGACTGGACGAAGTTCGTTGGGGAGGTGTTCGGCAGGATGGTATCCCTCCTTTACGTAATCCCAAGATGATCCCTGCTCGAGATGCAGAGTATCTGGCGAATAGTAATATCGTATTCGGAATTTCCATAAATGGGGACGCCCGAGCCTACCCCAAGCGGATACTCGCCTGGCACGAACTCTTTACAGACGTGGTTGGAGAAGTCCCTGTCGCTGGCGTATACTGCACCCTTTGCGGCACGGTCATTCTATACAAAACAGAACATAAGGGTACCAAATACGAATTGGGTACCAGTGGATTTCTATACCGCTCCAATAAGTTAATGTATGACAAAAAAACCCAATCCCTATGGAATACCTTATGGGGTAAACCCGTGATGGGTCCCTTGGTTGGAAAAGGCATAGCGCTCGAATATCTCAGTGTTGTTACCACCACCTGGGGCGAATGGAAAAAGAGGCATCCGCATACCAAAGTATTATCAGAGCAGACCGGACATAAACGAGATTATGGTGAAGGCGTGGCGTATCGAGATTATTTTTCTACAAACCAGCTTATGTTCAATGTTCCAAAAAAAGACAAACGGCTAAAAAATAAGCAGGAGATCCTCGCGCTCCGACTCCCGCAGGAAACCGATGAGAACATCGCCATTTCTTCAAAATTTCTCAAGAAAAACCCTATCTATTCCGGGAGCATTAATGGTAAAGCTTATACGGTCTTCACAGATAAGAGTGGCGCGCATAGGGTTTATTTTACCGGGGACGTTCAATTTAGCTCTTACGACAAGAAGGAAACCGCCATTGACAGCAACGGACATTCATGGACACTCTTTGAGGACCGACTGGAAAGTGAAACAGAAAAGATAGCCCTGGATAGGTTCCCCACGCATAACGCTTTCTGGTTTGGCTACAGCGCCGCTTTTCCACATGTTACGTTGATCAAATAATTCAATCCTTAAAGTGAGACTGGGTTTTAATATCGGCGATACGCTGACGGGCATATTGAATGAACTTTCCTTTTTCAAACTTTTTCAGGTAACGTTCGTAATAAGGAATAGCTTCTTTCTTATCTTGAAAATAATTATCGGCCGCTGTCGCTAAAAAGTAGTGTGCATTGTCATTTTTTGGATTTTGGGCAATTACTTTCCGGAGTGCGTCCATTTGTGCTGCATATTTCTTTTGCCTCCCAAAAAGCTGAGATAAAGACCAATATTCGGCTTCGGTAGAAATGTCTTTAAGGACAATGGCTATTTCAAGATGTCTTTGAGCTTTCTCATCGTATCGTAAGGCACTGAAACATCCGGCGATCTGATAATGCCATTTTGCATGGGTGTCGTCATATTGATTGATCAGAATCGTATAGTGATCGATCGCCTTTTCGTATTGATTCGTCTTGGAAAAACACACCGCCATGTTTTCGTGTAATTGTTGGTTACCATGGCCTAGTTCCTCCAATTTTTTATAGGAGTCCAGAGCGCCATGATAATTGTTATTGTGAAAAAAAGTGAGTGCCTGTAAATTGAGAAAGCGAATGCTATTTGGATCTGCTTCCAGTCCTCTGTCTATGTAAGGAACAGCGCTTACAAATATTCGTTTCTCCACCAATCGCCTCGCTGTTTTATACAGAGCATTTTGATGATTGGGATCCAACCAGAGCACCTTACTAAAGTCTTTCCAGGCGGTTGTATCTCCCCTCTTTTCTTTGATGAGTCCCAGATGGTAAGGGAAATTTGGATTTCGCTCGTCCGCATTCGAAAGTAGCTTGAATATGCTATCCGCTTCTCTGTACTGAGCCGAATTGAATAATAATTTGCCGTAGTTGTATTGAATTGAGAGAGATGACGGATGTATTCGTAGGGCTTCCCTGTAGTAGGCAAGAGCCTTCCCTTTATTTCCCAGAGCCTCATAACTTTTGGCGAGCTTCACTTCGACTCCGTCTACTTTTTCGTAAAAAGTAATGGCTTTACTATAATTTCCCAAGGCATATAGACTGTCTGCAATTCGTAAAGCCGAAGCGTCTTGCGCCTCGGCCTTAAAAACAATTAACGTTATAGTAATAAATAGTCTATACATATGTCCTGAAAAGTTATTTTTTCCAAACAAACCTTCAAAGTATCGATGCGCGCAAAAGAGCGCAAAAGTGTCAATAATTAACTATTCAGACACTTTGAACAAAATAGGTATTGAGTATATCACTCCAACCTTTTTGCCCTTGGACTCACCAGGAATCATCTTAGGCAGCGATTTGATTACTCTTACAGCCTCCTCTTCCAATTCCGGATAACCGGCTCGAGCATTTACCTTGGATATCGTTCCTTGCTTCGTTATTTTAAATTGGGCCACGACTCGTTGCTTCCCCGATAACCCGAGTTGCTTGGCAAGCTTAGTATTGAAATTTTTGGATACATGATTTGAAATCCCTTGAGTGGTACACTTTTTTGCATCCTCTTTACTAAGCCCTTCACAACCTGGAAACAATGGCACTTTATCGATCACGGCAAAGGGAACATCCTTGCTGTCCTGCAAATATTCGTCTACCGAAGTATATATCTTATCTCCGGGTTCGGCAGGAGTAGCAAGAAAAGTAAGGGCCTTATCTTCTTCAGGCGTCAGATTACCTTTTTTCATAATGGCTTCGGAAAGGTCCACAATACGCTGCATCACCTCGGTTTTTTCCGCTTCGGCCATCTCGGCCTCTGTATTTTGAGCCGTGCTCTCATCTACACAGGAAGTATAAAGAAGCATGCCAAATACCACCGGAACTAACAATAGATATTTAAGTTGAAATATCTTTCTTGAATTTGATTTTTGTAACATAAAGATTCGATTTTTGATTAATGAACGATTAAAAAATGTATTGATAAATGAGATTTTTTCTGTTTGAAACACCTGCGAAAGTAAGTCTTGATAGTAATCTGCAGTTGTTTTTTGAGCCGCCACATGCCGATCTGCTATGTATTCCTGCAAAGTGGTCATTCGCTTTTGATAGAGATACACCAGAGGGTTAAACCAGAATAGGACACGCAATACCTCAAAGAAGAGCAGATCCCAGGTGTGTTTTTCGCTTACATGTACCTTTTCGTGCAGCAGTATACTTTGTTGTTGGGCTTCGGAAAGATCCGCTCCCAAAAAGATATTTCGAAAAAAGGAGAAGGCAGCCGTAGTGCCCGGAAGCACGACGATACTAAACTTTTGAAACTTCGAAATAGATCCGGTGCGCTTCAGTTTATAGATTCGAAATAACTTATAACCAAAAAAACTTACACTGAGAAGCGCCCCGAGAATCCACAAACTTTGCCAACGTAAGAGAGAACTCCAAGCAGTTGTTTCCATGGAGGCCTCACCAATCACAACAGCCGGCAATTGCATCATATACTGTTCCGGAATACTCTCTCGTATCGCCGAAATCTGAATAAAAGGAATCACCAAACTCAGAACAGGAGTGAGTAATAAGTATGCACGGTTCACATTGAAGAAGGTTTCCTTCTTCAGAAAAAGGTCATACACAACTAAAAATAATAGTTGAAATGCTATGGTTTGTAGAATATAGTGTGTCATTTTTCTTCTTTGTTTATATCCTTTAAAATGGCTTCCAGCTCGTTAATGCTGATATCGTTCTTTTTCATAAAAAAAGAAACCATACTCTTAAAAGAACCTTGAAAATAACCGTCCACCAATTTGTTGATAGACTGATGGCTATACTCGTTCTTTTTCACCTTCGGAAAATAGATATGGCCCCTTCCTTCTTTCCGATAATCCACAAAACCCTTACTCTCCAGGATTCGGATGATAGTTGAAACCGTATTGTAGGCGGGTTTGGGGTCCGGCAGTTCTTCAATGACAGATGCCACGTTCCCCTCTCCCAGATCCCAAAGGATCTGCATAATATCTTCTTCAGCTTTGGTGAGTTGTTTCATAATAGTTATCTATGCCAGGTCGAGTGCAGTCGAGACCTAACTTTACTTTGGAACTAAAAATGACCCCTCGACTGCACTCGGGGAGACATTTTGCCATGATCTTGGATTCAAATATAACTAAAAAATTAGTTTAAACTAATTTTTTAGTTAAAAAGTTTGTAACGTATTCGTACTTTGTACGTCCAATGCCGTGATCATGGATTTACTTTTTATCATAATTGGTTTCCTTTTAATGCTTGTAGGTATTATAGGAAGTATACTACCTGTCATCCCCGGAACACCTATCTCATGGGCAGGTCTCATTGTTTTATACTTAGCCCCGTCCTTGCCATTTGATTGGACCTTTATTATCATCACGGGAGTTATTGCCATTGCTATCTATGTTTTGGATTATATCATTCCCGCTGTGGGAACCAAACGCTTTGGAGGAAGTCGGGCAGGAGCCTGGGGTACTACGATTGGACTCATTATTGGTATTCTAGCCCCAATTCCTTTTGGCATACTCATTGGGCCATTTGTAGGCGCACTTATAGGCGAATTGGTCTTTAACGAAACCGAAGGGCCTAAGGCATTTAAAGCAGCTCTAGGGTCTTTTATTGGTTTTCTGGCCTCTACTTTTATGAAGCTGGTAGTTACGTTCCTTTATCTTATCATATTTTGTTATATGATCTATCTCAACTGGAGCCTTTTCGATTTTTCTTTTTAAAACTGAATGGGTAATCGGATTCGGGTGATCACTCCGTTAAGATTCTTACGGTTTCGCATATCGAAGTCAAAATTTTCTCCATAAAGCGTATCCAATCTAGAGATAAGATTGCCTATACCTACTCCAAAAGAAACTTGCCCATCTTTCAGAGGCGCCCCATCGTTTACCACTTCTATAAGCAGAAAGTCTTCGGATTGTTTCGCTTGTAATTTTAAATGAAGGTGGTCAATGTCTAAAGAAAAACCATGTTTGATGGAATTCTCGACGATAGGCTGAAATAGCAACGGCGGAATATCGCGTTGTAATACATCCGGACTTATGTTAATATCAAAATTCAGCTTATCCTCATAGCGTATCTTTTCGATATCTAAATATTTCTGAAGCAGTTTCAGTTCATCCTGGAATGAAATGAATCTGGTATCTTGAAGTTGCAGTGTTTGCCGTAGCATTTCACTTAAGTCTGCAATAGCATCCTGTGCCTTCTCCGGATTGTGTTCTACCAAAGAGACTATGTCATTCAAGGTATTGAACAGAAAATGAGGTTGTAGTTGCGTCTGTAATGCGTTCATCTTAGCGTCTAGTAATTGTGATTTCAAACTGGACTGAAATACCTCATAGTCCTTTTGCTTCTTAAAAAAGTAGTACGCATAGACTATGGTAACCACCGAAAAGTAAAGAAAGAAATTATAGTCTGTCCCTAGTAAAGCCCTTTGATACACATACTCAAAGGACGTTGGATCCTGTGCTCCATATAGCCAGTTGTTCAACAATACCTGACTGTAAATTGAATAAAAAGTAAGACCAACTCCAAAACAGACATGGCTTAACACCCCTATCCAACGGGATACCTTCTTGAATTCCACCAAATATCGAATAAGAATAACGGCACCATAGATGAACACAAATTTTGACACATACCTTATCATATGATTTCCCATGAGTTCACTATAACCGAAAGAACTATAGGCAACCCCCTCCCATTTGGCGATAAAAGCACTGGTCGCCGAGAGTACAAAAGCCAGGGTATAGAACAGTAATATGTACTTAAGCAATCGAATATCCATTAGTTTCTTTTCCATGCCCCGTTATTTTATACCCAGAAGCGTTAGAAAGGCATATCGATAGCTCTTTGAAACTACATAGGAAGTGCGATCTACCATGACCACACTATAGTCTCCCTGCCCCTCGCTTACTACTTCTTGGATGCAACGGATATTCAGAATGGTGGATCTATTGACCCGCACAAACTGCTTTGGGTCTAATTTTTTACAAAACTCTGTGAGTGAAGTTCTATAAAGGTGTTTTTCTTCCTTTTCTGTATGAATCTCGGCATAATAGCTGGACGATCGCACGTATTTAATCGAATCCACTGGAACGAAAATGTATCGCTTGTTCACCTTAAGGACTACCTTCTCCAGAAAGTTGCTTTGTATATGGAGCGCGTCGAATGAACCTTCTTCCATAGCAGACATAAAGCGCTTTATCTTCTCCTGAAATTCGCCTTGATAGGCCAATTCCATTTGCTGAACCGCCCGATGGAATGCCTCATAGAACCGATCTTTTTTATAGGGTTTCAGTAGAAAATCGATGGCCTGAACCTCGAATGCCTTAACGGCAAAATCATCAAACGCCGTTACAAAGATCACTCTTGGAATCTCCTCCGATGGTAACTGTCGCAACACATCAAAACCAGACATATCGGTCATTTTAATATCCAAAAATAGTAGGTCTGGTTTATCATTTACTAGTATGTCTATAGTTTCCTTTCCATTGGAGGCCTCCAACAAAGTGAGGTCAAAATTAGTTTCATCTAGTAAGGTAACAATCCGCCTCCTTGCCAATGCTTCATCGTCCGCAATCAAAACCTTCATATGTTGGAGAGTAGTATTCAAAAGGTAGTAGTAACAGAATGAGGGATTATATCTTTCAATCTTAATCAAAATTTAGCTTAAGGTACCAAAAATTGATATGAACGAATGTTATTATGCTATAAAGTACCTCGATTGCACCTTTGAACAAACTTTTGGCTAACAAGGCAATCAGCGTCTCCATAAAATAGCAAAATCCAGAACCCGAATATCATTTTCTGGTAGGCTCGCATCATTTTTATCAAGGACAGGCTAGTTTTTTGAAACTTCGAAGTCCAACCCAACTGTTCCCTATGAACCTTAAAAGAACAACCATGACAAGAAAGTATCTTTGTGCCACTATATTACTTATGGCGCTAATGGCTCAACTTAGAGCGCAATCATTCACAGAAACCTCAATTCCCAATCTAACTACAACTCCTTCAGACTCCAGAAGTGCCAACTTCATAGATGTAAACGGTGATGGTTGGGACGATATATTCATTACCAATGGTCCTGCCAGCGGTGCGGATAATATGCTCTACATAAATAATCAGGACGGAACTTTTACCACCATCACAACAGATGACATTACCAGTGACAACGACCGATCCGACGGGGCTAGTTTTGCAGATGCCGATAACGACGGGGACCTGGATGCTTTTGTGGTAACCTTTGGCGCCAGCGGACAGGGAAAGAAAAACTATTTCTACAGAAACAATGGAGACGGCAGCTTTACCTATGAACCGGATATCGCTATGGGAATTCCCTTAACCTATTCCGAAATGGCCACCTGGATCGATGCAAATAACGATCAAAATCTGGACCTATATTTTACCAATAGTGTAGGAAGTTTGAGAAATCTGTACTTTGAGAACCAGGGAGATGGAAGTTTTCAGCAGGTAAATACGCTGGAAATAACGAATGACCTCCTACCGTCTCGTTCCGTGGATTGGGTGGATTATGATGGAGATGGAGATGCCGACCTCTTTGTAACCAATGAAAATAACGAGTCCAATTCTCTGTTCCGAAATGATGGCACCAATAACTTTACTCAAATCACCAATCTGGACATTGTATTGGACAACAGAAACTCTGCCGGCAGTTCTTGGGCGGACATTGACAATGACGGTGATTTCGACTTATTTATAGCAAACTATGACAATACTGGACAGGCCAATCAATTGTTCATAAATGATGGAGGTGCTTTCACCGAAGACACCAGCTCCGCTATAGCTTCTGTGGATACCAATTCGTTTGGGTCGTCTTTTGGCGATGTTGATAATGACGGGGACCTGGACCTATTGGTATGTAATGCCTACCTGGCAAGTCAGGACACCAACTTCCTCTATATAAACGACGGCAGTGGTAATTTTACCCTGGATACCTCCAGCGAATTGGGCAATCATCAGGGGTGGACTTTTGGATGCGCCTTTGGGGATTATAATAACGATGGCTGGCTGGATGCACTTCTGGCCAACAACCTCAACGAGACTCAACCTAATTCTCTCTACCGTAATACAGGTACCAGTAACAACTGGGTAAAACTAAACCTAACAGGTACCTCATCCAACCATTCGGCAGTAGGCGCCGTGATACGGTTGAGAGCAACGATCAATGGAAATGAGGTATGGCAAACCAGGAGGGTTTCGGCTTCCTCGGGATACTGCAGTCAAAACAGCTACACGGTTCATTTCGGGTTGGGAAATGCTACACAGATCGAGGAACTTTTGGTAGAATGGCCCGTTGGAACTATTCAATCCTTTCCGGACCTGGACATCAACCAAACACATCCTATCGTGGAAGATAGTTTCGGTATCGATGACAATGGGACTACTTTATTCAAAATATATCCAAACCCTACTCAGGAAAAGGTGGCTATCACCTCGCAGGAACTCTCATCCATTGCTTATGTGAGCTTTACGAACTTGAAAGGACAAACTTCAATAAAGACCCTCATAACCGAAAGTGCCAGGGATGGGGATACGATTCATTTAGACATCTCCCCGCTTTCAGCCGGAGTATATATATGCAACATTTTCGATGTGAATCATCGGCGACTATCCTCTGCCAAAATTGTGAAACGATAATGCCGTGAAAAGTGCATGCTATGAAACTATCCTTCCTCACTATTTGTATCCTATTTGTGTATTCCGGATGCCATCAAAAAAAAGTCGAAAACGATAATTCACAGGTACCTCCAATGCATGAGACCACAAAATTACCAGAGGTATCTCTTCTCGGCATCTTTCATTTTGCTGGAACATCCGATTTTTCATCGGTGGAGTTTGAACCTTTGAGTTCAGAAAAACGTCAACAGGAAATTCTTGAGCTAGTAGAACGGCTAAAAAAATATGAACCCACCAAGGTGTTGGTAGAATACCCCTATGAAGAACGGTTTCATTTGGACAGCATCTTTCAACTGTATTTGAAAGACGGGTATCCACTTACCCTGAACGAAATTGACCAGGTAGGTTTTCGTCTTGCCAAAGCCATGAATCATAGACATATTTATGCCATAGATCATCATCTGTCCTTACCTTTCGAGGCACTTTCGGAATTCGCTAATGAACACCAATCGGAACAATTTCAAGCCATGCTCAAAGGCATAAAGGAACAAGACAGCATAGAGTCCGATTATTTGAGGGATCATTCGATTACAGAGTATTTATATTATCGCAATTCCAAAGAGGAAGATATTCGGAATAAAGATCAATACCTGAACAAAACTCTGAAGTTTGGTGATGAAACCCATTTCATTGGCGCTTCCTTTACCGCCAAGTGGTGGGAAAGAAACCTCATAATGATGTCTCATATTGATAAGAACATGGAAGCAAACGATAGACTACTCGTAATTGTTGGAGCCGCTCATCGAGCCGTACTCAAAGATTTCTATGAGACTAGAACAGATGTGACTTATATGGAAATACAACCTTATTTAGATCCTTGATCACACCCATTCTATTTTTTGTGAGACAGAAGAGTTTCGAACACCCTCTGGAAGTTCTTCATCATATTTCCCCATATAAAAGAATCCCAAACACTTTACTCCGTGCTCAAAGGGGACGTGTTTATGCAGATGGTTTTTAAGAGCGGGAGAACTCCAATAGGCCCCAATCCCCATGTCGTGTGCTGTGAGCCACATATTTTGAACCGCCATAGCCGTGGACGCTATTTCCTCCCATTCCGGCACTGACTCCTTGGGATCCCGCTGCATGCAAATGGCCATCACACAACCAGATTGCAAAGGTTTTTCCCTAATTTTCTTCCATTTAGTTTCTGAAAATTTTTCAGTAGTTTCCCGATAGGTCTGCCCGAGAAATTCGCTGAGTTTAAGTCTGGAATCTTCAGAATGAAAGATTTTAAATCGCCAGGGTTCGGTTCTTCTATGGGTAGGAGCCCAGTTAGCAGTTTCAAGAATCTGAAGTAACTCCTCTCTGGTAATGGCTTCAGAATTGTATTGTACGGGAAACACCGCTCGACGTGATTTAATAAGATCTATAACCATATTTTCTTTTTCAACAAAAATAACCAATATTCATAAAAAAGCCCCTCGCGCAACGCACAATTGAGGGGCTTGACAGCGGGCATAATCGAACGAAACAATGAAACTATTTAACCAAAAGGCGTTCGTTCAGTTCCGTATTCCCAAAATCCCTTGGGACATCCTGTACGGATTTAAATAGGGTTTGATCATTAATGGCACGCATAAAGGCGATAATGGCCTCTACTTCGCTCTCGGTGAGTTCTAATTTGTCTGGCGCCAGGGTTTGATGTTCTAACACAAGCCCTTGACCAGCTCCACCTCCATGGTTGTAAAAGTCCATAACTTCTTCCAGAGTATTAAAGACCCCATTATGCATATAGGGGCCGGATTTATCAATATTTCTAAGGGTGGGTGTTTTGAAAGCGCC
>JBCBDM010000015.1:0-30872 GCA_038529705.1 Bacteroidota bacterium
ATCCTACGCTTTTTTGAACCGCCCTGTTCTCTTCAGAAATGGTAAAACCGTTTACAGAAGCATTACCGGACGTAGGTGATAAATACGTAGTAAGGATCTTCATCATCGTGGATTTTCCCGCACCGTTGGGCCCCAGAAATCCCACGATCTCTCCTTTTTTAATGGAGAAAGAAACATCGTTCAGGGCTTTTTGATCACCGTAGGTTTTGGTAATATGGGATACTTCTATAGACATATAGTGCGAATATAATACTAGACTTTGAAAAAAACGTAAAAAAGATTTTGTTGTTGTCAAACAATGTGTACATTAGCATCAACAAACAGACAATGAACAGATTTTTTACATATTTCAATTTTTGGTTTTTTTATTTTTTGCGAAATAGCCGGGTTGTTATGTAATGAATTTATACAATTATAAATGAAAGCCCGGAAATAAGTTCCGGGCTTTTTTTGTGGAACAATATAAACTAAAAAAGATGAAGATCGCGATCCAAGGTATTGAAGGCTCCTTCCATGATGAAGCCGTTCAAAAGTTATTTCCAAACCAAGAGGTAGAACTTGTTAAATGTGATTCTTTCGATGCGGTAACCCAGAATGTCAAGAATGAAAAGGCAGATTTTGGTGTTATGGCTATTGAGAATACCATTGCAGGTTCCATATTACCAAACTATAATCTGGTGGAAGCCGGAGATTTTGAAATATTCGATGAAGTATTTCTCAATATTCAAATGTATCTCATGGCGTTGGAAAGCGAATCTATTATCGATATTTTCGAGGTACACTCTCACCCGGTAGCCCTATTGCAGTGTAAAGATTATCTCAGAAAATTTCCGCCTCAATTCAAAGTGATTGAAGGAAAGGATACTGCCAGTGAGGCTAAACGCATCAAAGAGAATCATCTAACCGGAGTGGCTGCAATTGCAGGAAAACAAGTGGCAGAACGTTTCGGGTTGAAGATATTGGATAGTCATATTCAGGATATCAAAGAGAATCAGACTCGTTTCGTACTTATAGGAAAAAAAGGCGCAACGCTTAGCAAGAAGAATCCCAATAAAGCTACGATCAAATTCGTATTGGGAAGTGAAGTGGGGACGTTGAGCAATGCCTTGCAAGTGCTGGCGGGATATAACATTAATTTAACCAAAATACAATCGCTTCCCGTGTTGGGAACTCCCTGGAAATATGCGTTCTTTGTAGACCTTACCTTTGAAGATGTTCAAAAGTTCTACGGAGCTATGGAAGCATTGGAAGGAGTAGTAAAGGAATTGAAGATCATTGGGACCTACACGCAAAATCGTTCGAACGTACCCAGTGAATTAACAACTGTTATGGCAAATGGAAAATAAAAAGGAACTGAGAAACTGGTTGAATGAAATGGAGTTGGCCCACCCGTTGGTGATTGCCGGTCCTTGTAGTGCCGAAACCGAAGAGCAGGTATTGAAAATAGCCTACCAATTAAAGGATACGGATGCAACCGTACTTCGGGCAGGAATTTGGAAACCTCGCACCCGGCCAGGTAATTTTGAAGGGGTAGGTGCCCTCGGACTCAAATGGCTGCAAAAGGCCAAAGAAGAAACCGGAATGATGATTACCACCGAAGTAGCCAATCCCAATCACGTGGACCATGCGTTGAAGCACGACGTAGATATCTTGTGGATAGGGGCACGAACTACGGTATCTCCCTTTATCGTTCAGGAGATCGCAGAGGCGCTCAAAGGCACCAACAAACCCGTGCTTATTAAGAACCCTGTAAATCCGGATTTGGCGTTATGGTTGGGTGCGGTGGAACGTTTTTATGAGTCGGATGTAAAAAACCTGGGAGTCATCCACAGAGGATTCTCTACCTATGAGAAAACCCGTTATCGCAACAACCCGGAATGGCAAATTCCTATCGATCTGCAAAATCGTTTTCCCGATTTACCTCTCATTCTGGATCCGTCCCATATCGCCGGGCGCAGGGATATCATTTTCGACCTATGCCAAACAGCCCTGGATTTAAATTACGACGGTTTGATGGTGGAAACACATTTCGATCCGGATAATGCCTGGAGCGACGCCAAGCAGCAGATCAAACCCGAAGTACTGGATCAAATGACGGTAGACCTTCGGATTAGAAAAGAAGAAGGCGATGCCATAGAATTCCAGAATAAGTTGGCAACAGCACGTACCAAGATCGATGTGGTGGATCACCAACTCATTGAAATATTGGGAAAGCGAATGAAAATTAGCGATCAGATAGGAGCGCTTAAGAAACAGAACAACGTTGCTATATTACAAACGAAACGATGGAATGAGATTCTGGGCAAAATGATCCTGCAAGGGGAAGAGCAAAATTTAAGCGAAGAATTCATTCTAAAAGTATTTAAGGCCATCCATCAGGAGTCCATCAATCACCAGAAGAAAGTAATAAGCCATTAGAAAGGTACTCATGAAGCCTTACTTTATGGGGCGTTACGCACAGGGTGCGCCAGGCTTTCGGTTATATCTTTTTTAAGGGTGGCTTCGACCCTTCAACAGGCTCAGGACAAGTACATCCGGCTTCGTAGGACACTCAGCCACCTTTAAAAAAGGATGCCCCTCTACAAGCCTGCCAAAGCTCTTTGAGCGTAGGCAGGTCCCTAACGCGAGCTGTTGTGCACGATGATTGTACTGAGGTCAAAACTCCACGATGTTTTTTCTATGGTTCCCTCTTTGAAAAGCGGTGTTCCCTCATTTCCTGTTTTTTACCGGTGGGTTTCAAGCTACGTTTGAAACTGAAACCAAAAAAATAGAACATGAAACCAATTACACTAACCGCAATCGCCTTGAGTTGCTTTGTATTTACGCATGCGCAAATGACTGTTAGGGGTGTGGTCTCGGATCGAACAGGCGTGCTTCCCGAAGCCCATGTGTATATCAAGGGAAGTGATGAGGGCACCCTAACCGATATCAATGGTACGTATCAATTAGATGTAACCAAAGGAGATACCATCGTTGTTTCCTATCTGGGATATGAGCCACAGGAAATAGAAGTGAAGGAGGATAACTTCCATGAAGTTGTCCTGGAGGGAGAATCTTTGGACGAGGTCTTATTATGGGCACCGAAGAGTAGAAGAATTCGCTGTAGAACTTATTGTTATAACACTTGCATATCTACAACAGGATATTTTTGGCCTAATGTAGAATCAACTCAATTATATCCCAACCCTTCTCCCGATGGCAGGTTTCACCTTAAGTTCCTCGAGGAGTATGATCAAGTGGATATGATGGTATCTAATATATTGGGGCAAACGATTCGATGGATGAGCGCTGGAGATGTAGATGGAGATGTTCCCATAGATTTATCCCAATTTCCTTCCGGAATTTATTTAATTAGCATCCGGGCAGATGGAAAGATTTTAAAAACGCAAAAGGCAATCAAGAAATAGCGAAAGTCCCAAAAAGTTTGTTTTTCGGGACTTTCAAATTACGAAGATGGCGTGTTATTATTCTTCGGTCTTCAATCGCTTAAAGATATATCGGGTGATAAAAATTCCTTGTCCGTCTTCACCTCCTGCATCACTTTCCACGGCACTGGCCACAAAAGCAAGGTCCCAGCCATCGGCCAACATGGCATTGATCTTAGATTCAATAACGGCGTCATTGGAGGCGATATTCTGAAAACGAATTCCTCCCAAATTGTAAAAGTTAAGGAGTTTGGTTTCATCAAAATCCTTCACCCGAATGTTCTTTCGCTTGGACTTATTGCGACTATTGTCGTCCTCGGTTTGGGTAGAAGTGAATTCATTGAAATCGCGTTCCACATTGGCAGAGATCAATCTGGAACGGCCCAGTCCGTTGGGAACAATAGACTCTACACTGGTTACAACTTTTACTTCATACTGTTGAGCGTTTACATCTAATGCTAATAGGCTCATCAAGGCAAATGTTAGTAGAATTTTTTTCATCTTACGGTTTTTAGAATGTTTAGGGCTAAGTTAATCAACTTTCTTGCCAAAAGTGGCTACTTTTGTGGGATCAAACAGCAATGAAAGGAACCGTATATAAATCGACCGGAAGTTGGTACACCGTAAAAGCCGAGAATGGAACTTTTTACGAGTGTAGGATCAAGGGTAGGTTTCGAATGGATGGAATTAAAAGTACCAATCCGGTTTCGGTAGGCGATCGTGTCTATTTTGAAGTAGAGACCAAAGGAGACGAAACCATCGGGATTATCAGTAAAATAGATGATCGAGAGAATTATATAGTGCGAAAGAGTGTAAATCTTTCAAAGCAAACCCATATCATAGCCGCCAATGTGGACATCGCCTTCTTGTTGGTAACCCTTAATAATCCTATCACTTTTACGGCCTTCATCGATCGTTTTTTGGTGACTGCCGAGGCCTATGACATTAAAGCCGTTTTATTGTTCAATAAGATCGACACCTATACAGACGAGGAATTGGGAGAGGTTAAATACCTGGCTGCCTTATATCGAAGCATTGGCTATGATTGTATAGGTATTTCGGCCACAACGGGCAAAAATGTAGATAAGGTGAAGTCTATGATGAAGCATAAGGTCTCTATGTTCTCCGGGCATAGTGGAGTAGGTAAATCTACGCTTGTTAATGCACTTGAGCCTGGTCTCAATCTCAAAACTTCAGAAATAAGCGAACAACATCAACAGGGGCAGCATACCACAACTTTTGCCGAAATGTTCGACCTTTCCTTCGATGCGCGGATCATCGATACTCCGGGGATTAAAGGCTTTGGTCTGGTGGAAATGGAAAGAGAGGAGGTAGGAGACTATTTTCCCGAATTCTTCAAACTGAAACAGAACTGTAAATTCAACAACTGCCTCCACCTGGAAGAACCCAAATGCGCCGTAAAAGAAGCGTTGGAAGAGGGAGCTGTTGCCTGGTCCAGATACAAGAGCTATCTTCAGATCCTGGAAGGTGAGGAAGAAAGTTATAGAAAGGATCATTACGGAAATGAGGGGTGAAAAGATACCTGTTCTAACAAACCACCAACCAACAACCATAAACAACTAACTATATATGCGTGCCGTCATTCAAAGAGTTCGAGAAGCCTCCGTTACTGTGGCAGGGGAAGTCATTTCAAAAATAGGGCCTGGATTCCTGGTGTTACTGGGTATTGAGGACGAGGACACGGCAGAAGATATTAGCTGGTTAAGCGGTAAAATTTCCCGGCTCAGGGTATTTGGTGATGAGCAGGGGGCCATGAATTTATCTATTTTGGATACAGAAGGGGAAGTCATTGTGGTGAGCCAGTTTACACTTCACGCCAGTACAAAAAAAGGGAATCGTCCTTCCTTCATTAAGGCGGCCCGTCCAGAGACTGCCATTCCTCATTATGAGGCCTTTGTTCAACAATTAACATCCGATCTGGGCAAGAGAGTCCAGACAGGAGAGTTTGGTGCCATGATGGATGTAGCTCTGGTAAATGACGGTCCGGTCACTATCATGATGGATTCCAAGAATAGAGAATAGTTTTCGATTGTTTCCATTTTTTGCTAGATTAGCCAAATCCCCAATGTTTTATGTACTATATGAGAAATACGTTAGGCTTGCTATTCCTATTTATATCCTTCATTGGATATAGTCAAAGTAAATATTCAATAGAAAACATCCCTGCAGAATTGAGTAAGGGTGTAAATGCTGTCATTCGGGAACAGATCACCGAAATTACGTTGTTGGACTATAACGATGTAATTATTTCCCAAAAAGAAGTGGTTACTGTTTTCAATAGGAATGGCCTGAGCAGCATAAAACCGGGTGCGCCTTACGACAAGAGTTCTTCCATTCGGAAGATCGAAGCTGTGATCTACGACAAACGAGGTAAGGAAGCCAGAAAGTTCAAGAAGCGTGATTTTATGGACATAAGCGCATCAGGGTCTAATCTATATACCGATAACAGGCAGTTGGTATTGGATTTCACGCCTACCTTCTTTCCCTTTACGATGGAATTTACCGTGGAGATTAGATCTTCCTCTACCGCTTTTCTTCCCCGTTGGGATCCTTCGCCTATTTATGGTGTGAGTACCCAGTATTCTCGCTATGAGATATTGAATGAAAAACAAATACCTCTTACTACGCGTAAATTCAATCTTGACGAGTTCAATGTAATGGTTTCGGAAACCCCTCAAAAATATAGCTATTCGGTGAAGAGCCTTCCGGCCATCGAGCGGGAATATCTCAGTCCGCATTATACGGAGTTTACACCGGTGGTAAAGGTGGCGTTGCAAAGATTTCAATTAGAAAATACGCCGGCTTCGGTGACTAATTGGAAAGAGTTTGGGCTTTGGCAGAAAAATTCTTTGTTAAAAGGCAGGGATGTACTACCCAATCAAACCAAACTTAAGGTGGATCAATTGGTTTCGGGTGTGGAAGATCCCAGGGAAAAGACCAGAATGATTTACGAATATATGCAGGATAAGACCCGATACATAAGTGTCCAGGTAGGTATTGGAGGGTGGCAGCCTTCTAAGGCGGAGGAAGTGGATAAGTTAAATTACGGGGATTGTAAGGGGCTCACCAATTACACGTATGCTCTTTTAAAAAGTCAGGGAATCGAGTCCTATTATACCATAGTAGATTCGGGTCCCGATGGCAGAGATCTGGACGAAGAGTTTGTAGCTCTACAGGGAAATCATGTGATCTTGACAGTACCCTTTGACGATGAATTGGTATTTCTGGAATGTACGAGTCAGCAGGTGCCGTTCAATTATCTGGGAACCCATACCGATAATCGTAAAGTGCTTATGGTTACTCCCGAAGGAGGGGTAATGACCAAGACCCATGCCTATGCCACAGAGGACAACCTAACCCAGATTGAAGCAACGGCTACCTTTGATTCAAATTTGAAGTTAACCGGAGTGGTGAAGGAGAACTCAACCGGAATTGCCTATAACCGAAAGTACTTCTTGCAAAACGAAAAGAAAGAAGATGTGGTTCGCTATTACAAAGAACTTTGGGGGCATCTCAACGAACTTTCAGTATCCAATGTAGTATTTGATAACAATAAGCGGGACATCGTGTTTTCCGAAAGTTTGAATTACGAGACAGAAAGGTACGTTTCCAAGGCGGGTAACAGGATCCTGATCAATCCCAACGTATTTAATCGTTATGAGTACGTTCCGGATGCGGACGAAAACAGGGACCTTCCTTTGGAGATACGAAGAGGTTACTCGAATAAGGATGAGATTGAGATTATTCTTCCGGAAGGGTATGTGCTGGAGTCGGTGTTCGATCCCGTGAACATAGAAACAGATTTTGGAAGTTACAAAGCCTCGATTTCGAAAATTGACGACTCAAAAGTTAAATATAGTAGAGAGATCGTTATGCGTTCTGGAAGATATCCCAAAGAAAGATTTAGCGAATACGTGGCTTTTCGTAAAAGCATAGTGAAGAAGGATAAATCCAAAATCGTTCTATCCAAAATATGAGGTATTTCCACTTTCTGTTGATTTTTTTTCTTTTTTCCATTCATAATGCCCATGGACAGAAGGTGAAGTTTGGTAAGGTAACTACAGCAGAACTTATGGAATCCCAGGATTCTGTTTTTGGTGAAATTCCGGCTAAAGTAATCTATAAAAAGATCACTCTCAACTATGGGAAGGACCTTGAAATACACGAGAGGATCAAAATATATAATAAGGAAGGCTTCGAGCATTCCAATTGGGAGATAGTCTTTCCCGATATTTCCCATTTACAGGCGTTTACCTATAATCTGGAGAACGGCATTGTGAACAAGGTCCATGTTACCAAAGAAAGTATTTTTAAAGAAACCTTATACGGTGACTATGAAGTGACTAAGATCACCTTTCCCAATGTAAAGGAAGGTTCGGTGATCGAATTGAAATATAAAGTGGATTACGGAAGATGGGGAGTTATTGCTATTCAAAAAGATCTTCCTATTAAGAAATTTAGACTTGTGGTGGAACGAACTCCCAGTATCATTGAATTCAAGCAGAACCCTAATTTTCCATTGCAATTGATCAGGGAAGAGACTGGAAAAAAGTCACTTGTTATCTATAACGGTAAAGATATTCCCGCTTTGGACAATGCTCCTTTTGTTAACAATATTGATAATTATAGAGGAAAACTATATCTCAAATACAAAAAGGAGAAGGAGGATGAGCAATGGGGGCAGCTAACAGGACAATTTAACCGGGCCTACTGGTTTGGGCAACAACTAGAGACTAAACCTTTTTTTAAGAAAGATCTCGCCAAGCTTATAGCCGCTAAAAAAGATTCTATGAGTTTGGCTAAATCCATCTACGGGTTTTTACAGAATAGAATGGTGTACAATGGTAAATATTCCATTGCTACCTATGATCTTAAGGATAATTACAAAACCAAGAATGGCGACAAGGCAGATATCAATATGATACTTACCCTGATGCTCAGAGAGGCAGGCTTTGAAGCTAATCCCATGGTTATTGGATGTAAACATAAGGGAGAGGTTTTATTTGCGGAGGTAAGTTCTTTTAACGCTTTGATCTGTGCCTTGCAATTGGGGGATGAATTCCATTTACTCGACGCGTCTGAACAAAATGCTAAGTTCGGACAAATCCCGGTAGACCTTATGAATGGCTATGGTCTTATTGTTAGGGACGATGGAACTTCAATCAGCTTCCCCACAGAGACAAAGATCCACTCCATGAGCATAGCCATAGTAAACGTAGAGTTAGACCCGGAGACTTTTGTGGTGAGCGGTAGCTTGAAAAATCAGCTAACAGATTACCTGGCTTGGGAATATCGAGATGCGTCCAAGGATGAGGATAAAGAGAATTTGGCCGAGGCTCTGGAAGCCGGTTATAATCTTTTAAGTATTGATAACTTTGCTGAAAAGGATATCGATAACGAGAACAAACCCGTGGTCCTGTCCTATGATTTCACCTACGAAGATGCTGTTGAGGATATCAATGGGGAATTGTACATTGCGCCCTTTTTGTTTTTTGGAGAGACAGAGAATGAATTCGATGAAGAGGACCGAAAGTACCCTATAGATGTTGAGTATCCTTATACGCAGAGTTACAATATTAGTTTTTCGGTTCCGGAAGGGTATGAAGTTTCCAGCTTACCGGAAGGAAAGAAAGTGACTATTGAAGACGGAGTAGGTTCATTGATGTACAATAGTTCGGTAGTAGGTAGGAAAATCCAGATCGGTCTTACCGTGAAGATCAATTATGCCATGATTCCTGCCGACTATTACGGGGGATTAAAAGCTCTTTATTCAGAATATGTCGAAATATCAAAATCAAAAATCGTACTTTCAAAAATATAAACGCTAACCATAACCATCATGAGATTTAAAATCACTTTTCTACTGTTGTTATTTTTTTCGGTAACGGCATTTGCGCAGAACTATAAATTCGGAAAAGTCTCAAAGGAAGAACTCGCCGAAACCCAGAACGCCATGTACCCGGATGCCAATGCAGCAGTTTTATACCGGGAACATAAATGCTTTTATGAATATCGGCAAGGGGAAGGCTTTACCCTTTATACCAAGGTCTTCGAAAGAATAAAGATCTATAATAACGATGGATTCGATTGGGCCAATCATAGTTTTAAAACCTACGATTATGGCAGTGATCATGAAAAGATTGAAAACTTAAAGGCAACCACCTATAATCTGGATGGAAATTCAATTTCAAAGAATAAGCTATCCAAAAGTGCCTTATTTGAAGAACGGTCCTCAAATTATTATTTGAATCATAAATTCACCATGCCCAATATAAAACCAGGGAGTGTGATTGAATACAGTTATACGGTTTCCTCTCCTTTCAGTAAGATCGAGGATATCGACTTACAATATACCATTCCTATTATGAAAGAAGTGGTAGAGGTAAAAGTGCCCGAGTACTATATATACAGGACTTATGGGAATCCACAGGCAGGCCTGAACTTCAATTACAGTAAGAGTTCGGAAGATAAAAAAGTAGAATTCAGAAAGCGTAGTGGCTTGGGAACAGCAGATTACGATCCCAATAGAACTCGAGATAAGAGTAATAATATTTCGAGTATGGTCACGTATAAGGAAAACCAATATACGTTGGATGAATCTAACGTGCCTCCACTGAAACTGGAGCAATTTGTGGATAATCTGGCTAATTACCAGGCCCGTTCCATTTGGGAATTGGCTATGATCAACTTCCCAAATGAAGTGCCTAAGAGTTATAGCACCGATTGGGAGTCTGTAACCCGAAGAATTTATGATAACGACGGTTTTGTCAATCAGTTGAACAAAAGTGATTATTACCAAAGTGATTTGGCGAATCTTACCTCGAATATATCGGATCCAATGGAAAAGGCTGCTGCGATCTTCGCAACGGTTCAAAACAAAATGAGTTGGGATGGTTACAATGGTTATTTTCCAACAAAAGGCGTGAAGAAGGCCTATAAGGAAGGTTCCGGAAATGCAGGTGATATTAATTTGATGTTGGTTTCTATGCTTAGAAGCGCTAACCTTAATGCTAATCCTGTCCTTATAAGTACTAAATCCAATGGTGTCCCCGTGTTTCCAACGCTTAATGGGTTCAATTATGTGATTGCCGGCTTGGAGTTCAATGGAAAATTATACCTCATGGATGCCACTTCACCTACCTCGGAGATGAATTTGCTTCCTTCCAGGGCTATGAACTGGCAGGGAAGATTGATCAAACCCGATGGAACTTCCAATTGGGTAGGACTGTATCCGGATTACCTGTCTCAGGATATCATCTATGCCCAGGCAGAAATCACCGGTACGGAACTCTCGGCTAATATCAGGCAAAGACTAACGGGTCACCATGCGCGTAGGTACCGATCGAAATATATTGGAACGAGTTTGGAAGATCAATTGGGGGCGATGCAACCGGGAGAGGGATTGGCTCGTTATACAGAACTGGATGTGAAGGACCTGGAGAACAGAAAACCGTTCGTAAATCTTAGCTATAAAGCCAGTTCTTCGAGTATAGTAGAGGAGATCAACAACGATCTGTACTTGTCTCCGATGCTATTTTTGGCCCATTTGGAGAATCCTTTCAAAGAGGACACTCGAAGCTATCCAATCTTTTTTGGATATCCCCAGGTTGAAAAATATAATATTACCATAAAGGTTCCTGAGGGGTATAAAGTTACCGCTGTCCCGGAGTCGGCAAAGGCCACTTTGGGAGAACTTGGCAGTTATACCTATTTAATAAAAGAAGCGCCGGGAACTGTCCAATTAGCTGTAACTTTGGAGTTGAATTCCCCCATTGTAGTATCAGACGAATACGAAAGTATTAAAGGTATGTTCAATCAAATGGTGACCAAAGAGAGCGAGAAAATTGTACTTTCAAAAATATAGTTAACCATGAATATTAAAAACGCCCAACACGAAGTTGACCAATGGATCAAGGAACATGGCGTTCGTTATTTCAATGAGCTTACCAATATGGCTCAACTTACCGAAGAGGTGGGAGAAGTGGCTCGTATCATTGCCCGTCGGTATGGAGAGCAAAGCGAAAAAGAAAGCGATAAGGACAAGGATCTCGGTGAAGAACTGGCCGATGTTGTTTTTGTGGTGCTTTGTCTTGCCAATCAGACTGGAGTAGACCTTCAGGAAGCCTTCCGTAAAAAGATGGATAAAAAGACCCAGAGGGATCACGATCGCCATCATAATAATGAAAAACTAAAATAATGTTTCGGCGCATTACCAATCATAAAGGGTTTTGGAGGTCGGTTTTGTTTTTAACCATGGCCTACCTCATTATTATTATGGTTCTTCAGTGGATTATTACAGGATTCTCCAATGATTTCTTTGCCATATTGATGCGTTCTACGAAGGCCTGGATGTTGCCTATTGCAGGTTTTATTGCCGGATTTATGGTGAGTTATGGAAAGTTTTGGGCGAAACTGAAACGTGAAGATCAGAGAAAATGAGGGCAAAAATAAAGAAGTATGATGGCCCGTCCATCTCCGGGAAAATTCAGGTGACCGGGTCCAAAAGTGAATCCAATCGTCTACTTATATTGCAAGCGCTATACCCTAACCTTACCATCCGTAATCTGTCAAATAGCGATGATTCTGTGGTGTTAGCTAAAGGACTAACTCAGCATACCGGAATGGTCGATATTCATCATGCAGGAACCGCTATGCGTTTTCTAACGGCATATTTTGCCTCTCAAGAAGGAAGGGATGTAGTGCTCACAGGGAGTAAACGCATGCAGGAGCGACCCATAGGGGTGCTGGTAGATGCGCTAAGACAGTTAGGAGCAGACATTACCTACGAAACAAACGAAGGCTTTCCTCCCCTCCGGATTCGGGGAAAGAAACTAATGAAAAGTCGTGTTTCGGTACAGGCAGATATGAGCAGCCAGTATATTTCAGCCTTGATGCTCATTGCCTCGTCTTTACCCAATGGTTTGAAGATTGAATTGGAAGGGAAGGTGACCTCTGTGCCTTATATCGAAATGACACTTTCTCTGTTGCATCGCCTGGGTATTCAAGGGGATTTTAAGGAAAATGTTATTGCGATTACTTCCAAAGAAAGTATTGCCGATATGGAGCTTACGGTGGAAAGTGACTGGAGTTCTGCTTCTTATTTCTATAGTATCGCATCCCTTACCAGGGCGAATATTACCCTGGGTAGTTACAGACAGGAAAGTCTGCAGGGAGATTCCAAACTCACGCACATGGCAAAAGAGCTATTGGGAGTATCTACGGGCTTTGATACGAGGGAGCAAACTATGGAGTTGAGAACCTATGGTTTTTATGACCCCAAAACGACCATAGAGTTGGATCTTTCGGATACGCCGGATATTGCGCAAACGATTGCTGTCGCTCGCTTTGGAATGGGATATGGTTGCCACTTAACCGGACTACATACGCTAAAGATCAAGGAGACGGATAGGCTGGTCGCCCTGAAAACAGAATTGGAAAAACTCGGTGCTCGAGTGGACATTACCGCAGATAGTTTGACCTTGTACCCTTCAGAAGAAATAAAACAAGATGTGACCATAGATACCTATAACGATCATCGCATGGCGATGGCTTTTGCTCCTTTGGCGTTAAGAGTTCCTATGATTATAAACGATGCCGAAGTGGTCTCCAAGTCCTTTCCCACCTTTTGGGATGACCTGAAGCTTTTGGGTTTTGAGATCGAATTGCAATAATAAATCCTCAATTACTTGACAACCCCTATGCTGAGGTTGTATATTTGCGCTCTTTCAAATAAAATTATCTACTTATGGGAATGAAATTATCCAACTTCAACTTCGATCTGCCAGCCGAGCTATTAGCCGAGTATCCAGCCGCCAATAGAGATGAGGCAAGATTGATGGTCTTAAACAGAGAAAATCAAACTATTGAGCACAAAATGTTCAAGGATCTGATCGATTATTTTGAGGAGGATGATGTGTTGGTTTTAAACAATACCAAAGTGTTTCCGGCCCGCTTATTCGGAAATAAGGAAAAGACCGGAGCTCGTATTGAGGTTTTCTTGCTACGAGAGCTGAACAGTGAAACTCGTCTCTGGGATGTTTTGGTGGATCCTGCGAGAAAGATCAGAATAGGTAACAAACTATATTTTGGCGATGACGAGTCCCTGGTGGCCGAAGTGATTGACAATACAACTTCCAGAGGACGAACTTTGAGATTCCTGTTCGACGGTTCTTACGAAGAATTTAGAAATAAACTAACTGAGTTGGGAGAAACTCCCTTACCCAAATACATAAAGAGAGAGGTTGAGCCGGAAGATGCAGAGAGATATCAAACCATTTTTGCAAAAACAGAAGGTGCGGTAGCAGCTCCAACGGCAGGGTTACATTTTTCAAAACACCTGTTGAAGCGCCTTGAAATAAAGGGGATCGACTTTGCTGAAGTAACACTTCATGTAGGGTTGGGAACTTTCAGTCCGGTAGAGGTAGAAGATCTATCCAAGCACAAAATGGATAGTGAAGAGATCATCATTGGGCAACAGGCCGTAGATATTATCAATAACGGCATAGAAAGAAAGAAGCGTATCTGTGCTGTTGGGACCACAGTGATGCGTTCTTTAGAAAGCTCAGTATCTTCCAATAGTACACTAAATGCCTACTCGGGATGGACCAATAAGTTCATCTTTCCTCCATACGATTTTAGTATTGCCAATAGTATGGTGACCAACTTTCATACGCCAAAATCTACTTTATTGATGATGGTTTCCGCCTTTGCTGGTCACGAATTTGTGAAAGAAGCGTATGCTGAGGCGATTAAAGAAAAATATCGTTTTTATACCTACGGTGATGCCATGTTGATCATTTAAGTAAAGAACTACACAAAGAAAATCCCTTGTTGTGCATCAACAGGGGATTTTTTTTATATTTTTTTAATTGAAATAAAGGCTTATCTTTATCTGTCATTGTAAGACAATCAACTAACAATCAGGATGAAGAAGTTCTACTTTGGGTTGCTTTTTATACTTTCCTCCGGTCTGCTATGTGCCCAGGCCGATGAGGGACAAGATCCTGTTAGTTGGGAGTACAACCTTGAAACTGTAGAACCGATAGAATTACCTCCTTTAGATCTTGCTGTGGTTCAGCAGGAAGACAGTATCAACGATTTGGATAAAAGTCGCCCATGGCGATACGGAATTACAAGGCCTGTACTCCTGGATCCTCAAACCAGTGGGGTCTGGAATACCCTCGACAATGGCGATCGCATCTGGCGTGTCGCCATCAAATCTCCCAGAGCGATCAATATGAGTGTCAATTTCGACGGTTTTCACTTGCCTCAGGGAGCGAGATTACAATTATATAACGGAGATCGTTCCGATAAGTCCAAGAGTTATACTCAAGAGAATAACCGAAGTTCGAAAGTTTTGGGTTCGTGGTTCGTTAGTGGTGATGTGGTTTGGGTAGAATATTACGAACCTTCTTACCTGGCAGGGACTCCGGAATTGCAAATTGGAAGCATCATTCATGGCTACCGTATGGATATAGTCAATGCATGGGTAGATGGTACCAGGGGTTTAAATGATTCTGGCGATTGTAACTACGATGTGAATTGTTCTGTGGGTGAGGACTTCGATACTAAAAAAGATGTGGTTAAGAAGGCTGTGGCCTTACTCAATCTGGGGAATGGTTATTTGTGTTCCGCTTCCCTGATCAATAATACACGCTCAGACAAGACTCCGTATCTTTTAACGGCAAATCACTGTTTAGAAGGTTCGGACCCGGCCTTGTGGTCGGTTCGCTTTAATTGGATGAGCCCAGGTCCTGTTTGTGGATCCATAGAGAATAGTACAGATATTCAAAGTAATTTTACCATGAGTGGTGCAGAATTTAGGGCAGCGAATAGCGCTTCGGATTTTGCCTTGGTAGAATTGTACAATGAAATCCCTACTTCATGGGATGTGGCTTTTGCAGGTTGGGACCATACAGATACCCCTCCTCTCTTTCAAGTGGGCATACATCATCCCAATGGAGACATCATGAAGATTTGTCGGGACGATGATGGCGCTGTTAAGGAAAATGCCAATGGAACCGATGTATGGCTTATTAAGGGTGTTTCCGTAGGAAATGGAGATGGTTGGGAAATTGGAACTACCGAAAGTGGTTCTTCCGGTTCTCCTCTCTTTAATCAAGCCGGGAGAATTATTGGTCAGTTGTATGCCGGACAATCTGTTTGCAATGGCTTGGAAAATAATGGAGATTATGACGTCTACGGAAGGATGGGAGTTTCCTGGGATGCAGGTAGTAGTGCCGAAACCCGACTCAAAGATTGGTTAGACCCATTAAATTCGGGACTTACTGTTTTGGATGCCCTTGAGAATGCCCTGAGCGTTACCGATGTGGAAATAGCCGGGCGCCTGGACATCTTCCCAAATCCCGCTTCGGAATACATTATGGTAATGAATACGCAATACCCCAATCTGTCCTATCGATTCTATGACGTGCTTGGTAAAGAGATCATGGCGGGTACCGTTTCAAATTCCGAAAATGTGATTAGTGTTCAGGGAATGGAAAAGGGCATGTATTTTTTATACCTTCTCGATGAGGACACCCAAAATAGCATTACAAAGAAGATCATTGTAGACAAACGCTAACTTATATCATAGATAAGACGAAAACCCTTTCCTTTTGGAAGGGGTTTTTTGCTACTTAAATATGTGGTAATTTTGCAGGGATGAATTCAGAAAAAAGAGATATTCGAGCGTTGTCCAAAGAGGAGTTAAGGGAATTCTTCGTAGGTATGGGAGATAAGGCGTTTCGAGGAAACCAGGTATATGAATGGCTTTGGAACAAGGGAATTCATTCTTTCGATGATATGACCAATATTTCCAAAGAGACCCGAGCCCATTTGGAAGCGCATTTTGTGATCAATCATATCCAAGTAGATCATCTTCAAAAGAGTAATGATGGCACGATAAAGAATGCTGTCAAATTGTTCGATGGATTGGTGGTGGAATCGGTTCTTATCCCTACCAACACCCGAACCACTGCCTGTGTAAGTTCTCAGGTAGGGTGCAGCCTGGATTGTAAGTTCTGTGCAACAGCTCGCTTAAAACGTATGCGAAATCTCAACCCGGATGAGATCTACGATCAGGTCGTAGCCATTCATAGAGAAAGTATGTTGTATCATGATCGCCCCCTTTCCAACATTGTCTTTATGGGGATGGGAGAGCCGCTAATGAACTATAAGAACGTCCTACTTTCCATTGACAAGATCACTAGCGATGAAGGTCTGGGAATGTCCCCAAAAAGAATAACAGTGTCTACTTCCGGTGTGCCAAAAATGATCAAGAAGTTAGCAGACGATGAAGTGAAGTTCAATCTGGCTGTCTCATTGCATTCAGCTATTCAGGAAACCCGTGAGCAGATCATGCCCTTTGCGAAGAGCTTTACCCTGGAAGACCTCAGGGAATCTCTGGAGTATTGGTATGCCAAGACCAAAAAGATCATTACGTATGAATATGTAGTATGGCACGGTATCAATGACAAGGAGGAGGATATAAAGGCACTGGTTAAATTTTGCAAGTACGTCCCCTCAAAGGTGAATTTAATTGAATACAACCCTATTGATGATGGCGAATTCCAGCAGGCAGACAACGTCGCCATAGAACTATACATTTCGGAACTGGAGAAGAACAGAATTCCGGTAACGGTAAGACGCAGTAGAGGAAAGGATATAGACGCTGCCTGTGGACAGCTGGCAAATAAAAAATCTTAGTTAAATCCTTGTCTTATAGTATTCTATGTAATTTTCATTCAATCACTTTTAAAATAGTTCGTTTTTGTTAGGTAAGAAATGGACCGTAGTAAAACATATTTTTGACAAACGAATGTGCTAGGTACCAGCACTATAAAAAGAAAGAGGTTTTGTAGTCACAAAATCTCTTCGGCAAATAAGTCAAACAATAATGTTTAACCAATTAAAGTGATTATAAACATGAAGAAATCTTTTCTTTTATGCGTATTTCTGGCTATTCTCAGTGGAAGCGCGTTTTCTCAACAACAAATTAGTTCGGAATTCAAGGATTTAATGGACCATACTTTCGAAAACCTTGAAAAGCACCGTGTTCCAAATGGAGTATTATTAGATGCAGCCATGGAGTTTACCAATGTACAAGCATTTAATGGAACATTAACAGACTCTACCTTCGTGACCATGACAAACTTTCGAGAGATCTATAAGACCTTAATATCCGGAAGAGTAAATGAATCGTCTATTTTTAAGGACACACATTTTTACCCGTATGATCAGTTCAATAATAAAATTCGGGATAGTAGGGACAAGAATTTCATCTCGATTAATGGATTGTTTTATGAATACAGTAAATTCATAAATGGCGCCCTGTTCATGCAAAAATTGACTTATTCTAACGGTCAGTTTATCGATAAGTATATCAATGGGGTATGGCAGAACCCTTACGAGACTAAGAAGGTCTTTGCAATGACCCCCGGCGTGTTGGAGTACAGCGGGTTGAATTTGAATGTTAAAGTCCCTTGGAATGTTGTCTTTAGTAATAGGAGAAATAATCTGGAACAACTGGAAATTGATTTTGATGATGGACAAGGATACAGAATTGTAAACATTAATGCAGTGGTTCCTGTAGGCTATACAAATCCAGGAGTTAAAACTTGGAAATATAAACTGACAATTTCTGGAGGTGAAATATTCTATTCTCATTCCAAAATACAAATAAAGGAGGCTCTGGACATTAAGCCAGTGGTTGTTGAGTTCAATGAAAAGGGAAGCAATAGAACGGTAAGTCAGTGGGTGTGTACGGGAGGGACGAACCTCTATAATTTTGCAGCAGAAGCAGACATTCCATATATGGGTAGTCTGGCTACGGGTGGTTTTACGCTGTTGGACGCGGGGAGTGATTGTCAAATTACCAATCCTTTGATTGTAGCAGAAGGTTTTGACCTGGGAACACTGCTAAATCCTGAAATGCCTATGGGTCAAACTTCAATCGAGACTTTTTTAGAAAGTATAAACGGATCTGGTAGTGCAGATCTTATTCAAACGCTTCAGACCAATGAAGACTATGATATCATTTACGTGAATTGGAACAATGGTGTAGATTATTTGCAGCGTAATGCCTACTTACTGGAAGAGGTCATTGAGTGGGTGAATGGGAACAAAGTAGGAGGAGCGCAGAATGTGGTATTAGGTCAGAGTATGGGTGGGGTTATTGCCAGATATGCTTTGTCTGATATGGAAGCAAGAGGCGTAAGTCATGATACAAGGTTATTCATATCGCACGATGCACCACAACAAGGAGCGAATATCCCATTAGGGTTGCAATTCTTTTATAGACATTTATCCAATCAATATGCAACCACCAGCGGTACTATTTTCGGTAATATTGTGACTCTTCCATTGATCGATGCCGCTTTGGACGGAGATTCTGAAGCTTATACTACTATTTTGGATACCCCTGCGGCGAGACAACTGTTAAAGACCTGGTCAACAAGTGGCTATGTGGTGGACAATTCTGTTCATGATGCATTTTATGATGAATTACGGTCGCTAAACGCAAACGGAGGTTATCCCGAGCAGGGGGGAATTCGTAATATATCCATAAGCAATGGCAATGAATGTGGTGAAACGCAGAATTTCCTTCCTGGGAGTCCGCTGTTCAGTTTTGACTTCAATAGAGGTTTTTCCTTTTGGTATGAATTAGGGTTGTTGATTGCCACTCCGTTGGGTGGATTGGCAGGTGCATTAGCGATAGATCCGGATTTTATACAAGTGGCATTCCTGGGCCTTATTCCTGGGAATTCACGTTTTATTGTGGACTTTGAAGCAAATGCCCTTTCCTATGGGCATGGAACAGATCTTTATTATGGATTAGTTAGGTACAAGAAAAAGATTTTATGGATTTTTAATTCTCAAGTTACGATAACCGAAGTAAATAAAGATCAACCTGCAGGATTGTTACCGTATGACTCCTATGGAGGCGGTTTTTATGATACTAGTGAGGTGGCAGACGCTTTGGGAACTGTCAATAATCTCTTCATCGCAGATAGATTTAACTTTATCCCTACAGTTAGCGCTTTGGATATTGGAGAGGACAACGTACCGTTAAACGACTCAGACTATTTACGGGCTTATATTGGTGCAAATCCTCCAACAGGACAAAAGGCAAGTCCTTTCGATAACTTTACAACTGCTTTTAGAGACAGGAATGACTTTCTAAATAATAATGAACTTCATATTGTATTTTCAGAACGCAATGGTGACTGGTTAGTTGCAGAATTGGATAATAACGAGGAGTTTACCGATTGTTCTGCATTTTGTAATACGATCGGAATTATAGGCCCTGACGTTTTATGTACGACAGCCACATATTCGGTTCCATTGACAAATGCAAATGTTTTTTGGACGGCAACCCCAGCGGCGGCTGTAAATATTATCGCAGGACAAGGAACCGAAGAGATTACACTTGAATTGGTTAATGGGTATCGCACTAGTATTACTATTTCTGCTCTCATTAATGTTCCAGAATGTGGTGGATTTGAACAGGTTACAGAAACCATTTGGGGCGGAAAACCGGCTGCGCCACCATCACTAACTGGGCCTACGGAAGTGTTGACCGGAGCGCTGGTCAATTACGAAGCAGGGGTCTCGCAAGGAGCAGATTCCTATAAGTGGTGGTTGCCTGGAACCGAGGAAATCGTAACTTTCTGGGATATTACAAGTGACAACTGGCAGAAGAAAAGCTTCGCCATGTCCGACAGATATATCGAAGTATATACAGGGAATGGAGAGATCAATGGCCTGGTTCAAGTAATGGGTGTGAATGCTTGTGGTTGTGGAGGAGCTAGAAGCCTATCAGTGGTGCATGATCCAAATGGACAAGGAGGAATTCCTTTTGCTCCCCCACCATCAGATGATGAGACATTAGAGTTCTATAGTATATACCCAAATCCATCGAATACACAATTCAATATCACTTTATTGGATGAGAATCGATGGCCTAATAACAACACTAAGGTCTACGGTACTTTGTATAATATCTACGGACATTCAAAAAGGCAAGTAGAGCTTGTAAATAATCAGGCAACTGTGAATATAGCAGGCCTTCAAAAGGGGGTGTATATTCTACAGATCGAACTGGAGTCTGGAGTTGAGGCTCATCAGGTTCTTATCGATTAAGAGTGCTACTGGAGTAATAAAAGAGCGACCTAGGTCGCTCTTTTTTATGGTTTGAATCCAAAATTGTGGTAGAATGATGAGCATTTCCCACCTGTATAAAAAGGGATGAAATATATGTAGATCGTTGGATTTGCCTTATTTTTATATGCGGAATGAAGATCGTTTCTCAAATAAAATCGCCTATTGAAGAAGAAATGGAACACTTCGAAAAGAAGTTCTCCAATGCTATGTCTTCACAGGTTTCCCTTCTCAACCGTATTACGCATTACGTGGTAAACCGGAAAGGAAAACAAATGCGTCCCATGTTTGTATTTCTTATTGCCAAGATGTGTAATGATGGTACTGTGAACGAACGGACTTATCGGGGAGCCTCTGTCATTGAACTAATTCATACCGCCACCCTGGTTCACGATGATGTGGTGGACGATAGTAATCGAAGACGAGGTTTTTTCTCTATCAATGCCCTTTGGAAGAACAAGATTGCGGTTTTGGTAGGAGATTATTTGCTTTCTAAGGGACTGTTGCTCTCCATAGATAATGACGATTTCGACCTGTTGAAGATCATTTCGGTGGCGGTTAGGGAAATGAGCGAAGGAGAATTATTGCAAATTGAAAAGGCACGGAGATTGGATATTACCGAAGACGTATATTTCGAGATCATCCGCCAAAAAACAGCGACACTTATTGCCGCTTGTTGTGCCATGGGGGCTCAATCCGTGAATGCTCCGGCTCAAGAGGTAGAGGATCTACGCAGGTTTGGAGAATTGATAGGGATGGCCTTTCAGATCAAGGACGACTTGTTCGATTATGGAGAAGAGAAGATAGGAAAGCCAACTGGAATCGATATCAAGGAAAAGAAGATGACACTCCCCTTGATATATGCCTTGAACCATGCCAGTGAAAAGGACAGGAGATGGTTGATCAATTCGGTAAAGAATCACAACAAGGATAGAAAAAGGGTAAAGGAGGTGATCACTTTTGTTAAGGTCCATGGCGGACTGGAATACGCTACCGCCGAAATGAAGAAATACCAGCAAGAGGCGTTGGAAATCCTTCAAAAATATCCCGCATCTCTCTATAAGGAATCGCTGGAATTGATGGTGAATTACGTAATCGACAGGAAAAAATAGTAAGCAGTTGACAGTAGCCAGTTAGCAGTGGTGGATAAGGTTTGTCTGGAATTAGATAGCTATTTAACTTGAAGCGTCGTGAAATTATGAAATGTATCACATCTGTTATGTTTTTTATGTTGTTGTACTCTTTCGCTATAGGACAAGGTACAAAGGTGAAATGGTATAGCGAGACTGAAACCAAAGGGATAAGAATACAGAATAGCTTCCCGAAGGGTGGGCCATATACCGGACCTACAGAAGAATATTTTAATTACAGTTACTTGGTATTCTTTACTCGTATTGTTAATGAAACTGGGAATCCTTTAGAGCTGACCGTTCATTTTTCTGCCGATCCCATCGAAATTCCTGATTCTCCCGGTACCTTCATGAAATTATTTCTGCCTCCTGAAAAAATGACCCTTGATAGGCAAAACCTGTTTAGTTATGGAGTAACCGAGTTGGAGTCTTTTAGCGAATCCACCAGATTTCAAAGAACTGTAGATCCTAAAGACGATTGCCTTTTCTATGTGGTAGCCATCTTTTATCAAACAAGGGCTGACGCACGAAATCAAACAAGAGGAGGCAACCGGGCAGAACTTGTGCTAAAAGGGCAAGACCTTTTTTATAGAATGCCCCCGCAGGTGGACTCTCTGTTCTGTGGACAGATTATTTTTAATGAATAGCCTGCTTAAATTCACCAAAATCTTCATCTGCTCTTTTAAATGATTCGCTTAACATGAAATAATATGATCACAGCCATTCATCCTAAATCACCCATGTGCGACAAAAATATAACTCGCGAGTTTTACGTAATTCAATTGGGCTTTAAAGAATTTGGAAGTGCCGACTATAACAACTACCTGATGCTGGAAAAAGATCAGATCCAAATCCATTTCTTCCTCTTCAAAGAACTAAATCCGAAAGAAAATTACGGTCAGGTTTATTTGAGGGTAAACAATATTGACGAATTCTACAAGTCCTTATTGGAAAATAAGACGAGCATTCACCCTAACGGACCGTTGGAATTGAAACCCTGGGGATAAAAAGAATTTTCGGTACTTGACCCGGATAACAATCTTTTGACTTTTGGGCAAAGTCTATGAGGAACACGGGAACCATATAACTTCTCCTTCCCAACGCCAATTTTCTTCCAACAATTCAATACCTTTAGCTTCGGACTTCGGACTTCGGACATTTTTTTTCAACCCCAGACAACCTTTTTTAATTCACCTGCGTCTATGGTAATAGAAGCGTCTGTGAAACGTGTTTTATGAGAGTAGTATCCTTACATAAAAATTACGAGAAACTTATTAGTCGGGCTAAGAAGGGAAACCGAAAAGCACAACACGAGCTGTACGAGCTTTTTGCACCCAAGATGCTCAGTGTTTGCAGACAATACCTAAAAAGAACAGAGTTAGCGGAGGAAGTGATGCTCAGCGGATTTCTAAAAGTCTTTACTCATTTGGGTTCTTATAAGAATGAAGGAAGTTTCGAAGGTTGGATACGGCGCATTATGGTCAACGAATCCATCTCTCAATTGCGAAAGGACAAAAAGTTGCAATTTCAAAATGAAACGGAATTGGAGAATTCCAAGGAGCACGTGGCCTATATAGAAACGGCATTGGAGGTAGATGAGATCCAAAAGATGATCGATGCACTACCAGATGGATATAAGACCGTATTTGTTTTATATGCTGTAGAAGGCTATAAGCATAGTGAAATAGCAGAGTTGCTCAATATTTCGGAAAGCACCTCCAAGACACAGTTGTTCAAAGCGAGAAAAATGCTTCAGAAAACTGTTACCAAACAAAATAAATTAAGTTATGGCACCCATTAAATTTGAAGAGAACATACGAGAGAAGTTGCAGGAACGGGAGCTTCAACCCCAAACGGATAGCTGGAATAAACTAGCGGCCTCCCTGGAGGAAGAAATGCCGAAAAGGAACCGCCGGAGGATGTGGATGGCTGTGGCGGCTGGATTGATAGGAATACTGCTGGCAGTAACCATGTTGTTCGGCCCTAAAGAAGAAGTGCTTACGGATCAATTGGTAGAAGACACCACCGAAGACACGCTAAAGGAAACTCCACTTGAGGAAGTTCGGACGTCTAATGACGTTGTAAAGCAAGAAGCTGTACAAGAACTGGGAGAAATAGAGGCTACCGAGGACTTGAAAACTTCGGAAGAGATCATAGATCCGGTTGTTAAGAATGTGAATCAGCAGAGCATCGCAGAAGTCGAGAATACATCCTTAACAAAGGAAGGACCTGTAGCCGTAAAAAAGGATATGCCTGTGATCATTGAAACTGAAATGAATGAGGTAGTTGCGATAAATAATCAAGAAAAAAGTGAGGATGTAATTGAATCCCCTGTAAATAATAAAGAAGAATTGTTTATCGAGAACAAGATCGATGCGGTGGTCGCTAACATTCAGCAAATACAAAAAGAAAACAACGTGGTGACAGTAGAAGAGATCGATGCGCTTCTGGCCAAGGCTCAACGTGATATTGCCACCAACAGAATCCTGAACTCCGGGAGTAATAAAGTAGACGCTACGGCATTGCTTCAGGATGTGGAATCCGAACTGGAACGCAGTTTTAGAGATCGGGTTTTTGAAGCCCTAGGAGATGGATTCAACAAGGTGCGGACTGCGGTAGTGGAACGCAATAACTAATCCTTCTTCAAGCTCAGGAATCTGAGTGCGTACGAAGGGATCAAATTCAATCATCAATCATGCTTTCTATCGAAAGCAATTAAAAATCGAACACACATGAGATTAATTACTTTAGGTACCGTCTTGGTACTATGGGCGCTAGCTTTGTCTAATTCTTACGCCCAGGAAGAAGAAAACAACACATTGGAATTGCTTAAAATAAGTAAGGAGCAAGTGATTAATAGCGAAAAAAATGCGCTCGGAAGAGAAGTAGAAGCTATCAATAAGCGTTTTGATAACAACGAGATCACCTACACCGAGGCTGAGGAACTCAAGAAAAAGGCAGCGGAGAAACACGCCCTCAACATTGAGAATAAATTGGCCATCATAGATAACAAGATTGCCTTAATAGAAAGGAACGGCGAAACGGAAGGCCGGAATATTTTTGGGATCAACATTGGAACGAATGAGGAAACTGGTAAGACTTGGTTTGGGATCGATATAAGGGATGCTCCCAACCGTAAGCGCAAATATGACAGAAGAACGTCCAGTCATTTTGTTTTTTCATTTGGACTAAACAATGCCATTATTGAAGGACAGTCCCTGGATGATTCTCCATATAAAGTAGCGGGTAGCCGATACGCGGAAATTGGCTTGTCCTGGAGCACCAGAGTGTTTAAGGAGAGTAATTGGCTTCGTTTCAAATATGGATTGTCGTTCCAATTCAATGGGTTAAAACCTACGGATAATCGGTATTTTGTGGATACAGGGGCTCAAACAGAATTACAGGAATTTCCCATAAATCTGGATAAATCGAAATTTAGAATGGATAATCTGGTGGTGCCTGTGTTCTTTGAGATGGGGCCATCTAACAAAGTGGAACGAGAAGACTATTTCAGATATAATACCCACAATAAGTTTAAAATAGGACTGGGGGGATATGCCGGAATTAATTTGGGAGCTCGTCAAAAATTAAAATTTGATGACGATGGAGAATCGGTGAAACAGAAACTGAAAGGCAGTTACAATACCAATAACTTTGTATATGGGCTGGCAGCATATGTGGGCTGGAGCGACCTTTCTCTATATGCCAAATACGACCTTAACACCATCTTTAAGGACAATCCGGTAGAACAGCGTAACGTCTCCTTAGGGTTGCGTTGGGACTGGGATTAAGGGTCATAATATCTTGAATTAGCACAAAGGCTCCTGTGATGGGAGCCTTTTTTATGATTTGGAATTTGAAGGTGGTCATTTAAAAGTATATTTGTGTATCTTTTTCTGCTGATTAATTCTGAAGTTTGATCTCGAGAACCACCATAGACCAAGTATTCGATACCGCCCGTGTAGAGGAGGTGATCGGTGATTTTGTACAACTGAAGAAAGCCGGTAGCAACTTCAAAGGTTTGAGTCCGTTTAGTGACGAGCGAACCCCAAGTTTTATGGTGTCTCCAGTAAAGCAGATCTGGAAGGATTTTTCCAGTGGCAAGGGCGGAAATGTCGTGGCATTTCTTATGGAGCACGAGCATTTCACCTATCCGGAGGCTATTAAGTATCTCGCGAAGAAATATGGAATTGAAATAGAAGAGACCCAGCAGACGGATGAACAAAAACAACAAGCCAGTGAACGGGAGAGCCTGTATCTGGTTAGTGAATTCGCTAAGGACTATTTCCATGACACCTTACTCAATAGCGAACAGGGAAAGGCCATAGGGAAGACCTATTTCAAAGAACGAGGCTTCACAGAAGAGACCATCAAAAAATTCGCCCTGGGATACTCCCCTGATGCCTGGGATGCTTTTACTTCTCATGCCTTGAAGAATGGGTATCAGTTGAGCTTTCTCGAAAAGACAGGACTCACCATTGTAAAAGGGGAAAAGCAATTTGATCGTTTCAAAGGCCGGGTGATGTTTCCTATTCTCAGTTTAAGTGGAAGAGTATTGGGCTTTGGAGGAAGGATTCTTACCAATGATAAAAAGGCGGCCAAATATTTAAACTCTCCCGAAAGTGATATCTATCACAAGAGCAAAGTGCTCTACGGGATCTATCATGCCAAACAAAGTATTGCTAAGGAAGATAACTGTTACCTGGTAGAAGGATATACAGATGTCATTCAGTTCTATCAAAGAGGAATTCACAATGTGGTTTCTTCATCGGGAACCGCCTTAACTCCGGAGCAGATTCGATTGGTAAATCGGTTGACCAAAAACATTACCGTGCTGTTCGATGGAGATGCTGCCGGTTTGAGGGCATCCCTCAGAGGGGTGGACCTTATCTTGGAACAAGGTATGAACGTTAAAATCTGTACCTTTCCGGAAGGAGAGGACCCGGATAGTTTTGCCAAGAATAATTCGCTGGAGGAACTCACCTTATACCTGGAAGAGAATGCCAGGGACTTTATCAACTTTAAGGCATCACTATTAGCTTCGGAAGCCAAGAATGATCCCATCAGGAAAGCGGAGACCATTCGGGACATGATTACCAGTATTTCTAAGATTCCTGACGGAATTAAACAGGAGGTTTATATCAAAGAGTGCTCCCGGATTATGGATATTAGCGAGGAAGTGCTTTTTAGTACCCTGGCGCAAATGCTTCAGAAAGAAAAAAGGGAAGCAGCGAAAAAAGGAAAGAAGGATACGCCACAACCTATGGAGGTGATTCCCGCTCAGAAACAGGTGGTGAAAAAGGTGGATGTGCAGTTCGAACTGGAGCGGAAGATTATCGAATTACTCTTGCTCTATGGGAATGTGGAAGAACAATTTGAAGATTTGATGTTGGAGGCTTCGGAAGATGGGAAGATCAATTTTAAACCTGAGATGGTTACCTCTCGGGTCTTCGAAAAAATATATCTGGACCTTCAGGAGGATGAGATCGAGTTTGCCAACGAAGAGTTTAAGGAACTCTATTTCGAAATCATAAATAGCCTAAACCAGCAACAAGAGCTCAAGGTAGAAAGTTTTGTGAATCAGTTGCAGCCTGAAAGAGCAGAAACAGTTACTCATATCCTCATGGATGAGGAAAAGTATCAATTGGGGAATTGGGAGAGTAAGGAGATCTATGTGAAGCAAAAAAAGGACACCATCCCACAAGTAGTGAGTGAGACGATCCTGAGTCTAAGGCGTCATCTTGTTTCCATGAAAATCGATGAACTGGCCAACGAGGTAAAAGAAGGAACTGCTAATGATACCCATTCTATAATGGAAAATATAAGAGATTATAACACCTTACGAATGGTGCTATCCGAAAAATTGAACAGAGTTGTTTAATTATCCAAACTGAAACATGCGGGACTGGTGAATAAGATCTGCCAGGTTGTCCACTTTTAATTTCTTCAATAATCTTGTCTTGTAAGTGCTAACCGTTTTTTCGTTAATGTTCAGCGCATTCGCTATATCCTTGTTGCGCTTCCCACTGGAAAGTAAATTAAGAACCTCTATCTCACGAGAAGACAATTTTTTATAACGGCTAATAGCACTGGCTTCGCCTACATTTCGGCTTGTAAAGGTCGAGGTAAGGTCCTCGTTCAGGAAGATACCTCCTTTGGAGATTTGCTTCAAGGCTTTTAAGAACACCTTGTTTGATGCCGTTTTCGGGACATATCCAGCAGCACCAGATTTAATAGAACGCAATGCATAAATCTCTTCCGGGTGGGTAGAGAAGATCATTACACGGGTTTCCGGAAATTCTGTTTTGATGGTACGCAATGCATTGATGCCATTGATTTGTGGCATGTCAATTTCCATAATGAGAATATCGGGAGTGAATTCTTGTAAATTCTTGAATAACTCATCTCCGTTGTTAGCTTTTCCAACGATTGAGAAGTTTTCATTCTTCTTTAGCATACAAGCTATCCCTTTTCGGGTCACCGGGTGGTGATCTGCAATAACGATTCTTTTCATATTATAGTCCCTTTATAAAGTCTTCACTTAAAAACGGGGATGGTCTTAAAAGTGTGAGGTTTTGTAATACTTCTACTACAAATCCAAAACTATAAAATCTTAGAAGGGTTTGACAGATTTTTCGTTCAACAGTACGAAAACTCGTTAAAACACGAATATCACCTCAGATTTGCAGGAATTTCGCACACAGGTATGGGTTTCATTTTGTGTTGATTGGCACTGTTTAAGCGCATATAAAGTTCGAAAACGGTCTTTTCTCGATCTTGGAAGTCCGACGAAGTCTTACCTTGGTCTTGCATGTGCATGGCCCATTCCAGTTCGTCGTAAGTAGCTCCAATTTGGTCTTCATCCGTACGGTTGTCTCCCCACAAACCATCGGTGGGCGCTGCATCAATGATTTCCTGGTTTACACCCATATATCGAGCTAGATCATATACTTCACTTTTCATAAGATCTGCAATCGGGCTCAAGTCCACCCCGCCATCTCCGTACTTGGTGTAGAATCCCACGCCAAAGTCCTCTACCTTGTTCCCGGTTCCGGCCACCAGATACTTGTTCAAAGCAGCGAAATAGTACAAGGTAGTCATTCGAAGCCGGGCTCTGGTATTGGCAAGAGAGAGAAAACGGGACTCTTCGTTTTCGACCTTAGGAACTGCATCTACAAAGTTGTCGAAAACCGGTGTAAGGTCGATGGTATGGGTGCTAACTTTATCGAAGTTCGTTTGCAGCCAATCTATATGATTTTGTGCTCGACTCACTTGAGAGGGAGCTTGGTGTATAGGCATTTCCAAACATAGGAGTTCCAATCCTGTTCTCGCACAAAGGGTGGAAGTTACGGCAGAATCAATACCTCCACTTATACCAATAACAAAACCTTTCATATGCGCTTTTTGAGCATAGTCCTTAAGCCAGTCTACAATATGATCTACTACTTTTTCTGTATGCATTTCAGATGGTTTTAACGATGAATATTGATACCTTTGCCTTGCAAATGTACCCAAAAACTAAAATTTATAAAAAGGTTTACCGTTAAAGACCCAATAAATAAATTTATATGAAGAAATTTCTCTTTGTCGTCCTCCTTCCTCTTGTTATTTTTGGGTGTGATTCAAAATCTGAATTGGAGAATGAGATCTCCAAAATTCCCATAGATGTTGAGGTGGTGAGGTTTGATAAGATCTTCGGAAGTGCTGCCGTTCGTGATATTCCGGACCTGAAAGCACAATACCCCATGTTCTTTCCTCGAAGGTTTCCGGACAGTATTTGGGAGCAGCGAATTACGGATACATTACAACAGCAATTGAATAAGGCAGTTTTGGATGTATTTCCTTCCGAAGAAAACCTGGAAGACGACCTGCAGTCTATTTTTCAACATATTAAATATTACTTTCCGGACTTTGTGGTTCCAAAGGTATTTACAGCCACTTCGGATGTGGATTATAAGAATAAAGTAATCGCTACCGATAGTCTATTGGTTTTGGAACTGGATACCTATTTGGGAAGTAATCATCCTTTCTATATTGATATCTCCAGATATATTACAAAAACTATGGAACCCACTATGTTGCCTTCCGATGTGGCAACCGCCTATGCCCGAAATTATGTGGCTCTTCCTAAACAGAGATCGCTATTGTCGCAAATGGTTTATTTTGGGAAGCAGTTATACCTCAAGGACCTTTGGTTGCCAGATAGCAAAGACGCTTTAAAAATTGGATATACCGAAGCCGAGATGCAATGGGCTTTAGATAACGAAGCCTATATTTGGCGGTTTTTTGTAGAAAAAGAACTGTTGTATAGCACCGACAATAAATTATCCGGGCGATTTATCAATCCCGCACCTTTTTCAAAATTCAATCTGGAGTTGGATAACGAATCGCCAGGAATGATAGGTCGGTTCATGGGTTGGCAAATCGTCAGATCCTATATGGAAAAAAATGACGTCGCTGTAGAAGAGCTTATGGTGGTGTCGGCAGAAGAATTATTTAAAGAATCTAAATACAAACCAAAAAAATGAGTGCACACACTTCAGAAATAAAAATTAAAGTAGGCCTGGATGAGAATAAGATTCCGGAAGAACTACATTGGTCTGCTCCAGATGGAGGCGTAGATAATGAGGCTTCTAAAGCACTCCTGCTTTCGGTTTGGGACCATAAGGCCAAGGAGGCTCTTAGAATAGATCTTTGGACCAAAGATATGCCGTTGGATGAAATGAAGGTATTCTTTCATCAAACACTTACGGCAATGGCAGATACGTTCCAGCGCGCGACCAATGACGAAAAGATGAGTGCGACCATGCGGGACTTCTGCGATTACTTTGCTGAAAAACTGGAGCTTACAAAAAAATAGCTGTTAAAAATTTCTTAAGACATTTCTTATGTAAGCTAGCTTACATTTGAACAGCGTTAGGCGTATTTATTTTGTGGTATCATAAAATAAAAAAGCTTAATGATGAGAAGACTACTTTTTTTTAAAACCAGTAAGAAGGCTATTGCTTTCTTTGCCTTTTTGCTGGTAACGACTTTTAGTGCGTACGCACAATGTGCCGCCGATGCTGCAGCGATCGAGATCACTGGAACCGGTGAGACGATGACCTCTATCTGCGTAGACGGCATGGGAGATCCT